>CAKZML010000027.1 GCA_937128475.1 uncultured Chromatiales bacterium
TTGGTGGAGGCGGCGGGAATCGAACCCGCGTCCGCAAGCCCTCCGCTACAGGCTCTACATGCTTATCCCATACTTTGATCTTGTTTGCGGCTACCCGATGGGCGAGGAAAACTACAAACCAGTCTAGTTAGGTTTTAACGGCTCGGCCCCAGACATGCCTTACTCGCGATCTTGTGAAGGATGACCCCTGAAATCCAAATCGCACAAGCACGATCGGGCCAGAGGGCAATAGGCTGGTTTTTAAGCAGCTAGTGCGTAGTTGTCGTCGTTGGCAACTAAAGTTTTGCAAACAGTTTTACGAGGAACTTGCACCTCGGCATGCACCCGGAGTTTCGATACCCACGTCGAAGCCATGTCGCCCCCGGTGTAATCTTCTCGCCCGCAAGCAGGCGAGGGCGGTAGTGTAGCCGCACCCTGTATATGGTGTCGAACGGGGATTTTGCAAGGCTGGGCGGAATTGGTGATTTTTTAGCCAAAAGCGATAAAAATGGCCTAAATGGGGTCAAAAACGGCCAAAAACGACTAAAAAACTATCTTTTACTCGCTTTCATGATGCGGGATTTCTGGCGTTCCCAGTCGCGATCTTTCTCGTTATCGCGCTTGTCGTGCATCTTTTTGCCCTTGGCCAGGCCCACGTCCAGCTTGGCCCGTCCCTTGCTCCAGTACAGGCTAAGTGGCACCAGGGTGTAGCCCTTGCGATCCACCATGCCGATCAGCCGGTCGATCTCCCGCCGGTGCATCAGCAGCTTGCGGGTTCGGGTGGGATCCGGGTGGATGTGGGTAGAGGCGGTGGGCAGGGGCGTGATGTGGCAGCCGAACAGGTAGGCCTCGTTATCGCGCAGCAGCACATAGCTCTCAGTGATCTGGGCGCGACCCTCACGCAGGGACTTGACCTCCCAACCTTCCAGGGCGATGCCGGCCTCCACGTTCTCCTCAATGAAGAACTCGAACCTCGCCTTCTTGTTGAGGGCGATGGTATTGGGGCTGCCTTTGTGTTTTTTACCCTTGCTGCTCATGCTTCCCTGTGACCAATGTCCTGCCCGGTAACGGTGTTCCGGGGGGCTGTGCCAGGCCAAAAATTGGACCTGGCTGATGTAGCGGCGGATTATACGGGGCTGGAGAAGTAACCGAAACCTTTGCGTTATTGGGATTTTGCTGTTGTTCGGCAGAGTGTTTTGGCTCAGAATTCGCACCCTTTCATACTGGGTAGGCAATTATGAACGAGCAGGCTGCGGGCTCAACGAGTCGCAGATCCTCATTACACGGCCATTGGTCCTCAAGGCTGGCCTTCGTTATGGCAGTCACGGGTTCCGCCGTGGGCCTGGGAAATATCTGGAAGTTTCCCTATGTGGTTGGCGAGTACGGCGGTGGCGCCTTTGTGCTGGTCTACCTGGTCGCGGTGTTTGCCGTGGGACTGCCTATCATGACCTCCGAAATACTGCTGGGCCGTCGCGGCCGGCGCAATCCGATTGCCACGATGCGCATCCTGGGCGAGGAAGAGGGTAGTACCCGGCACTGGCAATGGCTCGGTGGTATCGGTGTGCTTGCCGGATTCCTGATCCTGTCGTTCTACAGTGTGATCGCGGGTTGGATCTTGTCCTACATTGTTAACAGCTTCACCGGTGCCTACAGTGGCGCGGACCTGGAGCGGGTGGTCTCGCTGTTTGAAACCACCTCCAGCAGTCTGACCATCAGCACCATCGGCCACACGGTCTTTATGGTGATGACGGCGGTGGTGGTGGCGCTGGGTGTGCAGCATGGCCTGGAGCGTGCGATCCGAATCCTGATGCCGCTGCTGATGGTCCTGTTGCTGGTCCTGGTGGCATACAGCTACATCGAGGGCGATTTCGCCCGGGCCGTCGAGTTTATGTTCACGCCGAATTTCGATGCCCTGACTTCTGAGGCGGTGCTGGTGGCCCTGGGCCAGGCATTCTTTACCCTGAGCGTGGGCATGGGCACGGTTATGGCCTACGGCGCCTACCTGCCTGAAGGTACGCCGATCACCAGTAGCGCCCTGACCGTGGTGCTGGCCGATACCCTGATCGCCATCCTGGCGGGTCTGGTTATCTTCCCGATCATTTTCGCCAATGGTCTGGATCCGGCATCGGGTCCGGGACTGGTGTTCGAGGCCCTGCCGCTGGCCTTTGGTCAAATGCCTGGAGGCATTTACTTCGGCGCCTTGTTCTTCGTGCTGGTGACTTTCGCCGCATGGACCTCATCGATTGGATTGATCGAGCCTGCCGTGGCCTGGATCGTAGAGACTTTTTATCGTCCCCGGGCCGAGGCCGCCATCATCGTGGCATTCGCTGCCTGGTTGCTGGGCATGGGAACGGTGTTCTCCTTCAGCATCGGCAAGGACGTGGTGTTCTGGCAGGGGACGATATTCGACAACGTCGAGTACCTGTCGACCAATATCCTGCTGCCCATTGGCGGTTTGCTGATCACGGTGTTTGCCGGCTGGGTGCTTTGCCGTAATTCGAGTAGCGAAGAGCTGGGCGTGGGTACCGGATTCATTTATCGAGGCTGGCGTTTCATGGCCAGGTTCGTGGCGCCTGCGGCCGTGGTCCTTGTGTTCCTGCACGCTACCGGTCTTATCAAGCTGTAACCCGGCATGAGAGGTCTGTCTCGCAGCGCGTTGGTTCCGTATTCTCCAGGTGAGATGTATGCGCTGGTGGACGGTATCGAGACCTACCCGGAATTCCTGCCCTGGTGTAGCGGCAGCGAAGTGCATGAACGTCAGAAGCGGCAGGTAAAGGCCAGTATCGAACTGTCCCGTGCAGGCATCTCCAAGAGCTTCACGACGCTTAATCAAAATGTGCTGGCCGAGAGTATTCAGGTAAGCCTGGTGTCCGGCCCATTCAAGAAGCTGGACGGCAGTTGGTTGTTCCATACCCTGGGCGAAAGCGCCTGCAAGGTTGAGTTCAAGGTGAATTTCGAATTTTCCAGTTCCTTGCTGGCCAGGGTGTTTGGCCCGGTGTTTGAAGATACCTGTAACTCCCTGGTTGACGCCTTTGTTCGGCGAGCGGAAGTGGTCTATGGCAAGCGACTCTAAAATAAAGGTTGAGGTGGTCTACGCACTGCCGCAGAAGCAGACTTTGCTGGCGCTTGAGGTTGCCGTGGGAACCACGGTGATCGAGGCCGTGCGGGCATCGGGCATCCTGGAAAGTTATCCCGAGATTGATATTGCCAATTCCAAGTTGGGAATCTTTGGCCGCATGGCCAAGGCCGATGAGGTGTTGCAGCCCGGGGAGAGGGTGGAGATTTACCGTCCGCTGAAGGCTGACCCCAAGGAAGTCAGGCGACGCCTGGCCGCCGAGGGCAAGACCATGGGCAACACCAGCAAAAAGGAATCAGGGGAAGACTGAGGATCCCGGTCAAACCCCGGAACCTCTTGGGCCACGACTGGTGGTCAGTCGATTGGCGCATCCTTGTCAATGGAAGCCACCTTGTCGTCCTCAAAGTACACCACCAGCCGCTGGCGGATGGGATCGTAATTCCCGCCGCGCTTGAAGTAGTACACGTAGTCCCACCTGGACTCGTGGAAGGGGTCCTTCACCATGGGGGTGCCAAGAATGAAGCGGACCTGGCTTCGGGTCATCCCGATTTCCACCTGCTCAATAGCTTCATCGTCCAGGTGATTGCCCTGGAGGATATCCACCTTGTAGACGCAGCCGGCAAGTGAAAGCGCGCATAACAGCGCAATCACCGGTTTGGCGAAGCGGGATAAAGTCGGGATTCTGTGGTTTTTATGTGTCACGCTGGAGCCAAAGTTGTGGGTGGGTAATAATGCGGCGGAAATACTACAACAAAAATCGCCTTGGAACAGGCTTGGTCGAACAAAGGATGAAAAAAGACATTGAGCAAAGAGCTTCGTAAAGCAGGACTGAAGGTAACCCTACCACGGGTGAAAATCATGGAAGTGCTTGATTCCAGCGACAAGCGTCACCTTAGTGCCGAGGAAATCTACCGCCTTTTGGTTGAGCAGGGGGAAGATTTCGGGCTGGCCACGGTGTACCGGGTACTGACCCAATTTGAAACTGCCGGGCTGGTAAGCCGCAATAATTTCGAAGGCGGCCATGCAGTCTTTGAGCTGGACGATAACCCCCATCATGACCATCTCGTGTGTATCGACTGCGGCATGATTGAAGAATTCGTGGACCAGAGCATCGAGCAGCGCCAGGAAGAGATTGCCACGGAACATGGCTTCAAGATTGCCGATCATTCCATGATCATCTATGGCCATTGCCAGCGGGAAGAATGCCCCGGCAAGCAGGGCGATTCAGAGTCCTAGCGCGCCTTGCGGCGGGCAGGTTGCGCCGCGGTTTCCAGCATTTCCCTGGCATGCTCCCGGGTACGCTCGGTGATTTTCACGCCCCCCAGCATCCTCGCCAGTTCTTCAACGGTTTCGGATTCGTTTAATGCATTGATGCGGGTGCGGGTGTGCTCGCCATCGGTGAGCTTGGTGACTTTCAGGTGGCGGTGGGCCTGGCTGGCCACCTGGGGCAGGTGGGTGACGCACAGTACCTGGCGCTCCTGGCCGAGCTCACGCATGCGCTGACCGACGATCTCGGCTATGCCACCGCCCACCCCGGCATCCACCTCGTCGAAGACCATGCTGGGAATGCGGCTGGCAGCGGCGGCCACTACCTGTATGGCGAGGCTGATGCGGGAGAGTTCGCCTCCGGAGGCGACTTTTGACAAGGCGCCGGGCGGCTGTCCGGGATTGGCGCTGACCAGGAAGTCCACCTTGTCCAGACCGTCCAGCTTGTACTGGCTTTCGGGTAGCTGCTCAACCGAGATGACCATCTTGCCGCCTTGCATGCCCAGTTGCTGCATGATGGCGCTGACCTGTTGGGACAGCTCTTTCGCGGCCTTGCTGCGTTTGCCGGAAAGGGTTTTTCCAAGCTTGAGATAGGTCTCCCGGGCGTTCTTGCTCTGGGCGGAGAGTTTCTCAAGGCTCTGGTCGGCGTTTTCCAGTTCGTTTAATTCTTCGGCCAGCTTGTCTGCCAGTTCCGGCAGCTCCTCGGCTTCGCAGCGGTGCTTGCGGGCCAGGGAATGTATTGCGGACAGGCGATCTTCCACCCACTCCAGGCGGGCCGGATCCATATCCAGCTCAGACAAGTAGCGCCCAAGCTCGTCAGAGGCCTCCTGCACCTGTATCGAGGCTTCCTTGACCATGGCCAGTACCCCGGCCAGGTCCGGATCCAGTGCGGCCAGTGGCTCCAGCTGGTGCACGGCCCCCGACAGCAGTTGGTAGGCATTGCTCTCGTCCGCCTCGTACAGGGCGTCCAGGCTGGCCCGGGATTGCTCCGCGAGTCGTCCCGAGTTGGCCAGCTTTAGATGTTCTTCTTCCAGTTCTGGCAGCTCTTGCTTGCTCAGGCCCAGCTGGGTTAGCTCCTGGGACTGGTAACGCAGCAGGTCCAGTCGGGCTGTGCGGTCGGACTCGCTGCTTTGTAGCTGTGCCAGGCGCTCCTCGAGGGATCGCCACTGGCGATAGGCGCCGGCGAGTTCCTCGCGCTGCTCCAGCAATTTGCCGTGGTAATCCACCAGGTCCAGCTGCACAGATCGTTTTGAGAGGCTCTGGTGCTCGTGCTGACCATGAATATCTACAAGTTGCTCGCCCAGGCTGCGCAGGGTCTGCACCGGGACGCTTTGTCCGTTGATGTAGGCCCGGGAGCGACCGTCTGAGCCCAGGCTGCGCCGGAGCAGGACTTGATCTTCATCGCCCAGGTCTTGCTCGTCCAGCCAGGCCTGGACCTCGGGAAGCTTATCCAGTTCGAAGCTGGCGCTGAGTTCGGCTCGCTGGGCGCCATGGCGCACAAAGCTCGCATCCGCCCGATCCCCGAGCAACAGGCCCAGGGCATCCAGCAGGATGGACTTGCCGGCACCGGTTTCGCCGGTCAGGACGCTCAGGCCCTGGTCCAGTTCCAGTTCAACCTCGTCGATGATCGCGAAATTGCGAATGTGTAGATGGCTGAGCATGACCGCCTAGTCCTCGGGCCTGCTTCGCTGCATGCTGCTGCGGCCCCAGTGCAATTTGGAGCGCAGGATGCGGTAGTAGTCGTAGCCCTTGGGATGTAGCAGGGTCACGCTGCGTTGTGCCTTGTCCACGGTGACGTTCTGGCCGGGTGTGATGGGACCCAGGGTCTGGCCATCACAGGTGATCTGGGCGCTGGCGCCGGCGCGTTCCAGCAGGCGAATCTCGATCTTGGAATCGCCGCTGACCACGATGGGTCGGTCGCTGAGTGTATGCGGGCAAATAGGCGCCATGACCAGGGCGTTCAGGTCAGGTTGCAAAATCGGTCCACCGCAGGACAGGGCGTAGCCGGTGGAACCGGTTGCCGTGGCGACCACCAGTCCGTCGCCGCCGTGGGTGTTTACGTAGCGACCATCAATCCAGGTTTCGAATTCCAGCATCCGACCGGTATCCCATCGCTGCAGGCATACGTCGTTCAGTGCCATGGCTTCTTTATTGCCATCCTTGTCTTCCAGGGTGGCGTGCAGCATCTGCCGCTGTTCCACCAAGTACTGGCCGGCCAGAATCTGCTCCAGCATCTCCAGCATCTTGTCGGGGGTGACATCCGCCAGGAATCCCAGTCGTCCGCGGTTAACACCCAGCAGGGGAACCCCGGCCTTGGCTGCCGGCCTGCTGGCATGCAGCATGGTGCCGTCGCCGCCCACTGCGATGACCATATCCACTTCCTGGACCAGGTCATCTGCCGGAAAATTGGTCAGCTTTACATCGTCGAAAGCCATGCCAATGGTGTCTTCAGCCAGGACTTTCAGTCCTCGCTGGCGCAGGAACTGGGCGATGCTCTCCACAGTCTCGCGAATAAGCGGGTCCACTGTGCGGCCCATGAGCCCGATCGTTTTAAATGTTGTATGCATAAACTGGTTTGTGCCAAAACTGCCAATCAGTAACGGTTGTCTATCATGTATCTGCAGGGGTAAAGCGGTTTTTCTACGAAAAACGCTGTCTTAGGGCTTATTCTACAGCACTCTCGGATATCTCCGGTGCGCTAAATGACCTACCTGTTTTGCTGTGGTTTAGCTTGCTTGACAGCGGTCCAGCGCAATTGCAATCTTGACCGATCAATACCTGATTGCAAGCGTTTTTTCATAGGAACCCCATGGGCGACGTAATAAACGATATGTTCCCGGGCGAACGCGCCCAGCACCTGCTCAAAGTACTGGTGCAGCGATACATTCGCGAGGGTCAGCCCGTGGGTTCGCGAACCTTGTCCAGGGACTCAGGGCTGGACCTCAGTGCCGCCACAATACGTAATGTGATGGTGGATCTGGAGGAAATGGGCTTTGTCAGTTCGCCCCATACCTCCGCAGGCAGGGTTCCCACGCCGCGGGGATTCCGCTTTTTTGTCGATACCTTGCTGCGGATAAAGCCGCTGTCGAGCAATGAAATGCGGGTATTGGCAAGCAAGATTTCCGTTGGTGCACAAGACCAGCAGTCCCTGGTGGCCTCGACCTCCGCCATGCTCTCGTCCCTGACCAGCCTGGCCGGTGTTGTCACAACCCCTCGCCAGCCCCATGCCTCGCTGAGGCAGATCGAGTTTCTGTCCCTGTCTGACAAGCGGGTCCTGGCGATCATCGTCATTAATGACCGGGAAGTGCAAAACCGTATTCTCCAGCTGGATAGGGATTACAGCTCCGAGGAACTGGTCCGGGCGGCCAATTACCTGAACGAGAAGTTCGCCGGGCGAGAGATCGCCGAGGTCCGTGACATCCTGGTGGCGGAGATGAAATCCACCCGGGAAAGCATGAACCGACTGATGATGGACGCCATCAACATGGCCCAGCACGCATTTTCTCCCGAGGACCAGAACAATTTCGTAATGGCGGGGGAGACCAACCTGATGGGCTTCGCCGAGTTGCACGACGTGGACAAGCTGCGCCGCCTGTTCGATGCCTTTAATACCAAGCGTGACATCCTGGGAATGCTGGATAAGGTGGTTAATGCCCAGGGCGTACAGATATTTATTGGTGAGGAATCCGGCTATTCCGTGATGGACGATTGTTCCCTGGTGGTGGCCCCGTACACCGCCAATGACGACGTGGTGGGGGTTCTAGGGGTTATTGGCCCCACCCGCATGGCCTACGAGCGGGTGATCCCAATTGTGGATGTGGCAGCAAAATTGCTCGGTTCGGCCTTGAATTCCAAGTAACCCGACCCCATTCAGCAGCAAGCTTGACGTTTTTCGGACCGTTGCCCGGCATGGGCGGGGTCCGTGTGTATGTATTTTGGAGGCCCAATCAATGACCGCTGAGCAGCAAAGCTCCAACGATAAACCCCAGGATCCGGCAGAAGATGCACCGGAGAGTTCCCAGGAAGCCCAGGCTGAGGCCACAGGGCAGCCCGAGGACGAATTGACCAAGGCGACGCTTCAGGCGGAGGAGTATCGCGATCAGTACATGAGGTCACTGGCAGAGCTGGATAACGTCCGCAAGCGCTCCGAGCGAGAGCTTGAGCGGGCCCACAAATATGGCGTGGAACGCCTGGCCGGCGAGTTGCTGGCGGTTGTGGACAGTCTGGAGCTGGGTCTTGAGGCTGCCGCCGGGGAAGGTTCTGAGGCGGTCCGCGAAGGCATGCAGGCTACCTTGAAGCTGGTGCTTGGCGCCCTGGAGAAGTTTGGTATCACCCAGCTTGATCCGCTGGGCGAACCCTTTGATCCGGAGTGGCACGAGGCCATGGCGACCCAGCCTTCGGCGGACGCTGAGCCGGATTCCGTGCTGCTGGTTGTCCAGAAAGGCTACCGGATCCACGACAGAACGTTGCGCGCTGCCCGGGTAATTGTGGCCCGCGCACCAGAATAGATGCCGGGCGGGCTTGAAAAGCCTTTTGGCAACCCAATTAATCAGTACAAGTTTATGTACATCTTTTTTCGGAGAATAAAGTCATGGGTAAAGTGATTGGAATCGACCTGGGGACAACGAACTCCTGCGTCGCCATCATGGAGGGCGACAAGCCCAAGGTCATCGAGAATAGTGAGGGTGATCGCACCACACCGTCGATCGTCGCACAGACCAAGGACGATGAATGGCTGGTGGGCCAGTCGGCCAAGCGCCAGGCTGTTACCAACCCGACCAATACTATGTTTGCGGTCAAGCGCCTGATCGGTCGTCGTTTCGATGACGAGGTGGTGCAGAAGGACATCGAGATGGTGCCTTACAAGATTGTAGGCGCCGAAAACGGCGATGCATGGGTAGAGGTGAACGGCAGGAAGATGGCCCCGCCGGAAGTCTCCGCTCGCGTGTTGATGAAGATGAAGAAGACCGCCGAGGACTACCTTGGTGAGCCGGTGACCGAAGCTGTGATCACTGTGCCGGCCTACTTCAACGACTCCCAGCGCCAGGCGACCAAGGATGCCGGACGTATCGCGGGTCTTGAGGTCAAGCGCATCATCAACGAGCCCACCGCAGCAGCCCTGGCCTACGGCCTGGACAAGAAGCGCGGTGACAGCAAGATTGCAGTGTATGACCTGGGTGGCGGTACCTTCGATATCTCGGTCATCGAGATTGCCGAGATTGACGGTGAGCACCAGTTTGAAGTGTTGGCCACCAATGGCGACACCTTCCTCGGTGGTGAAGATTTCGACAAGCGCCTGATTGATTACCTGGCTGCCGAGTTCGAAAAAGAAAGTGGTGTGGATATCCGCAAGGATCCGCTGGCCATGCAGCGCCTCAAGGAAGCTGCCGAGAAGGCCAAGATCGAGGTCTCAACGTCACAGCAAAGTGAAGTTAACCTGCCGTACATCACCGCTGATGCCTCCGGTCCCAAGCACCTGAGCATCAAGCTGACCCGTGCCAAGGTTGAATCCCTGGTTGAAGACCTGATTGCCCGTACCATCGAGCCCTGCCGCATTGCCCTTAAGGATGCCGGACTCAAGGTATCGGAAATTGATGACGTGATCCTGGTCGGCGGTCAGACCCGTATGCCCAAGGTTCAGGAAGAAGTGAAGAAGTTCTTTGCTCGTGAGCCCCGTAAGGACATGAACCCTGATGAGGCGGTGGCGATTGGCGCCGCGATCCAGGGTGGCGTGCTCTCCGGTGAGGTCAAAGACGTGCTGCTGCTGGACGTTACCCCGCTGTCGCTGGGTATCGAGACCCTGGGTGGCGTGATGACCAAGCTCATCGACAAGAACACCACTATCCCGACCAAGGCGAACCAGGTTTTCTCCACGGCTGACGACAATCAGACTGCAGTAACCATTCATGTGCTGCAGGGCGAGCGTGATCGTGCCATGGACAACAAGTCACTGGGTCGTTTTGATCTCAGTGATATTCCTCCTGCACCGCGTGGTCTGCCCCAGGTCGAGGTGACTTTCGATATCGATGCCAACGGTATCCTGAACGTCTCGGCCAAGGACAAGGCGACCAACAAGGAACAGAAGATTGTCATCAAGGCCTCAAGTGGCCTGTCTGATGATGATGTGGATCGGATGGTGAAAGACGCCGAGGCTCACGCCGAGGAAGATCGCAAGTTCCGCGAACTGGTCGAGGCTCGTAACCTGGCTGATGGTCTGCTGCATGCGACTGAGAAGTCACTGGAAGATCTTGGCGAGAAGGTCCAGCCCGAAGAGCGCAGCGGTATCGAAGCTGCGGTGGGTGAATTGCGCGAAGCCCTCAAGGGTGAGAACAAGGATGCCATCGAGGCCAAGAGCAAGGCATTGTCCGAGGTTTCCGCTACCCTGGCACAGCGTGTGTACCAGGAGCAGGCGGCTGCTGAAGGCCAGGCTGAAGGCGGCGAAGCTCCCGGCGGCGCTGATGATGTGGTCGATGCCGAATTCGAAGAAGTCAAAGACAACGACCAAGACAAGAAAGCCTGATACCCTCGGGCATCTTGATTCAACCAGGTAGCCGCCGCGATCGTTAACAGGTCGCGGCGGCTTCTTGGGATTATTTCCAGTAGAAAAAAGAGTAACGGTGAGGAATGTCCAAACGCGATTATTACGAGGTCCTGGGGGTAGAACGGGGCGCATCAGCGGCAGACCTGAAAAAGGCCTACCGGCGCCTGGCGATGAAGCATCATCCCGACCGGAACCAGGACGACGCAGGCGCTGAAGACCTCTTCAAGGAAGCCAAAGAGGCTTACGAAGTCCTGACCGACGAAAATAAGCGCGCCCGCTATGACCGCTATGGTCATGCCGGTGTGGATCCTTCTGCCGGCGGACAGGGCTTCGGCGGCGGTGGCGGCGCTGATGCGTTCAGCGACATGTTCGGTGATGTGTTCGGAGATATCTTTGGCGGGGGCGGTCGACGCGCTCGCAGCCAGGTCTTTCGGGGCGCTGATCTTGCCTACTCCCTCGATCTGGACCTGGAGCAGGCGGTGGCCGGTGAAGCCGTCACCATTGATGTGCCCAGCATGGTTGAGTGTGGGGGCTGTAGCGGAAGTGGTGCTGCCGAGGGTTCCAGTCCAGTGGACTGTGAAACCTGTGGTGGTGTGGGTCAGGTACGCATGCAGCAGGGTTTCTTTTCTGTGCAGCAGACCTGTCCGGCATGCCGGGGTAACGGCAAGACCATCAAGGATCCTTGTGGGGAATGCTCTGGCCAGGGCCGTATCCGCGAGAACCGCAAGCTGGAAGTGAATGTGCCGGCCGGTGTGGATACTGGAGACAGGATTCGACTGGGTGGCCAGGGTGAGGCGGGCCGTTCAGGTGGCCCCGCCGGCGATCTGTACGTGGAGATTCATGTACGGGATCACAAGATTTTTGAGCGCGATGGCGCCGACCTGGCCTGCGAGGTCCCGGTCAGTTTTGTCACCGCGGCATTGGGCGGAACCATCAAGGTGCCGACCCTGACCGGGGAAGTCTCTTTGAAAATTCCTCACGAGACCCAGACAGGCAAGGTGTTTCGCCTGCGGGGTAAAGGCGTGAAGCCTGTGCGTGGCGGACCGGTAGGCGATTTGTTCTGCTGTGCGGTCGTGGAGACCCCGGTCAAATTGTCCGAAAAACAGAAGAAAATGCTCAATGAATTCGATGATTCCCTGCGTGGTCACGGGACCCGCCACAGCCCCAAGGAAAGCGGATGGCTGGACGGGGTGAAGAATTTTTTTGAGAATATCGGGTCGTGAGCACCCAGTCCCATAAACCGCTGTCTATTGCCCTGTTGGGGGCCAGTGGTCGTATGGGGCGAGAAGTGCTGGCCCTGCTGCCGGGAAATACCGGGTTTGAACTCTCTGGCGCCGGGTGTTCGCCCGAGGGTGGATTGCTGGCCCAGCCGGTCAGTCTGCTTCAGAAAGGCTTGCCCGACCTGCGCTTTGACGGCAATCCCTCGAAGGCGGTTGCCGGGGCCTCGGTCGCTATTGATTTCAGCCTGCCGGATGCCACGGCCAGTCACCTGGATGCATGCAGGGAGCAGGGTATCCCCCTGGTGCTATGTGCAACCGGCCACGACGCTGCACAGCTGGAGGCTATTCGGGAACTGAGCAAAACCGTTCCTGTCTTGCTGGCTGCCAATACCAGCCTTGGCGTAACCCTGCTAAATCGCCTGGTGGAGATTGCTGCCAGCACCCTGGGTGAGCAGTTTGATACCGAGATTTTCGAGGTCCATCACCGTAACAAGCGTGATTTACCCTCCGGCACAGCGCTGAAGCTTGGCGAAGCGGTGGCCCGGGGTCGCAAGGCTGAGCTGGCGGAGTTGGCCGAGAACCGGATTCCCGGCAGCCAGCAGTTGCGTAGCCCGGGAAGCATAGGCTTTTCAGCGGTTCGTGCCGGGGATGTGGCCGGCGAGCATACGGTGCTGTTTGCCGCGGATGGCGAGAGATTGGAACTGGTGCACAAGGTCAGCAAACGCTCAACATTTGCCCAAGGAGCGCTGAAGGCTGCGCAGTGGCTGGCTGATCAGCCCCCCGGATTGTACGAAATGTCCGATGTTTTGGGCCTCAATTAGACAGAGGCACCCCGTAGAAAGTAGAATTCCCCCGGTTCAGCGTCAACGTATCTGGGTCGCGAATGACTTTGGAGTGTGGCTGAGTAGAGAATTAAATGGCGGGACGAGCTTGAACGGGCTCGTCCCGCTTTCTACATCCGCCGGCGATGAACCGCTTCGTGCCCAACTTTGAAACAAAGGAAGCGATTGTGACGACGCCTGCAGTCTTGGTACTTGAAGATGGCACTATCTTTCAAGGGGTATCCATTGGAGCCGAAGGGCAATCCATTGGTGAGGTGGTTTTCAATACCTCTATGACCGGCTACCAGGAGATCATTACTGATCCCTCGTACTGCCGTCAGATAGTGACCCTGACCTATCCCCATATTGGCAATACCGGTGCCAACACAGAAGACCTGGAGTCTGGCAGGGTGCATGCAGCCGGCCTGATTATCAGGGATTTACCCCTTTTGCATAGCAACTGGCGGGCAGACAAGCCCCTGGACGAGTTCCTGCGCCAGGCCGGAGTGGTGGCCCTTGCCGGTATCGACACCCGCAAACTGACCCGGATTCTTCGAGAGAAGGGCGCCCAGGCGGGTTGTATCCAGGCAGGCAAGATAGACACCGATGCTGCGCTGAAAGCCGCCCAGGCATTCCCCGGTCTCAAGGGGATGGACCTGGCCAAGGTGGTTTCCACTCGGGAGCAGTACCAGTGGAACAACGGCACCATCTGGCCGGAAGTGGACTACTTCCCCAGCAAGGCGGTGCGTTTGCACGTGGTGGCCTACGATTTCGGTATCAAGCGAAATATCCTGCGCCTGCTGTCAGATTACGGTTGCCGTATGACGGTGGTGCCGGCCCAGACTTCCGCCAAGGAAGTTATGGCCCTGGCCCCCGACGGGGTATTTCTTTCCAACGGCCCGGGTGATCCCGAGCCCTGTGATTACGCCGTCAGGGCAATCAGGAAACTGCAGAAGACCGGGGTGCCGATTTTCGGTATTTGCCTGGGACACCAGTTACTGGGCCTGGCCAACGGTGCCAGCACGATCAAGATGAAATTTGGCCATCATGGCGGTAATCACCCGGTTCAGGACCTGGCCACGCGGAAAGTCATGATCACCAGTCAGAATCATGGGTTCTGTATTGACGAGAAGACCTTGCCTGAGGGCGTGGAGGCGACTCATCGCTCCCTGTTCGACGGCACTTTGCAGGGCATTCGTCATACCCAGGCGCCGGCGTTCAGCTTCCAGGGACACCCTGAGGCGAGTCCCGGTCCCCATGATGTACAACCTTTGTTTGAGCAGTTTGTGAAAATGATGCTCCGACATCGTGTTGAGGCCCGTAAGAAAGCAGAAGCTTAAAAAGTTAGTTTTAACAAGACTTTACAAGCTATTTTTAAAGTAACTATTGACAACTTGTCCAGGCCCTGAACGACTATGCCCAGACGTAATGACATCCAAAGCGTAATGATTATTGGTGCCGGCCCCATCGTGATTGGGCAGGCATGCGAATTCGATTACTCCGGCGCCCAGGCCTGTAAGGCCCTTCGAGAGGAGGGTTACCGGGTTATCCTGGTGAACTCCAATCCCGCCACCATCATGACCGATCCGGAAACCGCGGATGCGGTGTACATCGAGCCGATAGACTGGCGGGCCCTGGAGCGAGTGATCGCCAAGGAGCGCCCCCAGGTGTTGCTGCCCACCATGGGTGGCCAGACGGCATTGAACTGTGCACTGGACCTGGTCCGAGAGGGCGTGCTGCAGAAGTACAACGTGGAACTGATCGGCGCCAGCCGGGAAGCCATCGACATGGCTGAGGACCGGGAGAAGTTCCGGGACGCCATGCAGGAGATCGGCCTGGACGTGCCCGATGCCCGGATTGCCCATTCCCTGGAGCAGGCGCTGGCTGTCCAGGCAGAAATTGGTTATCCCACCATCATTCGTCCCTCGTTCACCATGGGCGGTTCTGGCGGCGGTATTGCCTACAACCGTGATGAGTTCGAGGAAATCGTGGCCCGCGGCCTGGATCTTTCCCCCACCGACGAAGTCCTGCTGGAAGAGTCGGTGCTGGGCTGGAAAGAGTATGAGATGGAGGTGGTGCGTGACCGTAACGACAATTGCATCATCATCTGCTCTATTGAAAACCTGGATCCCATGGGTGTGCACACCGGTGATTCCATCACCGTAGCGCCTGCCCAGACCCTGACGGACAAGGAATACCAGGTGATGCGTAATGCCTCCCTGGCGGTGCTGCGAAAGATTGGTGTGGAAACCGGCGGTTCCAACGTTCAGTTCGCGATCAACCCGGCAGACGGGCGACTGGTGGTCATTGAAATGAACCCCCGGGTGTCCCGTTCCTCGGCGCTGGCCTCCAAGGCCACCGGGTTCCCGATTGCCAAGGTCGCGGCGAAACTGGCCATCGGCTATACCCTGGACGAGTTGAAGAACGACATTACCGGTGGTCTGACCCCGGCGTCCTTCGAGCCGTCAATTGACTACGTGGTCACCAAGATTCCGCGTTTTGCTTTCGAGAAATTCCCGGGCGCTTCGGATCGTTTGACGACCCAGATGAAGGCCGTTGGCGAGGTCATGGCCATGGGCCGGACCTTCCAGGAATCGTTGCAAAAAGCACTGCGTGGTCTGGAGACCGGTATTGACGGCCTGGTAGAGCAGGTGACAAACGTGGAGTCCGATGAAGACAGGGCTGCACTGGAATATGAAATTCGTGCCGCCGGCCCCGATCGCATTCTGTTCCTGGCAGATGGGTTCCGCCAGGGAATGAGTCTCGAGGAAGTCTATGAGCTGTCCGCCGTGGACCCCTGGTTCCTGGCGCAGATCGAGGACCTGGTGGGTGAAGAGGCCATGGTTCGCGAGCAGGGCATGGACGCGTTGGACGCCGTACGTCTTAAGCAGCTGAAGCAGAAGGGCTTCTCGGATAGCCGCCTGGCAGGTTTGTTGGGTGTGCCCGAGACAGGTGTGCGTCGCCTGCGGGAACGACTGAATGTTCGCCCGGTGTTCAAGCGCGTGGATACCTGCGCCGCGGAGTTTGCGACCTCAACTGCCTATATGTATTCCACCTATGACGAGGAATGCGAGGCCAATCCGACTGACGCTCGAAAGATCATGATCCTCGGTGGCGGTCCCAACCGTATCGGCCAGGGTATCGAGTTTGATTATTGCTGCGTGCATGCGGCACTGGGTCTGAAGGAAAACGGCTACGAGACCATCATGGTCAACTGTAATCCGGAGACCGTCTCTACTGACTATGACACCTCAGACAGGCTGTATTTTGAGCCCCTGACCATGGAAGACGTGCTGGAGATCGTGCGCATCGAGAAGCCCGAGGGCGTGATCGTGCAGTATGGCGGCCAGACGCCGCTGAAGTTGGCCCGCGGCCTGGAAGCCGAGGGCGTGCCGATTATTGGTACCAGCCCGGATTCAATTGACCTGGCCGAGGACCGTGAGCGTTTCCAGAAGCTGGTCCAGGAACTGGGTCTGAAGCAGCCCCCCAACTGCACCGCGCGTAACGTTGAAGATGCGGTACGCATGGCCGTGGATGTGGGTTATCCGCTGGTGGTGAGGCCGTCCTACGTATTGGGCGGGCGGGCCATGGAAATCGTTTTCAGCGAGGAAGACCTGCGTCGTTATATGAAGAACGCGGTGGATGTCTCCAATGAAAGCCCGGTACTGCTGGATCACTTCCTGGATATGGCCGTGGAAGTGGACGTTGATATCGTTTGCGATGGCGATGAAGTACTGATTGGCGGAATCATGGAGCACGTGGAGCAGGCGGGTGTTCACTCCGGTGACTCAGCATGCTGCCTGCCGCCGCACACGCTGAGCGAGACCATTCAGCAGGAAATGTGCGACCAGGTTCGCAAGCTGGCCAAGGCCCTGAACGTCGTGGGCCTGATGAATACCCAGTTTGCCATCCAGGGGAACGATGTTTACCTGATCGAGGTGAATCCTCGTGCTTCCCGGTCTGTGCCTTTCGTTTCCAAGGCGGTCGCCATCCCCCTGGCCAGGGTTGGCGCCCGGGCGATGGTGGGTATCAAGCTCAAGGACCAGAATGTTGTGGCCGTGCCGAATCCACCGTTCTGCTCGGTGAAAGTCTCGGTATTTCCGTTTGCCAAGTTCCTGGGTACCGATCCCATTCTTGGTCCGGAAATGAAGTCTACCGGCGAAGTCATGGGTACTGGTCGCTCTTTCGGCGAGGCGTATGCCAAGGCCCAGTTGGCGGCCGGCGTGGTGTTGCCCCAGTTTGGAACAGCACTGTTGAGTGTCCATGATCGTGACAAGCCCGGCTGTGTGTTGTTGGCCCGGGAGTTAATCGAACGCGGTTTTGAACTGGTTGCTACCGGCGGTACTGCTGCGGCTCTCAAGGCCGAGGGTATTCCGGTCACCAAGATCAACAAGGTCAGCGAAGGGCGCCCGCATATTGTGGATATGATCAAGAACGAGGAAATCGACCTGATCGTGAATACCACCGAGGGCAAGCAGGCCATCCGTGAATCACGTTCAATTCGTGCCGAGGCGGTACATCGCAAGGTCACCTACTACACTACCGTTGCAGCAGGGCGCGCCACGATCCAGGCGCTGGACCATATTCATGAAGGGGAGGTCAATCGATTGCAGGACCTCCACGAGGAGATTACCGGATGAGTAAAGTTCCACTGACGCTTCGCGGCGCGGAAAAAATGCGGGTGGAGCTTAAGCAGCTCAAGAGCGTTGATCGGCCGAGGGTGATCATGGCGATCGCCGAGGCGCGAGCCCATGGCGACCTTAAAGAGAACGCCGAATACCATGCCGCCAAGGAGCAGCAGGGTTTTATCGAAGGGCGTATTAAGGACCTGGATGGCAAGCTTTCCCATGCACAGATCATCGACGTGACCGAAATAACTGCGTCGGGCAGGGTGATTTTCGGTAGCACCGTGCTGTTGGGTGACGAGGAAAGCGGCAAGGAAATTACTTACCAGATCGTGGGTGAGGATGAAGCCGACGCCAAGGCCGGAATGATTTCCTATACCTCACCTATTGCTCGTGCCCTGATCGGCAAGGAAGAGGGCGATGTGGTTGTGGTTCGTACCCCTGGCGGTGATCGGGAAGTCGAAATCATCGAAGTTCGGTACATCTGACCCGGGCGGTCAATTCAGATGATGATTTTCCTGAAACGACTGGTTCTTACAGTATGGCTAGGCACCATCTGGTGCGTGGGCTACCTGGCCGCGCCGGTATTGTTTGAGAACCTGGACGATTCCGCGCTGGCGGGGATGCTTGCGGGCAAGATGTTTGCCGCAGTGGCTTGGGTGTCCCTGGTGGCCGGCCCGGCAATGGCCGCGCTGACAATCAACACCAGCACCCGTTCCAAGCGCCGCAGCCTGAAGTTGCTGTGCATTGCCGGAGTGATGGCCTGCATGACCGCGGTGCACTGGTGGCTGCGTCCCATGATGGATGCCGCCCGGTTACCTGATGGCTCACCGGGCGAGGATTTTTTGTTGATTCACGGTGCCTCAGCCGTTGTTTACCTGGTGGCAAGCCTGTTGGGCCTGGTGTTGCTATGGCCCGGTAAAGTTGGCTGGGGGACTAGGAAGGAAGCTTGATCTTGGGCTTTTCAGGATTTCTCCTGAATAATGTCGCCACGTTGCCAATGCGCTGAACAAGGGTTGCGCGGGTTTTGCTGCAAAGCTGGTCAATGAGTTCGTCACGCGCCTCGCGGTCGCCTACGCGGACCCGGATTTTCAGCAATTCGTGATGAGTCAGTGCCTGGTCCAGTTCATTGACCACGCCTTCACTGGCACCGCCGCCGGCCACCATTACGATGGGCTTAAGGGTGTGGGCCAGGCCCCGAAGGGACTTTTTTTGAGATTCGGTAAGATTCATCCGGCAATTATACCGAAGTTGTGTTCCGCAACATGCTTTAGCGTGTGGACGGATAGGATAGATGGGAAAAAAACGTAGTAAATCAAGCCGTCGCTGGTTGGATGAGCATGTCAGCGACCCCTACGTCCAGCGGGCAAACCGCGAGGGCTGGCGCTCGCGTGCGGTTTTCAAGCTGGAAGAGGTCGACCTGAAGGAGCGGCTGATCAAGCAGGGCATGCGTATCATCGACCTGGGGGCCGCCCCCGGAGGATGGTGTCAGTATGCTGCCAAGAAGATCCAGGGTAACGGATATATCGTTGGCCTGGACCTGCTGGAGATGCAGCCCCTGGAGGGTGTTGACCTTATCCAGGGCGATTTTCGGGAGGAAGAGGTCCTGCAGGAATTGATGGATGTGCTCGATGGAAAGCGCGCAGACCTTGTTATGTCGGATATGGCCCCCAATATCAGTGGCATGCCGGCGGTAGATCAGCCTCGTGCCATGCACCTGGCTGAATTGTCGCTGGATTTGTGCCGGGAGGCGCTGTCGCCGGGCGGCAGCTTGCTGGTTAAGGTGTTTCAGGGAACGGGTTCCCAGGAACTGCTGGCCAAGATGCGGAAGGAATTTGACAAGGTAAAAATTGTCAAACCCAAGGCATCCAGGCCGCGTAGCCGGGAGGTTTACCTTCTGGCGCAGGGATATTCATTGGTGTAGGGTCTAGTTGCCCTGAGAAATGGATTTATATAAAGAATCACGGGGTATGCACGCGACAAGGCCCAATAACGTAAGTCGTGTAATCCTGGATTGAACCGAGGTTAAGTATTTGAACGACCTGTCGAAAAATATGCTTCTGTGGATTGTGATTGCCGCTGTGCTGATCACCGTCTTCAACAGTTTTAACACCACCGCCGGGCGTGTGGAGGAAGTCGAGTATTCGGATTTCCTGCGCGAGGTCAGGGAGGGCAACGTCGCCACGGTGACGTTCCAGGATGACAAGATCCTGGGTGAACGGCAGACCGGGGAGACCCAGTTCCAGACCTATAACCCGGAAACCAGCAATACTGCGCTGATCGGCATGCTGGAAGAGAACAACGTGCGTTTCAAGGGCAAGCCCCCGGAGAAGCAGGGCTTCTTCATGCAGTTGTTTATCTCCTCCTTCCCGATCCTGCTGCTGATTGGTGTCTGGGTGTATTTCATGCGCCAGATGCAAGGCGGCGGTGGCGGTCGGGGGGCCATGTCCTTCGGCAAATCCCGGGCACGCTTGCTCGGTGAAGACCAGGTTAACGTCACTTTTGCTGATGTGGCCGGTGTAGAGGAAGCCAAGGAAGAGCTCAGCGAGATCGTTGATTTCCTGAAAGACCCGTCCAAGTTCCAGCGCCTTGGGGGCAAGATTCCCAAGGGCGTGTTGATGGTGGGCTCACCGGGTACCGGTAAGACGCTGCTTGCCCGGGCGATTGCCGGCGAGGCCAAGGTGCCGTTTTTCACCATCTCTGGTTCGGATTTCGTCGAGATGTTCGTCGGTGTGGGTGCGTCCCGTGTTCGTGACATGTTTGAGCAGGCCAAGAAACAGGGTCCCTGCATCATCTTCATTGATGAGATCGATGCGGTGGGTCGCCATCGCGGCGCCGGCCTGGGTGGTGGGCACGATGAGCGTGAGCAGACCCTGAATCAGTTACTGGTTGAGATGGATGGTTTCGAGGGCAACGAAGGCGTGATTGTGATCGCCGCTACCAACCGGCCGGACGTGCTGGACCCGGCGCTGCTGCGCCCCGGGCGTTTTGATCGCCAGGTGGTGGTCCCGCTGCCTGATGTGCGTGGTCGTGAGCAGATCCTGAAAGTGCACATGCGCAAGGTGCCGCTGTCTGACGATGTGAAACCCAACGTTATTGCCCGTGGTACGCCCGGATTTTCCGGTGCCGACCTGGCCAACCTTGTGAACGAGGCGGCTTTGTTCGCTGCTCGTGCCAACAAGCGCACCGTGTCCATGGCGGAGTTCGAAAGCGCCAAGGACAAGATCATGATGGGTGCGGAACGCCGCTCCATGGTGATGAGCGAAGACGAGAAGAAACTCACTGCATACCACGAGGCAGGCCATGCCATCGTAGGTCTGGTGGTGCCAGAGCATGACCCGGTCTACAAGGTGTCGATCATTCCCCGTGGCCGGGCCCTGGGTATAACCATGTTCTTGCCCGAAGAGGACCGCTACAGCTATAGCCGTCGTCGCCTGGAAAGCCAGATTTCCAGTTTGTTCGGCGGCCGAATCGCCGAGCAGCTGATCTTTGGTGATGACATGGTGACCACCGGCGCCTCCAACGATATTGAGCGGGCAACCGAGATCGCCCGCAACATGGTGACCAAGTGGGGTCTGTCCGAAAGGCTCGGTCCGCTGACCTATACCGAAGAGGATGGCGAAGTGTTCCTTGGTCGTTCAGTCACCCAGCACAAGCAGGTTTCGGATGTCACGGCGCATGCCATTGACGAGGAAATTCGCAAGATTATCGACAGCAACTTCGAGCGTGCCGAGAGTATTCTCAAGGAGCACAAGGTCGAGTTGGAAATCATGGCGAATACCCTGATCAAGTACGAGACCATTGATGATGGTCAGATCAAGGACATCATGGAGGGTCGTGAGCCCAGGCCGCCTGCTGAATGGGATGATTCCGGTCCCAGTAGCAAGGAAGGCGGCGAGGTGGAGCCGGGTTCGTCAGAGCCCACCGTTGGCGGTCCTGCCAGCCAGCACTGATCCGGATGTAGACGGCGTGAAACGCCTGAATTGTTAATATAGCGGCCGGTGGCATTGTTGCCCCCGGTCGTTTTTTTTGGAAAACCAGTATGGCGTCCACCTGCAAGGCGATACTCACTCCCGGCAAGACCCGCATCATGGGTGTGCTGAACGTGACCCCGGATTCATTTTCCGACGGTGGCCAGTTCCTGGATCCGGCCACTGCGGTGGCCCGTGCCAGGGCCATGGTGGCCGAGGGCGCCCATATTATTGACGTGGGTGGGGAGTCCACCCGGCCAGGGGCCAGTCCGGTCAGCGCCGAGCAGGAGATGGCGAGGGTGGTGCCGGTGATTGAGGCGCTGGCCCAGGAGCTGGAGGTGGCGATTTCCATCGACACCAGCAAGCCCCAGGTCATTGCCGCTGCGGTACACGCTGGTGCCAGCATGGTAAATGACGTGCGTGCCCTGCAGGAGCCCGGAGCCCTTGAGGCCGCGGCAGCCACTGATGCACTGATTTGCCTGATGCATATGCAAGGACAACCACGCACCATGCAGGCTAATCCCCGGTATAATGCCGTGTTGACTGATGTACGCGACTTCCTCTTGGGGCGCGTGCAGGTTTGTATTGATGCGGGGATAGCGCGCGAGAGACTGATTCTGGATCCGGGTTTCGGATTCGGGAAATCCCTCGAGCACAATCTTGAGCTGCTGGCGAATCTTGATGTGCTGCAAGCGACCGGACTGCCGGTTCTTGTCGGCGTATCCAGAAAAGCGATGATTGGCACGATTACCGGTCGCGATGCCGGCGAGAGGGTGCATGGCAGTGTTGCCGCGGCGGTTATTGCCGCGATGCAGGGAGCGGCCATCGTCAGGGTGCACGATGTTGCGGCGACCGCAGACGGAATAAAAATGTGTGAGGCAGTGATGGCTCACGCCCAGGGAGACGAACAAGAATGAGTAAAAAGTTTTTCGGCACAGACGGTATCCGAGGACGGGTAGGCGAAGAACCCCTCACCGCAGATTTTGCACTTCGACTGGCTAATGCCGCCGCCAGGGCCACAGGTCTTAGCCGGGGTAAGGTAGTCATAGGCAAAGATACCCGCCTGTCCGGGTATATGTTCGAGTCAGCGCTGGAGGCCGGCTTTGTCTCGGCAGGGTTTGATGTATTCATGACCGGCCCGCTGCCTACCCCCGGTATTGCGTACCTTACCCAGAAGTTCGGCGCGGATATGGGGGTGGTGATCAGCGCCTCCCACAATCAGTACTTTGATAATGGCATCAAGTTCTTTGATGGTGCGGGTGCAAAGCTCAGCGATGAAACCGAGGCCAAAATTGAAAGAATGACCCTGGAAGGGGCCATTACCCGTGACTCGGCAGAGCTGGGTAAAGCCAAGCGGATCGACTCGGCCCTGGCTCAGTATGAAGAATTTCTGTTGGCCAGTTTTCCGGCTGACGTGAATCTGGAAGGTCTTAAGCTGGTGGTCGACTGTGCACATGGCGCGACCTACAAGGTGGCTCCCCGGGTGCTTAGCGAACTGGGGGCAGAGATCATTCCGATTGGTTGCTCACCTAATGGACGCAATATCAATGCCGGGTGTGGTTCGACCCATCCTGAATTGCTGCAGACCACGGTCAGGGGAGTAGGGGCCCACCTGGGTCTCGCCCTGGACGGGGATGGCGACCGGGTGGTCATGGTGGATCACGAAGGCAACGTGGTCGACGGGGACCAGTTGCTGTACTTGCTGGCCCTGGGCCGTAAGCGGGATGGCCTGCTCAAGGGCCCGGTAGTGGGTACCGTGATGACCAACCTGGGGCTTGAGCGCAAGTTGCAGTCCCTGGGCATTGAATTCATGCGCTCCAAGGTGGGTGATCGTCATGTCCTGGAAATGCTGCGGGCGCATGGCGGAGTGCTGGGCGGCGAGGCCTCCGGGCATGTTCTCTGCCTGGACAAGGCAACCACTGGAGACGGTGTGTTGAGCGCGCTGGAGGTGCTGGCCGAGGTCAAGCGTACCGGCAAGAGCCTGGCCGAACTGGTGGCAGACATGCCCCGTTATCCGCAGCTCATGATTAACGTGAAGATCAGCGGAAAAATTGACCTGGACGGACATGAGGGAATCCAGGCCGCCCGTCGCGAGATTGAGTCGGGGCTGGGCGATCGTGGCCGCGTGGTTTTGCGCGCTTCCGGGACAGAACCCCTGATTCGGGTGATGGTGGAAGGCGAGAACCAACAAGAAGTTGAGCAGGCAGCGCAGGCTTTAGCGGATCAGGTGAGGACCCTGGCCTGACCCTGAAAGCGCTGTTCATTGATTTTAAACGGCTTGGCCGGTACTATTTCGCGGCTTTTTCGGGCGGTCAGGATGACTGCCCGTAATTATTTATAATAATCAAATGGCAAATGTTATGAGACAGATACTGATTGCAGGCAACTGGAAGATGAACGGAACGCGGGAGCAGAACGCCGCGCTGGTCCGTGCCCTGGCAGATAATGTGGAAGTGTCGGATAAGGCCACAATGCTGCTTTGCCCTCCCAGTGTTTATGTCACCGAAGTGTGCCGCCAGCTCAATGGCAGTGGAATCCTGTTGGGCGGACAGAACTGCAGCACCGAGGAAACTGGCGCCTATACCGGTGAAGTTTCTGCCGACATGCTTAAAGATGTGGGTTGCCAGTACGTGATTATTGGCCATTCAGAGCGTCGCGCCTTGTACGGCGAGACCGATTCGGTGGTGGCCCGCAAGTTCCTGGCTGCACAGAAAGCGGGTCTGGTCCCGGTACTGTGCGTTGGAGAGACCCTGGAAGAAAGAGAAAGCGGTATCACCAATGATGTGATCCGTCGTCAGCTCACCGCCGTCCTGGATCTGTCCGGGGTGGAGGCCTTTGCCAAGGCAGTGGTGGCTTACGAGCCGGTTTGGGCAATTGGCACCGGCAAGACGGCTTCTCCGGAGCAGGCGCAGGAAATTCATGCATTTATGCGTGGGCTGATCGGTGAAAGGGATGCTACAATTGCCGATTCGCTCCAACTGCTCTATGGCGGCAGTATGAAAGCATCCAATGCAGCCCAGCTGCTGGGTATGCCGGATGTGGATGGGGGTCTGGTTGGCGGTGCGTCACTCCAGGCCGATGAATTTATCAAGATCTTCGAGGCGGCCGCCTAGGCTGAGTTCGCGTAAATGCTTTTAAATACAGCAATTCTAATATTTCATGTTTTCCTGGCTGTCGGGCTTATTGTCCTGATTCTGATTCAGCGCGGTAAAGGCGCAGAAGCGGGAGCCGCATTTGGTGCAGGCGCCTCGGGAACGGTGTTTGGTGCACGTGGTTCAGCGAGTTTCCTTACTCGCGCCACTGCAGTGCTCGCCACCTTGTTTTTTGTGACCAGCCTTGGGCTGGCATTCCTTTCCGGCCAACGGCCCGAGGTAAAGAGCGTGATGGAAAGCGCTATCGCCCCGGAATTGGTTGAAGAGGGCCTTCCTTCGCTCATGCCTACCCAGGATGCAGCGATGGAGTTGCCGGCTGTGCCTGAGCAGCAGGACGCGGACGAGGTAGTGGAAGAGCTGCCGCAGGTCCCCGAGACCAATTAATTAGCTTGCCGATGTGGTGGAATTGGTAGACACGCTATCTTGAGGGGGTAGTGTCTTAGGACGTGCCGGTTCGAGTCCGGCCATCGGCACCATACAATCAGAAATGAGCCAGGCACCGCGGATATCGGGGTGGCTGGCTTTTTTCGTTTAGGGCGCAGCGTGAACCGCCCGGCCCAGGCCGCGTTGCCGGTCTTTGTCTTTGTGTCTCATCCAGCTTCGCAGGGCTTTGCCCGCGGCAATTTTCCTATCCGGACAGCTCGGGCCGAGTGGCCTGTTTTTGGTTCGTTGACCGGGTCCCTCAGGGCGGCTTAAAACGTTGTTTTAAGGGGTGTAGTGGTTTCTACTCAGGGGTGTACGTGCTTTCTTATTTCGTGGATAATGCCGTGTTTGGCTTGCTGTGCTTTGTCATGCCCAAGCTTGGGTGAAGTGAGAATATCTTCTCGCCAGGGTGGTAAGGAAACCAGGGGTAATGACATTTAGCGCGGTGAGCACTGTGACGCTCGGACAGGTCGCTAGATTTCCGTTCGCTTGTTTCCAGATCTGAATGTCATGGCAACACGCCAGGCAAATGTTCAGGTCAGGCGATAAAGGGCTTTATGGGAATCGAGAATGGGACCCGAGCGGTCCGGTTGTCGATGCCAATTATTTGATGAAGCCGACGTGACGGCTGGTCTTAACGTGGGGAGCCTGCCGACTGGCAAGGTTGTTTGCCGATAGACGAGGGCTGTCAGTCGGTAAAGGAAGAGATGCAATGTTGGAAAACTATCTGCCGATACTCATCTTTCTGCTAGTCGGCGCCGGTCTTGGCGGCGTACTGCTGTTGCTTGGTTTTTTGCTGGGCCGGGGTGGAAAGGACGCGCAAAAGCTCTCTCCCTATGAATGCGGTTTCGAGGCCTTCGAAGACAGCCGCATGAAATTCGATGTCAGGTACTACCTGGTCGCAATTCTATTTATTATTTTCGATCTGGAAATTGCTTTCCTGTTTCCCTGGGCCGTGGCCCTGGACGGACTGGGCATGTTCGGATTTATGATTATGGCCGTTTTCCTGCTTTTGCTGGTTGTCGGTTTTATCTATGAGTGGAAGAAAGGAGCCCTGGAATGGGATTAGCCGAGCAGGGCACTGACTTGCTGTCTGAAGGCGGGGTTCGTACCACCAGCCTGGACGCGCTGATTAACTGGGCTCGTACCGGATCCATGTGGCCCATGACCTTCGGCCTGGCCTGCTGTGCGGTTGAAATGATGCACGCCGGCGCGGCCCGCTACGACCTGGACAGGTTTGGCATCGTGTTTCGCCCCAGTCCCCGCCAGTCAGATGTAATGATCGTGGCCGGCACCCTGGTGAACAAGATGGCCCCGGCGCTGCGCAAGGTCTATGACCAGATGCCGGAACCCCGTTGGGTCATCTCCATGGGTTCCTGTGCCAACGGCGGCGGTTATTACCACTATTCCTACTCTGTAGTCCGGGGCTGCGATCGCATCGTGCCCGTGGACATCTATGTGCCGGGTTGCCCGCCCACGGCTGAAGCGCTGCTGTACGGGATTATCCAGTTACAGAACAAGATTCGCCGCACTAACACTCTTTTCAGATAGGTCTCGCATGAGTTCCAAGCTTGAGCAAACTGCTGCTTCGATCCAGACCCTCCTGGGAGACAAGGTGGTTGTCGTGCCGTCGGTGTGTCGCGAACTGACCTACGAGGTCGCTGCAGAAAACCTGGTCGATGTGTGCACCACACTGCGTGATGAGCCCGAATTGGCGTTCGAGATGCTGGTTGATGTGTGCGGCGTGGACTACCTGGATTACGGCAAGGTGGAGTGGAGCACTCGCCAGTCTTCCGGAAAGGGATTCAGTCGCGGTGTCGAGCGCGCTGACGCGCATCCTGGAAATACCGAAGAACGCCGCTTCGCGGTGGTCTACCACTTGTTGTCGATAAGTCGAAACGTGCGGGTCCGCCTGAGAGTGTTCGCCGGTAATGCCCAGGTGCCCATGGTGGAGACGGTGACCGGCGTATGGAGTTCGGCTGACTGGTTCGAGCGCGAAGCGTTTGACCTGTTCGGCATCCTGTTTAAGGGCCACCCGGACTTGCGTCGCATCCTCACCGATTATGGATTTATCGGTCATCCTTTCCGTAAGGATTTCCCGCTGATCGGCAATGTCGAAGTGCGTTATGACCCGGAGAAGGGGCGAGTGGTTTACCAGCCCGTGAGCATCGAGCCGCGCACCCTGGTGCCGCGCGTGATTCGCGATGATCACCGTTACGACGTGAATACCAAGGAGTCTGGCGGCAATGGCTGAGATTCATAATTACACTATGAACTTCGGTCCGCAGCATCCTGCGGCCCATGGTGTGCTTCGGCTGGTGCTGGAGATGGATGGCGAGACCATTCAGAAGGCCGATCCCCATATCGGACTGCTGCACCGTGGTACCGAGAAGCTGGCCGAGAGCAAGCCCTATAACCAGAGCATCGGTTACATGGATCGTCTCGATTACGTGTCTATGATGTGTAACGAGCATGGCTACGTGATGGCTATTGAGAAGCTGCTTGGCATCCAGGTGCCCGAGCGTGCCCAGTACATCCGCGTCATGTTCGATGAGATCACCCGTATTCTTAACCACCTGATGTGGCTGGGTGCTCATGGTTTGGATATCGGCGCCATGACCATGTTCCTGTATTGCTTCCGTGAGCGCGAAGACCTGATGGACTGCTACGAGGCGGTCTCAGGTACTCGCATGCATGCAACCTACTATCGCCCTGGCGGCGTCTACCGTGACCTGCCCGATAGCATGCCCCGTTACCAGTATTCGAAATTCCGCAGCAAGAAAGAAATCGATCGTCTGAACAGCGTCCGCGAAGGCAGCATGCTGGACTTCATCGAGGATTTCACCAATCGCTTTCCCAACTGCGTGGATGAGTATGAAACCCTGCTGACCGATAACCGCATCTGGAAGCAGCGTACCGTGAATATCGCCGTGGTCAGCCCCGAGCGGGCCATGGCCCTTGGGTTCACCGGCCCGATGCTGCGTGGTTCCGGCGTGGCCTGGGACCTTCGCAAGAAACAGCCCTACGAAGTCTATGAGCGCATGGATTTTGATATTCCGGTGGGTGTCAGTGGCGATTGCTATGACCGGTACCTGGTTCGAGTTGAAGAACTGCGCCAGTCCAACCGGATTATCAAGCAGTGCGTGAAATGGTTGCGTGAAAATTCCGGCCCGGTGATTGCCGCCGACCACAAGGTAACGCCGCCCAAGCGTGAGGAAATGAAGGGCGACATGGAGTCGTTGATTCATCACTTCAAGGCATTCACCGAAGGCTATTGTGTGCCTGCCGGTGAGGCCTATGCAGCGGTTGAGCATCCCAAGGGTGAGTTCGGCGTCTACTTGATTTCGGACGGCGCGAACAAGCCGTACCGGGTGAAGGTGCGTGCCCCGGGCTTTGCCCACCTGGCAGCGCTTGAAGAAATGGTAGCCGGTCACATGCTGGCCGACGTGGTGGCCGTGATCGGCACCCAGGACATCGTATTCGGTGAGATTGACCGCTAATGACTGATGCAACGAACAAAACAGCATTGCTTTCCGAGCATACCCGCCACGAGATTGACCACTGGGTGGCGAAGTTCCCTGAAGGGCGTCAGCGCTCAGCGGTGATCGCTGCGCTGCGGGCAGCACAGCACCAGAACGAGGGCTACCTGACGCCTGAGTTGATGGATGCGATTGCCGAGTACCTGGACCTGCCGTCTATGCAGGTTTACGAGGTCGCCAGTTTCTACTCCATGTTCGAGACGGATCCGGTCGGCAAGATTCACGTATCGGTATGCACCAATATTTCCTGCATGCTCAACGGATCGGAAAGCATCGTCGAACATGTCGAAAAGAAACTGGGTATCAAGACCGGTGAGAGTACGCCTGATGGCAAGATTTTCCTCAAGTGCGAGGAAGAGTGTCTTGCGGCCTGCAACAACGCGCCCATGATGATGGTGGACCACAAGTATTACGAGAACCTCACCCCTGAGAAGGTGGATGAGATTCTGGACGGCCTGGAGTAAGCACGATGCAGTTTAACCAGGTTTGTTTTGCCACCATGGAGTTTGACCAGCCGTGGACTTATGAGAACTATCTCAAGGTCGGTGGTTACCAGGCGTGGCGAAAAATTCTCACCGAGAAAATTCCTCCCGAGCAGGTGATTGAGGAGATCAAGGCGTCCGGATTGCGAGGCCGTGGCGGCGCAGGTTTCCCCACGGGTTTGAAATGGAGCTTCATGCCCCGCAATGCACCCATTCAAAAATATGTGGTGTGCAACTCTGACGAAAGTGAGCCGGGCACCTGTCACGATCGCGACATCCTGCGTTTTAATCCGCATTCAGTCATCGAAGGCATGGCCATCGGCGGTTACTGCATGGGTGCCACCGTGGGCTACAACTATATTCGCGGCGAGTTTCTTGCCGAGCCTATCCCGCGTTTTGAACAAGCCCTGAAGGCTGCCTATGAGGCTGGCCTGCTGGGCAAGAATATTCTCGAATCAGGTACAGACTTCGACCTGCATATGTTTGCCGGCGCCGGCGCCTACATTTGCGGCGAAGAGACTGCGCTGTTGGAGTCCCTTGAAGGCAAGCAGGGCAAGCCGCGCTTCAAGCCGCCGTTCCCTGCGAATGTCGGCCTGTATGGCATGCCCACCACCATCAACAACACCCAGAGCTTTGCCTCGGTGCCGAGCATTATTCGCAATGGCGCCAAGTGGTTCGCGGATCAGGGTAGTGAAGGGTCTGGCGGCCCGGTGGTGTTCTCTGTCTCGGGTCACGTGAACAAGCCAGGTAACTACGAGGTTGGCCTGGGTATTTCGTTCAAGGATCTGCTGGAATTATGCGGCGGCGTTCGCGACGGCCATAAGCTCAAGGCAGTCATTCCCGGTGGTTCATCGGTGAAGGTGTTGCCGGCAGAGATAATCATGGGCGCGAACATGGATCACGGCTCCTTGCAGGCGGTGGGTTCGGCGCTGGGTTCTGCGGCGGTCATCGTGATGGATGAAACCACCTGCATGGTGAAGGTGCTCGAGCGTATCTCGCGCTTCTACCATGCGGAGTCTTGCGGACAATGCACGCCTTGCCGTGAAGGCACGGGCTGGCTTAACCGGGTGCTCAAACGCATCCTGGCCGGCAATGGCCGGGTCGAAGATATGGATATGCTGGTGGATGTGGCCGGCAAGATTGAAGGCCACACTATTTGCGCTCTCGGCGATGCCGCGGCCTGGCCGATTCAGAGTTTCCTGAATCACTACAGGCACGAATTCGCTTACTACATCGAGCACGGTCGCAGCATGGTGGGGGATAACTCCGCCGATGCGGCGTGAGCCAGGCCAGGCACAGTACGGGATTAAAGAATGAGTGACGATCTGGTTAATTTGGAAGTCAACGGTGAACCGGTGCAGGCCCGCAAGGGTCAGATGCTGATCGAGGTCACCGATGCCAATGAAGTCTACGTGCCGCGCTTTTGCTATCACGAGAAGCTGAGCATCGCGGCCAACTGCCGCATGTGCCTTGTGGAAGTGGAAAAAGCTCCCAAGCCTTTGCCGGCTTGCGCCACCCCGGTGGCCGAGGGCATGAAGGTCTTCACCAAGTCACCCCGTGCTATTTCGGCCCAGAAGGCCACCATGGAATTCCTGTTGGTGAATCACCCGCTGGATTGCCCGATTTGTGACCAGGGCGGCGAGTGCGAATTGCAGGACTTGTCCGTGGGTTACGGCAGTGACGTGTCCCGATACACCGAGCGCAAGCGGGTAGTGAAGGACAAGAACCTGGGTCCGCTGGTATCTACCGACATGACCCGGTGCATTCATTGCACACGTTGCGTGCGTTTTGGGCAAGAGATCCAGGGCATCCAGCAGCTGGGTACCGTGGGTCGCGGCGACAGGATGGAGATAAGCACCTACGTTGAGCGCAGCGTGGATCACGAGCTCTCCGGCAATATTATTGATTTGTGCCCGGTAGGTGCGTTGAACAACAAGCCCTACCGGTTTAGCGCCCGTGCCTGGGAGATGACCCAGCACGCAAGTATCTCTGCCCACGATTGTGTTGGTAGCAACCTGTATTTCCATGTTCAGAACGGACATGTGAAGCGTGCCGTACCCCGTGATAACGAGGCCGTCAACGAGACCTGGTTGTCTGACCGGGACCGCTTCAGCTGCCATGCCGTGGAGCATAATGATCGTCTGCTTCGCCCACGTATTAAGGAAAATGGCGAGTGGCGTGACTGCGAATGGGTGGAAGCCCTGGAGCACAGCAGCACGCTTATCCAGGGACTGGTCAAGGACAAGGGCGCCCAGAGCCTGGGTATCCTGGCATCGTCTTGCTCGACCCTGGAAGAGGCCGCCTTGCTGGGCAAGATTGCCCAGGGCCTGGGTACCTCAAATATTGATCATCGCTGCAGGATGGTGGACTTCCGTGATCAGAAGGCGGATTCCCAGTTTCCCAGCCTGGGTCGTCGGATTGCCCAGTTGGAAGAACTGAATTCCATCCTGGTTGTCGGTAGCAACCTGCGCAGTGAAGCGCCGATTCTTGCTCACCGGGTGCGCAAGGCGGCCCTGGCCGGAGCCAGCGTCAGCTTCCTGAGCACTGAAAAATACGAATACTTGTTCCCGGTTACCGCCTATCTTGATCACAACGCCGGCAGCATATTGGCAAACCTGGCTGCCCTGGTGGCGGCGGCAGCGGAACTCACAGCAAAGCCGGTGCCTGCCCATGTGGCCGCAGCGGTTGCCGGTGGAAAATTTACTGAGCAGCACAAGGCCATTGTGAGCAGCCTGATGGGCGAGGGCGAATCCGCCATCGTGTTGGGTTTGCAGGCAGTGCGGCATGCCGCCTGGGCCGATGTGCGTGCCCTGGCCGGAGCGCTCTCGCAACTGACCGGCGCCAGCCTGGGCGAATTGTCCGAGGGGGCAAATTCTGCCGGCGCCAGTCTTGCCGGAGTATTGCCTCATCGCAGCGCCGGTGGTGCTGTCCGGGAGGTAGAGGGTCTGAACGCCCTGCAAATGATGCAAGAGCCGCGTTCAGCGTACCTGCTGGCCAGCATTGAGCCTGGCGCTGACCTGGTCGCAGACGGCGCGGTAGACGCCCTGAAGGCGGCTGATGCCGTGATTGTGATGGCCAGTTTTGTCAGTGAAGAGTTGCTGGCCTGCGCAGACGTATTGTTACCGGTTGGCACGGTTGCGGAGACCTCCGGCACTTTTGTGAATGTGGAAGGTCGCTGGCAGTCATTCGCCGGCGCCGCTCGTCCCCTGGGCGAAAGCCGTCCGGCATGGAAGGTGTTGCGGGTGCTTGGCAATTTGCTGGATCTCGAGGGCTTCGATTACGACTCCTCAGAAGAGATTCGCGATGAGTTGCTGGCCCGGGTAGGTGAGGGCGTAGCCGCCAGCACTTACCAGGGAGACCATGTGGCCGCCATCACAGCTCCCGATACGACACGGGATATTCCCATGTATGCGGTGGATGGCCTGGTCAGGCGTTCACTCCCGTTGCAGCAGACCGGTGCGGGATTGCCCCTGAACACGGCGACCATAGCGGCTGAAGTTGTCACTGCGGAGGCCGGCGGGAACTGATATGGCTATTTGGGACTCAATACCAGCGCAATTTCAGTCGGTGCTCGTTATCCTGGGCCAGGTTCTGGCGGTGACGATAGTCGTCATCTTGTGTGTGGCCTACCTGACCCTGGCCGAGCGCAAGGTCATCGGCTACATCCAGAATCGAATCGGCCCTAATCGAGTGGGTCCGAAAGGCCTGCTCCAGCCATTCGCGGATGTCATCAAGCTGCTCTTGAAAGAAGTCGTGGTGCCCTCCAGCGCCAATCGCTTCCTGTTTATTATTGCACCGCTACTTTCTATCACCCCGGCCCTGGCGGCCTGGGCGGTGATGCCGTTGTTCCCGGGCTTTACCCTGGCGAACATCAATGCGGGGCTGTTGTATGTGTTGGCCCTGACCTCCCTGGGTGTGTACGGCGTGATCCTGGCCGGCTGGGCAAGTAACTCCAAGTATGCATTGCTGGGCGCCATGCGTTCGGCGGCACAGATTGTCGCCTACGAAATTGCCATGGGCTTCGCGCTGGTGGCGGTGGTCATGGCCGCGGGCAGTCTGAATCTGGGTGAAATCGTTGAGGCCCAGGCCGGTGGCGCAGGCCTGTTGAACTGGTTCTGGCTGCCGCTGTTCCCGCTGTTCATCGTGTACTTCATTTCAGGCTTGGCCGAGACCAACAGGGCGCCGTTTGATGTGGCCGAGGGCGAGTCGGAAATTGTCGCCGGTTTCCACGTGGAATACGCCGGTGTCACCTTCGCGGTGTTCTTCCTGGCTGAATACGCCAACATGATTTTGATCTCCGCGCTGACCGCGGTGTTCTTCCTGGGTGGCTGGCTGTCGCCGTTCCAGGGGTTGCTTGGTGAGGATTCGCTACTTGGCGCCCCCGGCTTGTTCTGGTTTGCGCTGAAGACCTGCTTTTTCCTGTTCTGTTTCCTGTGGTTCCGGGCGACGTTCCCAAGATACAGGTACGACCAGATCATGCGCCTGGGGTGGAAGGTTTTCATCCCGGTCACGATTGTCTGGATCTTTGTGCTTGGGGCAATGATTGCCTTCCAGGTCCCGCCCTGGTTCGCTTGAGGTCGCCTTGATGCAAGCTGTACGTAACATATTAAAAACGTTTTTCCTGGTGGAGTTGTTCGCGGGTCTGCGGCTGACCCTGCGCAACTTGTTTAAGCCCAAGTTCACGATTCAGTACCCGGAAGAGAAGACCCCGCAGTCACCGCGTTTTCGGGGTTTGCATGCCCAGCGCCGCTACGCCAACGGCGAAGAGCGCTGTATTGCCTGCAAGCTGTGTGAGGCCGTATGTCCCGCCCTGGCCATCACTATCGAGTCTGATGTGGCGGACGATGGCACTCGCAGGACCACGCGTTACGACATCGATCTTTTTAAATGTATTTATTGCGGATTTTGTGAAGAGGCTTGCCCGGTTGATGCCATCGTGGAGACTCGAATTCACGAGTACCACATGGAGCGACGGGGCGAGAACATCATGACCAAGGACAAGTTGTTGGCAGTGGGTGACAAGTACGAAGCCATGATTGCCGCCGACAAAGCTGCCGATGCCCGGTATCGCTGACACCAATTGGAGCTGACGGGAACGCTGTGTTTATTCAAATTCTTTTTTATGTGTTTGCAACCGTGCTGGTCGGCGCCGCGATAGGCGTGATCACGGCTCGCAACCCTGTGCATGCGGTGATGTACCTGGTGCTGGCATTTTTTAACAGCGCCGTGTTGTGGCTGCTGCTGGAAGCGGAGTTCCTGGCCATTGTGCTGGTGCTGGTCTACGTGGGAGCGGTGATGGTGCTGTTCCTGTTCGTAGTCATGATGCTGGACGTCAACGTCGAATCGGTAAAATCGGGTTTCACACGCTACGCCCCGCTGGGAGTGGTGGTGCTGGTGATCATTGCCGTGGAACTGGCCCAGGTGATCTGGGTGCGTCACATGGGGTTGCGCGGTATTGGTGAATTGACACCCTTGCCAGCGGATTACAACAACACCCGTGAGCTGGGTTTGTTGCTGTACACAGAATATTTTTATGCCTTTGAGCTGGCTGCCGTTATCTTGCTGGTGGCCATTGTTGCGGCGATCTCCCTGACCATGCGCCGTCGTCCTGGACTTAAGGTGCAGAATATTGCCCAGCAAGTCGCAGTGCGCCGGGAAGATCGGGTCAAGCTGGTGAAAATGGACTCGGAGGAAAGGCAATGATCGGACTTCCACATTACCTGACCTTGTCAGCCATCCTGTTCTTGCTAGCCGTGGCCGGTATTTTCATTAACCGCCGTAACGTTATTTTGCTGCTGATGTGCATTGAGCTGATGCTGCTGGCAGTGAACTTTAATTTCGTCGCGTTCTCGCGCTTCCTGAATAATCTGGATGGCCAGATTTTCGTGTTTTTCATCCTCACGGTGGCCGCAGCAGAAGCGGCCATCGGCCTGGCGATCCTGGTCGTGCTGTTTCGCAGCAAGCGCAGTATCGATGTGGATGACCTGAATTCGATGAAGGGCTGATAGATGCAGCAGGTTTACTTAACCATTGTCCTCGCTCCCTTGCTGGCTGCCATTGCGGCCGGCGTGTTTGGCAAGCGTATTGGAAGGACGGCTGCCCACTGGAGCACCATCCTGGCCGTTGGTGTGTCGTTTGGCTTGTCCCTGTACACCTTGATCGGATTAATCCAGGGCACTATCGAGCCGTCGAATGAAAGTGTCTATCGCTGGGCCACGGTTGGCGGGATGCACATGGAAGTCGGCTTCCTGGTGGACAAGCTCACCGCGACCATGATGGCCACCGTGACCTTCGTCTCCTGGATGGTGCATATCTACACCATCGGTTACATGAGTGAGGACCCGGGCTACCAGAGATTCTTCAGCTACATTTCCCTGTTTACCTTCGCCATGCTCATGCTGGTGATGTCCAACAACTTCCTGCAGTTGTTCTTTGGCTGGGAAGCGGTGGGTGTGGTGTCGTACCTGTTGATTGGTTTCTGGTTCAAGCGTCCGTCGGCTATTTTCGCCAACATGAAGGCATTCCTGGTGAACAGGGTAGGGGACTTTGGTTTCCTGCTGGGTATCGCCGGGGTGGTCATGTACACAGGCACCCTGGATTACCAGGAAGCGTTTACCCATGTACCGGCCTTGTCGGGCCAGACCATGGAGATTTTCCAGGGTTCACCCTGGAGCGTGATGAGCGTCATCTGCATCCTGCTGTTCATCGGCGCCATGGGTAAGTCGGCCCAGGTACCGCTGCACGTCTGGTTGCCCGATTCCATGGAAGGCCCCACGCCGATCTCCGCGCTTATCCATGCCGCGACCATGGTGACCGCCGGTATCTTCATGGTGGCGCGTATGTCACCCATGTTTGAAGCCAGTGAAACGGCCTTGTCATTCATCCTGGTAATCGGCGCCACCACCGCATTTTTCATGGGCCTGCTTGGCCTGGTTCAGAATGACATCAAGCGAGTGGTTGCCTACTCCACACTATCCCAGCTCGGCTACATGACCGTTGCCCTGGGTGCGTCGGCCTATGCCGGGGCGATTTTCCACCTGATGACCCACGCCTTTTTCAAGGCCTTGCTGTTCCTTGCTGCCGGTTCGGTGATCATCGCCATGCATCACGAACAGGACATGCGGAAGATGGGTGGCCTGCGCAAGTATCTGCCGGTGACCTACTGGACCAGCCTGCTGGGATCCCTGGCCTTGATTGGTACGCCGGGCTTCTCCGGGTTCTTCTCCAAGGATGCGATTATCGAAGCAGTACACGCGTCCACCTTGCCCGGCGCAGGCTACGCCTATGCGGCAGTACTTGGTGGAGTGTTTGTCACCGCCCTGTACAGCTTCCGGCTGTTCTTTATGACCTTCCACGGAAAGGAGCGCATGGATGAGCACACCCGTGAGCACCTGCACGAGTCACCCCTGGTGGTCACGATTCCGTTGATCCTGCTGGCGATTCCCTCTGTGGTGATTGGCTGGTTCACTGTGGGGCCATTCCTGTTTGAAGGATTCCTGGGTTCGGCTATCCAGGTATTCCCGGGGCATGACGTGTTGGCCGAGATCGGCGAGCATTTCCATGGGCCGGCGAGTTTTGTACAGCATGGCGTGATGGGCCCGGCTTTCTGGCTGGCACTGGCCGGTGTGGTGACCGCCTGGTTCTTGTACCTGAAGCGGCCGGATATTCCGGAGATTATCGCCAGCAAGTTCTCTGGCGTGCAGCGCTTGCTGGTCAATAAATACTACTTTGATGACTTTAACGAGAAGGTCCTGGCTGCAGGCAGCCGAGGACTTGGGCGGCTGTTATGGCGAACCGGTGACGAGGTGCTGATCGACGGCACCCTGGTCAATGGCAGCGCGCGTCTCGTGGGCTGGACTGCCGGCGTTGTTCGCCGGGTCCAGAGTGGCTATCTGTATCACTATGCGTTCGCAATGATCATCGGGCTGGCTCTGCTGCTCGGTTGGACATTGCTGGCGGACTGAGTAAACGGGAACTTACCTTGATGATGACTGGAATGCCATTGCTCAGCCTTTTGATCTGGGTGCCCGTACTGGGAGGCTTGCTGGTGCTTGCCGCCGGTGAGAATCGCGCCTCCCTGGCCCGTTGGGCCGCCCTGGGTATCTCGCTTGCGACCCTGGCGCTCAGCCTGGTATTGACCGCCGGGTTTGATTCCGGCACCAGCCACATGCAGTTCGTGGAAATGCGTCCCTGGATCGAGAGCTTTGACATCTATTACCAGTTGGGCGTGGATGGCATTGCCCTGCCGTTGATCCTGTTGACCACTTTCATCACCGTGCTGGTGGTGATTGCCGGCTGGGAAGTGATTCAGAACAAGGTGGCCCAGTACTATGCCGCCTTCCTGATCATGGAAGGCCTGATGATCGGCGTGTTCTCGGCCATGGACGCCATGTTGTTCTACGTGTTCTGGGAAGCCATGCTGGTGCCGATGTTCATCATCATCGGTGTCTGGGGTGGGCCTCGCCGGGTATACGCCACGGTTAAGTTCTTCCTGTATACCTTCCTGGGTTCAGTGTTCATGCTGGCCTCGCTGATCTATATGTACATGGAATCCGGCACCTTCGAGATTACCTCCCTGTATGCCTTGCCACTGGGCATGAGCGCCCAGGTGCTGATTTTCCTGTCATTCCTGGCGGCCTTTGCCGTGAAAGTGCCCATGTGGCCGGTACACACCTGGTTGCCGGACGCCCACGTGGAAGCGCCCACCGGAGGCTCGGTGATCCTGGCGGCCATCATGTTGAAGATGGGCGGTTACGGTTTCCTGCGTTTCAGCCTGCCGATCACCCCTGATGCCAGTCGCGAACTGGACTGGCTGTTGATCGGACTGTCGCTGATCGCCGTGGTCTACATCGGTTTTGTGGCCCTGGTGCAGCGGGACATGAAGAAGCTGATTGCCTATTCATCTATCGCGCACATGGGGTTTGTCACCCTGGGTTTCTTCCTGATGTATGCCATCGTGGATCGCACCGGGAGCCTGGATGGCGCCGCCATGGGATTGCAGGGCGGCATGGTGCAAATGATTTCCCATGGGCTGATCTCAGGCGCCATGTTCCTGTGTGTCGGTGTACTTTATGACCGGATGCACAGCCGGGAAATTGGCGACTATGGTGGTGTTGTTAACACCATGCCGGTGTTCGCCACGTTTATGGTCCTGTTTGCCATGGCCAACGCGGGCCTGCCGGGAACCTCGGGTTTCGTGGGTGAGTTCTTTGTCATCCTGGCGAGCTTCCAGGCGAATTTCTGGTTCGCCATGCTGGCTGCCACTACCTTGATACTTGGCGCCGCCTATACCCTTTGGATGATCAAGAGGGTGGTATTCGGGGATGTGGCCAACGATAACGTGGCTGCATTGCAGGACATCAATCGCCGTGAATTCTTCATCTTGAGTGTGCTGGCTGTGTCGGTGCTGGCCCTGGGCCTGTACCCGGCGCCGCTGACTGACCTGATGAGCAGTTCCCTGGATAATCTGTTGAACCAGGCCCTTGGCTCCAAACTGGTGCCTTGACGGCTGGAGTGTAGATAATGAATTTCGTTTCACCAGATTTAAGTCCTGCATATGCCGAGATGTTCGTTCTCGGAATGACCTGCCTTGTGCTGGTCGTGGACGTATTTTTGAAGGACAGCCAGCGCGGCATCACCTACGTCTTGTCCATGCTGACCCTGTTGGGTGCAGCAGCAATTACCGCCACCTCGGGGGTCGTGGCCCAGGAGTTGGTCTTCAGCGGTCATTTCGTGTCCGACCCCATGGGCGATGTGCTCAAGCTGGTGGTCTACGCGACAACAGCCGTGGTGTTCCTGTATTCCCGTGACTACCTGCGTCAGAACGACTTGTTCAAAGGTGAGTTCTTCATGCTGGCCCTGTTCGCAATGCTGGGCATCATGGTGATGATCTCCGCGGGCAGCATGCTCAGTCTCTACCTGGGCCTGGAGCTGCTGTCCCTGTCCATGTATGCCCTGGTCGCTTTCCAGAGAGATTCCGCCCAGGCTGCCGAGGCAGCCATGAAGTATTTTGTGCTCGGTGCGATTGCCTCGGGCTGCCTGCTCTACGGCATTTCACTGCTTTATGGCATGACAGGAACTATTTCCCTGTCGGGGATTTCCGCCTCGTTCAGCAGTGCTGACCAGTTCAATATTCCGGTGCTATTTGGTCTTTCTTTCGTGGTTGTCGGGGTGGCCTTCAAGTTCGGGGCTGTGCCGTTTCACTCCTGGGTGCCTGATGTGTACCAGGGTGCGCCTGCTCCGGTGACCCTGTTTATCGCCTCGGCACCGAAGATTGCCGCGTTCGCCCTGGCGATGCGCTTGCTGGTGGACGGCCTGGGAGATTTGCAGGGCGGCTGGCAGGATATGCTGGTTGCGCTGTCGGTACTGTCCATTGTCATTGGTAACCTGGTTGCAATCGTCCAGACCAATATCAAGCGCATGCTGGCCTATTCGACAATCTCCCACGTGGGATTCATTTTGCTGGGCATCCTGACCGGTTCCCAGGAAGGCTATGCCGCGGCCATGTATTACGCCATTGCCTACGTCGTGATGACCACTGGAGCCTTTGGCTTGATTATCATCCTGAGTCGCAAGGGCTATGAGGCAGAGCAGTTGGAGGATTTCAAGGGACTTAATTCCCGCAGTCCCTGGCTGGCCGGCATGATGCTGATGCTGGTGTTCAGCATGGCCGGTATTCCGCCTTTTGTCGGCTTCTATGCAAAACTGACTGTGCTCATGGGCCTGGTGGAAGTCGGCCTGACCTGGTTGGCGGTACTGGCGTTGGTATTCTCGGTAGTGGGCGCGTTTTACTACCTGCGAGTCGTCAAGTTAATGTATTTTGACGAACCCCAGGAGGAGGGTAAGCCCGAGGCCGCGCTGGACATTCGGGTGCTACTTAGCGCGAATGCGGCTCTAGTCTTGCTTCTTGGCCTGTTTCCAGACGGGCTTATGAGTCTTTGCATCAAGGTTTTCCAGTAGCGACAGGCGTTTCTTTAAATGAAATGGCCCAAGGGTGTTGCTAACCCCCGGCTATGTTCTGTAGAATTCGTTTTTTGCGGATGCGGGGTGGAGCAGTCTGGCAGCTCGTCGGGCTCATAACCCGAAGGTCGTAGGTTCAAATCCTACCCCCGCTACCAAAATCGTTTTGGTAACAATTGGCCCCGCAAGGGGCTTTTTGTATCAAGGCATCGAATGCTCTCGGTGTCTAATGAATTTAACGAGAAATGGGCCGCTGGCCCATTTTTTTTTAGTTGCGAATGGTTACGAACGATACATTAATAGAATTGCTTGAACCGGTGGTTCAGAGCCTGGGATACGAACTCGTTGATTTGGAGTTGCGCCTGGGTAACCACAGTCTTGTCCGGATTTTCATCGGCAAGGAAGATGGCATTTCTTTGGAAGACTGTGAAATCGTAAGTAACCAGGTTAGCGGCGTATTGGATGTAGAAGATCCTTTGCCTGGGCATTTTACGTTGGAAGTGTCCTCGCCCGGCATTGATAGACCTCTTAGAACTGCGGCACATTTTAGTGTGTTCGCCGGGTCTGTCATCAAGTTGCAGGCCAAAGCCCTGGTTTCAGGCCGCAAGCGTTTCAAAGGAACGTTGCAGGGCATAGAAGATAACGTGATTGCGCTGGAAGTAGACGGTTCCGAGGTGAAGATTGACCTTGAAAACGTGCACTCCGCCCGGCTTGTGCCGGACCTGTAGAAACATGGTTTCAGGTAACTAAACTGATGAATAAAGAAATTTTAATGGTCGTTGACGCTGTTTCCAATGAGAAGGGCGTTGATAAAGAAATCATATTCGAAGCCATTGAGGCTGCGTTGGCCTCGGCCACGCGTAAGCGTTTTGGCGAGGATGTTGACGTCCGCGTTGCGATTGATCGCAAGACCGGACAGTACGACACCTTCCGTCGCTGGAAAGTCTTCGCGGATGACTCCACCGAACTGGAGACTCCGGATTGTGAATTGCGCATGGATGATGCCCTGGACCTGGACAAAAACGCCGAGCCCGGTGGTTATGTCGAAGAGCCCATGGAGTCGATGCCTTTTGGACGTATTGCTGCCCAGACTGCCAAGCAGGTCATCGTGCAGAAAGTGCGTGAAGCCGAAAGAATGCAGGTTGTTGATGAATACGAGAGCCGGGTTGGCGAACTGCTGAGCGGTTTGGTCAAGCGGGTTGACCGTAATGGCGTGTTTGTTGACCTGGGCGGAAATGCCGAAGGCTTCATTCCTCGTGAAAACCTGATTCCCCGTGAGCCCATTCGAACTCAGGATCGTGTCAAAGCGTTGCTCAAAGAAGTTCGCTCTGAAACTCGCGGTCCCCAGTTGTTCCTGAGCCGTACCTGTCCCGAGTTCCTGATTGAATTATTCAAACTGGAAGTGCCGGAAGTAGGCCAGGGCCTGATTGAGATCATGGGCGCTGCCCGTGACGCCGGACTACGGGCCAAGATTGCCGTTCGCAGTCACGATGCCCGCATCGACCCGGTTGGTGCCTGTGTTGGTATGCGTGGCTCCAGGGTACAGGCAGTTTCTAATGAACTGGCTGGCGAGCGTGTCGACATCATTATGTATGACGAGAATTCTGCACAGTTTGTCATCAATGCCATGTCCCCGGCGGAAGTCACCTCCATCGTTATGGATGAGGACGCCCACAGCATGGACATCGCGGTAGACGAAGATAAGCTGTCCCAGGCTATTGGTCGGGGCGGTCAGAACATTCGTCTTGCCAGTGAGCTCAGTGGTTGGGAGCTCAACGTCATGACTGAAAATGACGCAGAAGAGAAAGGCGAGGCGGAAGCCCGCGCCCTGGTCGAGGCTTTCATGAAGCAGTTGGACGTGGACGAAGAAGTCGCCCAGATCCTGGTTCAGGAAGGTTTCTCCAGTGTTGAAGAAATTGCTTATGTCCCAGTGGGTGAATTGGTTGCCATTGATGAGTTTAACGAAGACATCGTTAATGAATTGCGTAACCGGGCCCGTGACGTGCTGCTGACCCAGGCGATTGCCTCCGAAGAGGTTATCGACTCGGCAGAGCCCGCTCAGGATTTGTTGGATCTCGAAGGTATGGACAAGGCGACTGCCATGCAGTTGGCCGCCAAGGGTGCCTGTACTCGAGAAGATCTTGCTGAACTGGCTATCGATGATCTGATGGAACTGGACGACATGGAAGAAGAGCGAGCTGGCAGGCTGATTATGAGCGCCCGCGCGCACTGGTTTGATGAGTCCGAGACCGCCGATACGGCAGCTGATTAAGGAGCATCCAATATGGCTGACGTTACCGTCGCACAATTTGCAGAAGTACTAAAGGTTCCGGTTGATCGCTTGCTGACCCAGTTGGCAGAGGCGGGCATTAAGGCTACCAGTGCGTCGGACGTCATTAGTGACGACTCGAAGATGACGTTGCTTACGCATCTTCGCAAGAGCCACGGCCATGCCGAGGGTGCTTCCAATGCGCCTCGCAAGATCACCCTCAAGCGCAAGACGACTTCCACCTTGCGTACGGCGGGCTCCCAGGGGCGTACCCACACGGTGAATGTGGAAGTTCGTAAAAAGCGTACCTACGTTAATCGTGATGTTCTCGAAGAGCAGGCCCGTTCCGAGCAAGAAGAGCTGGATAAGGTCAAGCGCGAAGAGGAAGAAGCGAAGCTGGCCGTGGTGCGTGAGGAAGAAAATCGCCTCAAGGCAGCTGAAGAGGCTGAAAAGGCCGCTGCTCGCAAGATCGAGGAAGACGAGCAAAAGAAGCACGACGCAGAGGACGCTGCCCGCAAAGCCGTGGAGCAGCAGACCCGTACTCGTGAGGAAGAAGAGCGTAAACGTCAGGATTCCGAGCGTGCCCTGCGTGAAAAACGCGAGGCCCGTGAGAAAGAGCGTGAGAAAGAGCGCCAGACTCGTTACGGCCGGAAAGAATTACATGTTGCGACCGACAGTAAGGGTCGTCGCAAGCAGAAGAAGCCTGGCCGACGTCGTATGTCGACCGGTGGTGATGGCCAGCACGGGTTCGAAAGGCCTACCGCTCCGGTGGTACGCGAGGTCACTGTCCCCGAGTCGATCACCGTAGGTGAATTAGCTCAGCGCATGGCCGTCAAGGCCAACGAAGTCATCAAGCACCTGTTCAAGATGGGCGTGATGGTGACGATCAATCAGACGATTGATCAGGACACTGCCACCCTGGTAGTCGAGGAGATGGGACACACCGTCAAGACGGTCAGCGAGACGGAGGTCGAGGATTCGATCCTGGAAGCCGCAATCGCCGAGTCTGGTGAGGAACTCCCGCGTCCGCCAGTGGTCACGGTCATGGGCCATGTTGATCACGGCAAGACTTCTTTGCTCGATTACATTCGTGCCACTCGCGTCACCGCGGGTGAGGCTGGCGGAATTACCCAGCATATCGGCGCTTACCACGTTAAAACCGAGAAGGGCGTTATCAGCTTCCTCGATACCCCTGGTCATGCTGCTTTTACCGCAATGCGTGCCCGTGGCGCCCAGGTAACTGACATAGTTATCCTGGTGGTGGCCGCCGATGATGGCGTCATGCCCCAGACCGTGGAAGCAGTTCAGCACGCCAAGGCAGCGGGTGTTCCCGTGGTCGTGGCGGTAAACAAGATTGATCGCGAGAATGCTGATCCTGATCGGGTCCGCAACGAATTGACTCAGCACGAAGTTATCCCTGAAGACTGGGGTGGCGAGAACATGTTTGTGAATGTCTCCGCCAAGACCGGTGAGGGCATTGATGCCTTGCTGGACGCTATCTTGTTGCAGGCTGAAGTGCTGGAGCTTAAGGCGCCAGTTGCCGGCCCGGCATCTGGTGTGGTTATCGAGTCCAGCCTTGAAAAGGGTCGTGGCACGGTCGCTACCGTACTGGTTAACCGGGGTACCTTGAAGGCCGGTGATATGGTCCTGGCTGGTAATGCCTATGGCCGTGTGCGGGCAATGTTTAATGAAGATGGCAAGCCGATCGAAAGTGCTGGCCCGTCCATGCCAGCAGTACTTATTGGTCTGTCAGGTACGCCTAACGCCGGAGACGAGTTGCAGGTAGTGGCTGATGAGCGCAAGGCACGTGAAGTGGCTGAAATGCGCCAGACCAAGGAACGTGAGGTTAAGCTGGCCAGCCAGGCAAGTGCCAAGCTTGAGGATGTGTTCCAACGCTTGAAGGAAAGCCAGGCCGACAGCGTTCAGTTGTTGATCAAGGCTGACGTGCAGGGTAGTGCCGAGGCATTGAAGGATTCGTTGACCAAGCTGTCCAATGACGAGGTCAGGGTTAATGTCATTGCAAGTTCGGTGGGTGGTATTACGGAATCCGACGTGAATTTAGCTGCCGCTTCCCAGGCCTTCATTATTGGATTTAACGTCCGTGCCGATGCGGGTGCCCGGAACATGGTCAAGGAAACCGGCGTGGATATGCGTTACTACAGCATCATCTACGAGGCGATTGACGACGTGAAATCAGCCATCAACGGGATGCTTGCACCGGAGATTCGCGAGCAGATTGTGGGCATCGCCGAGGTGCGTGAAGTTTTCAGCTCACCGAAGTTTGGAGACGTCGCAGGCTGCATCGTTACCGAAGGTGGTGTGCGCAGAAGCCTCCCGATTCGTGTGCTGCGTAACAACGTGGTGATCTATGAGGGCGAACTTGAATCGCTGCGTCGCTTTAAGGATGACGTCAACGAGGTCAAGTCCGGTATCGAATGCGGTATTGGCGTGAAGAACTACAATGACGTGAAGGCCGGCGACCAGATTGAGTGTTTCGAACGCATCGAGGTCGCTCGTACCATTTAACGTGCGGGTGGGAACGATATGCCGAGAGAATTTCATCGTAGTCAGCGAATAGCCGAGGAAATCCGGCGCTCGATAAGCGAGATCATCCGTTTGCGACTGAAAGATCCTCGTCTGGAGAAGATCACAGTTACAGACGTCAAGGTCAGTCGCGATCTGTCCCACGCCAAGATTTACTATTCATCGTTCAAGATGGATGCTGACAAAGAAATGTTGGCGGAGGGCCTGGCGGAATCGGCTGGCAAACTTCGGCAGTTATTGGGACGGGAAATGCGCATGCGCAGGGTTCCAGAGTTGCATTTCGAGTATGACCTGACCCTTGAGCAGGCCCAGCATGTCTCTAAGTTGATTGATGAGGCCTTAGCAAGCGACGGTCCCGAGTCGGACGCTCCCGAAGATTCCTGATTCAAACGGAAAATAATGACTGCAGGTTCTAAATCAAACCGCAGGTCGGTTAATGGCATCTTGTTGCTGGATAAACCCAGTGGCGGCACGTCGAACCATGCCTTGCAGAGGGCCAAGCGGATGTTTAATGCCCGCAAGGCCGGTCACACAGGTAGTCTGGATCCCCTGGCAAGCGGAATGCTTCCCCTGTGTTTTGGTGAAGCCACCAAGGTGTCAGGGTTTTTACTGGATTCCGACAAAAGTTACCGAGTAACAGCGCGACTTGGTCAGAAAACTGATTCGGCTGATGCGGATGGGGAAGTCATAGAGACGGCCCCGGTACCTGAGTTGAGTGAAGCGCGGGTTCGCGCGGTCCTGGAAAGTTTCCTGGGTGAGGGCGAGCAGATTCCCCCCATGTATTCGGCCCTGAAGGTTAACGGCCGGCGCTTGTACGAGTTGGCGCGAAAGGGTGAGCAGATTGAGCGCGCGGCCAGGCGAATTGTGATTCACGAGATTAGCCTGGTCAGCCTGGAAGATGAGCGCATGACCTGTGATGTCAGGTGTTCAAAGGGGACCTATATCCGCTCCCTGGTTGAGGATGTGGCGGAAAAACTTGGCACCCTGGCGCATGTGGAAGTGCTGCGCCGCACCGGGGTAGGCGGTTTCGGGGGGGCGACAATGCTCACCTTTGAGGAACTGGAGGCCATGGAGGAGAGCGGTAATTTGGATGATGCGCTCCTGCCGGTGGACTCAGCCCTGGAGGATTGGCCCCGGGTGAGCCTGGATGAGGCAGGGGTAGAGCGCCTGTTTCAGGGGCAGAAAGTACCTTCCCCCGATCCGGAAATCAGGGGAAAACTACGGGTTTACGGACCCGAGGGCAATTTTTTGGGCCTGGCGGACGCTGAAATCGACGGAAATCTGGTTCCGCAGCGGCTGTTTCCGGGTCTCAGGACGAATACCGGCCAATTTGAGGCCAAGTGACTGAATATCCCATTGTTTATATGTCTGCTAACAGGTTAAAATAGCGGGCTTGGTTAAGGGGCCTGGCTACATGGAGACCGGGCCATTAGGAGAAACTAGTAATGCCTTTAAGCACCGAACAGAAGAGCGATATCGTATCCGAGCATGGCCGTGGTAATGCGGACACCGGATCGCCCGAGGTTCAGGTTGCGCTGCTTTCCGCACGCATCTCAGAGCTCACCGAGCACTTCGCAACGCACAAGAAGGATCACCACTCACGTCGTGGTCTGCTCAAGATGGTTAACCAGCGCCGCAAGCTGCTTGATTACTTGAAAGAGAAAGATCAGGCACGTTACCGTGATTTGATCAGCACTCTTGGTCTGCGCCGCTAAGCAGTCCGGACTTCACACATCGACGGAATTCCTCTCCAAGGAAAATGTAACGTGGCAATTATTAAGAAGACCTTTCAGTACGGCGAGCACACTGTAACCATCGAGACCGGCGAAGTTGCCCGGCAGGCTGATGGTGCGGTGTTGGTCAATATGGCAGACACTGTCGTCCTCGTAACCGCTGTTGGCGCCAAGCGCGCTGATCCGAGCCGGGGTTTCTTCCCGCTCACAGTGAACTACCAGGAAAAGACATACGCAGCGGGCAAAATCCCTGGCGGATTTTTCAAGCGCGAAGGACGTCCCAGTGAGAAAGAAACACTGACGTGCCGTCTGATTGATCGTCCGATCCGGCCGCTGTTTCCCAAGGGCTTCATTAATGAAGTTCAGGTAATTGCTACCGTGATTTCCATGAACACCCAGGTTGATCCGGATATCCCCGCATTGCTTGGTGCCTCAGCTGCATTGGCTCTGTCAGGTATGCCTTTCGCCGGCCCCGTTGGTGGTGCCCGCGTTGGTTACGTGAACAACCAGTACGTGCTGAACCCGACCGCTGAACAGCTGCTGAGCTCTTCGCTGGATCTGGTTGTTGCCGGTACTGAAGATGCCGTGTTGATGGTTGAATCTGAAGCTAACCGTCTTTCTGAAGAAGTCATGCTTGGGGCCGTAATGTTTGGTCACGAGTCCATGCAGGTCGCCATCCAGGCGATTAAAGAACTGGCTGCTGAAGCCGGCAAGCCGGCATGGGAATGGACTGCTCCGGAAGTGGATCCCGAATTGACTGCCGCTGTTGCTGAAAATGCCGCTGCTGCACTCGACGGTGCTTACCAGACCTCTGACAAGCAGGAACGTTATGCGCTGGTCGGTCAAATCAAGGCCGCCGCTGTTGAAGCCCTGTCTGGTGCGGAAGATTCCAAGTGGACCGCTGACCAGGTCTCTGGTGCCGTATCCAAGCTTGAAAGCGTGACCGTACGTAATCGCGTACTCGACGGCGCTCCGCGCATCGATGGTCGTGATACACGCACTGTGCGTCCGATCGCAGTTCGCACCGGTATCCTGCCTCGTGGCCACGGTTCATCATTGTTCACTCGTGGTGAGACCCAGGCGATTGTTGCTGCAACCCTCGGAACAGGTCGTGATGCGCAGATCATCGACGCCCTGGAAGGCGAGCGTCGCGATGCGTTCATGCTGCACTACAACTTCCCTCCGTACTGCGTTGGTGAAACCGGTTTTGTCGGTTCACCGAAGCGTCGGGAAATTGGCCATGGCAAGTTGGCCAGGCGCGGTATCCAGGCTGTAATGCCTAGCACCGAAGAATTCCCCTACGTCATTCGCGTAGTCTCGGAAATCACCGAATCCAACGGTTCCAGCTCCATGGCTTCTGTTTGTGGCACCAGCCTGGCATTGATGGACGCCGGTGTGCCGATCAAGGCAGCAGTGGCCGGTGTGGCCATGGGCCTTGTGAAGGACGGCGACCGCTACCAGGTGCTGACCGACATCCTGGGTGACGAAGATCACCTGGGTGACATGGACTTCAAGGTTGCCGGTACCGAAGACGGTGTTACCGCGCTTCAGATGGACATCAAGATCCAGGGCATCACCCGCGAGATTATGCAGGACGCTCTGACCCAGGCCCAGGCTGCTCGCCTGCACATCCTCGGTGAGATGAACAAGGTTCTTGCTGCGCCTCGTGAAGAAATGTCCGATTGGGCGCCGACCATCATGACCTTCAAGATCGACCCCGAGAAGATTCGTGACGTGATTGGTAAAGGCGGTAGCGTGATCCGTGAGATCACCGAGACCACCGGTGCCACCATCGACATCGAAAACGACGGCACGATCAAGATCGCATCGGTTGATGCTGCTTCAGGCCGTGAAGCCCGCAGGCGGGTTGACCTGATCACTGCTGAAGTGGAAGTGGGAACCATTTACGAAGGCCGCGTCCAGCGCCTGATGGACTTCGGCGCTTTCGTCGAAATCCTGCCTGGCAAGGATGGCCTCGTGCACATTTCCCAGATTTCGCACCAGCGGGTCGAGAAAGTCAGCGACGCCCTGAAAGAAGGTGACGTGGTTCGCGTGAAGGTCCTGGAAGTGGATCGTCAGGGCCGTGTCCGCCTGAGCATGAAGGAACTGGAAGAAGCCCCTGCTGCTGAGTAAGGGCTGCTGCCGGGAGTAGCTTAAAGCTGCTCGCCGAAATGCTGCAAAATACGCCGTGGCAACCACATCATTGGTTGCCACGGTTTTTTTTGTGCTATGAAACCGACATGTCCACCGTGATCGCTGAATTCCACCCTCGTCGAAGCTGAAATCTGCTCTTCGGTGGGTAAATAACGCGGATGCAAAAATGGGTCGTCTCTGGAATGAAGAACCAGGGTGGGTACTCCAATGTCTTTCAGGAATCCGATACTGCTACAGCGATTGTAATAATCCCTGTGTCCTTCAAAGCCGTGGAGCGGGGCTGTGACGTATTCATCGAACTCGATGAAATTTCGACTGTTAAGGGCTTTCTCCAGATCGATAAGGCCTTCTACCTGGTGACTCTTTGAGCGAACCCTGCCTAGCATTTTTCTCATCAGGTAGGCTTGGTAGCGTTGTGAAAAGCCCTGTTCAACGGTCAGCGCCGCTCCGTAAAGGTCAAACGGAACGGAAATCGCAGCCGCGGCGTCTATCGCCGAAGAGCTTCCCTGTTCACCCAGGTACTTCAGTAAAAGATTTCCGCCTAGCGAGTAGCCTGTCGCGAAGATTTTATTTTCGCCGACACCGGTTTTTCGAAGATGCTTCAGTACCGAGGCCAGATCTGCTGTGTCGCCGGCATGGTAGCTACGGGGTAGTCGGTTTGGTTCGCCGCTACATCCTCGGAAATGCATGACGACGGCGTTCCATCCAGCTTTTTCCGCCTCGGCAATCAGGTCCCCGGCGTAATTTGACCGGCTGGAGCCCTCCAATCCGTGCAAGCACAGCAAAAGTGGCTGCTCCGGGTTTTTCTGGTCTTGCTTTAACCAGTCCAGGTGCAGGAAATCCCCATCCGGCAGTTCAAGTGTCTCCCGCTCCAGCACCCCCCGATAGGCCCTCCGGAAGCCCAGGTTAGGCAAAATGGTTTGCAAGTGCCTGTTCTTGAGCCATGGGACAGGGCGAAAGTTGCTGCTGACTATCATGAGGATGTGCTGGGTTGATGCAGAAAGAAAAAGGGGGCCGCGAGGCCCCCTGGATACTATTTGGTCTTCTTAGCCGCTGGCCGAATCTTCTTCTTGGCACGTGGCTTAACTTTGCGTTTAGGTGCTGGCTTGGCTAGCTTGGCTTCCACGGGCTCCGGTTCTTCGTGGCTCGTGCTTCCGCCAAAGGTACGCAGTAACTCTTCCTGTACGCTTTTGTAGCGCTGGTAGTTTTTCTGTGCCAGTCCGGCTACTACGCCCAGGGGGTCGATTCCCACCACGCTCTTGACCCTGTCTCTGAAGTGCTGCTGCTGATCCAGGAACAGTTTTAAGCTCTGTTCCAGGTAGCTGCCCACCATGGATTGCATTGTATCGCCGTAAGAGCGGATGACATGGGCCAGGAATTCCCGGCTCATGATGGGGTCTCCCAGTTGCTCTTGCTCGCTGATTACCTGGAGCAAAATACTGCGGGTAATGTCTGCCTGGCTCTTCTTGTCGATGACCACAAAGTCGATTTTATGCATCACCAGCCCTCTGATATCGGCGAGTGTGATATAGCGACTCTCTTCTGTGTCGTACAAACGACGATTGGGATACTTCTTGATGATACGTGATTTGCTCATGGATACATCCAGCATTTCAGTTGTTGTTAGGGCGCCTTCGCCGGGCTTGTCACCGGTCTCCGGATACCGCTCCGTGATCGTCGCTTTCGAGCCTTAGCGGCACTGCACAAAATTGTACACTAAACTTCATAGACTAATAACTTAGAAATTTACTCGCTGGGATTCGATGCCTTTGGTCGCATCCAGGCTGAAATTGGTGATAGCCCAATCGATAATTTCGCTGACTGGCATGCGTGACATTTCGTTTTCCACCGGGAGTCGCAGGAAGCGTAGGGCGGCTACCAGGTTCTGTGCTGGCCTGCTGTCGTCCAGGGCCTTGGCGCCATGTTGCTTGCTTAGTTTTTGACCAGCGGGATTAAGGGCTACACCGACATGGGCATATTCCGGGATTGTAAATCCTAATTTTTGGCTCAAATATATGTGGCGCGGGGTTTCAGTGAGCAGGTCTGCGCCCCTGATAACCTCTGTTATCCCTTGCAGGGCATCGTCGACGGTGACCGCGAGAGCATACCCAAAGAGGCCGTCCCGGCGCCGTATCAGGAAGTCTCCCGAGGCTTTGGATAGATTCTGTTCCCGGGGCCCCTGGAGTAAATCATCGAAGCGGATAACTTCATCGTTTACGCGCATTCGAATGCCTGGAGAATCGCTTTGGGTCGGGGGCGCGTGTCGGCAGGTTCCGGGGTAGATGAGGCCGAGTCCGTCTTTTCCTTCCTTGGCCCCCGCGTCCTTGATTTGCTTGCGGCTGCAGGTACAGGGATAGACCAGTCCGTCCAGGCGCAGTTGTTCAATTGCCTGCTGGTAGTGAGCACTGCGTTTACTCTGAAAGCTTAGATCACCATCCCAGTCCAGGCCATGTGCGATCAGGGACCCCAGGATGATCTCGGTTGCGCCCCGGGGTTCTCTTGGGGGATCAAGGTCTTCAATCCTGACCAACCATCGCCCCTTTTTCTGGCGGGCGCGCAAAAAGCTCGCCAGTGCGGTGACTAGCGATCCAAAGTGCAGGGGACCAGTTGGGGAGGGGGCGAATCGGCCTGTATACATCTGCTAGCAGGCCGAAGAACCAGGCCCGTCAGGATGACGGGCCGGTTGTATATGTCGTATGGGCCTAGCGGTAGCGATCGTCTCGGTCCCGGAACTGGCGCTCGGCAAGTTCACGGCGTTCCTGGGCTTCCAGGGAAAGAGTCGCCACAGGTCTGGCTTCCAGTCTCTTGAGCCCAATCTCGTCGCCGGTTTCTTCGCAGTAACCGTAGCTTCCATCCTCGACACGCTTCAGGGCAGAGTCAATTTTCTTGAGAAGTTTGCGTTCCCGGTCGCGGGTGCGAAGTTCCAGGCCAAATTCAGATTCCTGAGTAGCGCGATCATTCGGATCGGGGAAGTTTGCTGCCTCATCCTGCATGTGGTGCAC
>CAKZML010000028.1 GCA_937128475.1 uncultured Chromatiales bacterium
TGGAAGGCAAGGATGAGCACGAGCTGGGTACTACCGCTGTTAAGACACTGGTAGAGGTTCTGGACAGCTACATTCCAGAGCCCGAGCGTGCGATTGACCAGCCCTTCCTGATGCCGGTAGAGGACGTGTTCTCTATCTCTGGTCGCGGTACGGTTGTTACCGGTCGTGTTGAGCGTGGCGTGGTCAAGGTCGGTGAAGAGATCGAGATTATCGGTATCAAGGACACTCAGAAGACGACCTGTACGGGCGTTGAGATGTTCCGCAAGCTGCTTGACGAAGGTCGTGCGGGCGAGAACGTGGGTGTACTGCTGCGCGGTACCAAGCGTGAGGACGTTGAGCGTGGCCAGGTACTGGCCAAGCCGGGTTCGGTCAAGCCGCACACCAAGTTTGAGGCAGAGGTTTACATCCTGTCGAAGGACGAGGGTGGCCGTCATACGCCGTTCTTCAAGGGCTACCGCCCGCAGTTTTACTTCCGCACCACGGACGTGACGGGTGCCTGTGAGCTGCCTGATGGTGTTGAGATGGTGATGCCGGGTGACAACATCCAGATGGTGGTGACGCTGATCGCCCCGATCGCGATGGAAGATGGCCTGCGTTTTGCGATCCGCGAAGGCGGCCGTACCGTTGGCGCGGGCGTTGTTGCCAAGATCATCGAGTAACAACAACCCCTGGGGGTGGAGCGAGTCCGCCCCCTTTGAAAGACTCAGCCGAACCGCTTGAAGGAGCAGTTCGGCTTCGTCGTCTAAGTGACATGTTTAGGCCAGTAGCTCAATTGGCAGAGCAGCGGTCTCCAAAACCGCAGGTTGGGGGTTCGATTCCCTCCTGGCCTGCCATTTATGGCAGGGGATGGCGCCCGGGGGGTGCCGTCTTTATTTAAAGGATAGTGTTAATGAGTGTGGAAACAACCGCCAGTCGATTCGATTCGATCAAGTGGATCCTCGTATTCATCCTGGTGGCAGTGGCAGTGGTCGGAAACAGCTATTTTTCTGACCAGTCGTTGCTGTACCGGGTTCTGGGTATTCTCGCGCTGGCTGCGGTTGCCGGGCTGATAGCCCTGCAGACAGCCAAGGGCGCCGCTTTCTGGGCGCTGGTAAAGGGCTCTCGCACCGAGATTCGAAAGGTGGTCTGGCCTACCCGGCAGGAAACCGTGCAGACCACCATGATTGTGGTGGCATTTGTATTGCTGGTGGCGCTGATCCTCTGGGGGCTCGACTCCCTGCTGGGTTGGCTGGTTTCCCTGGCAATTACTTAACAGACTAAATAAGGGTTAGCCGATGGCAATGCGTTGGTACGTCGTACACGCCTATTCAGGTTATGAAAAGAAAGTGGCGGCCGCCTTAAAAGAGCGTATCGAACTGCATAGTATGCAGGACCGTTTTGGCGAGATTCTGGTTCCCACCGAGGAAGTAGTGGAAATGCGTGGCGGCCAGAAGCGTCGCAGTGAGCGCAAGTTTTTTCCGGGCTATGTTCTGGTGCAAATGGAACTGGGTGACGATACCTGGCACCTGGTGAAAGAAACCCCCCGCGTGTTGGGTTTCATTGGCGGCAAGGCGGATGCGCCGGCGCCGATTA
>CAKZML010000029.1 GCA_937128475.1 uncultured Chromatiales bacterium
TAGATTTCATTCATCCTTGACCTGTCGTCCAAACGCCCCGGCCGGTCCCGGAAACACCACCGGACTTTCAAAGCCGGTCTGACTGACCGCCGCAACGCCAAAATAGAAGTTGTCTATCACAATGTTTTTCAGGACATATGAGTCCACGTTACCCACGTAAATGCTGTTCGTCCATACGGAAGAATCCGTAAGACGCCAGTAAATACGATAGCCGGCAAGATGCGGCGCAGTACGACGAACAGGAAGTTCCCACGTCAGGGTTGTATCGGCGCTCACGGCACCGCTGATCTTCACCCCGGTGGGAGCGGGTGGCGCCCAGGCCATGGAGGCCAGGGCCACCGCATTGAGGGCCGTCAGCTTGGCAGCGTAGTTGAAATCCACGCCTTCAATGACATCCCCATAGGCAATGCCTTTTTCAACCCGCACGTCCTGGTGCTGGCGATTGTAATTCTCGTTGGCTTCCATGATACGCACTGCCGGAAACCCCAACTCATTGAAGGGCCGGTGATGACCGCCACGGCCAAACCTGTCCAGGCGGTAAATCAGCATGGTATCCAGGTTGGGAATGTAGCCGTCTGCGAGTCGATCAATGTAGCGAGCCAGGTTGCGGGAGGCCGAATCCACCTCGCCACCCTGGAAGCGTCTCTGGATAGCCTCTTCAGGGGATTCCACTACCCGGGTTCCCTCGGAAAAAATTCTCGCATGAGTATTGTCGATAACCCCATTTATGCCCTGGATATTACCGATCATGTCGTTATTCAGGACGGCATCGATCCGCCAACCATCGGCCAGCGCCTTGGTCGCCATGGCCTTGCCGCCAAACAGCCCCTGCTCTTCACCAGACAGGGCCGCGTAAACAATCGATGCAGAAAACTTGTACTTGGACAGGATTCTCGCCGTCTCCAATACCGCGGCAACCCCTGACGCATTGTCATTAGCCCCCGGGGAATCGGATTTCGCGTCCATGACATCGCTTACCCGGGAATCAATATCACCGGTGATTACTACATAGCGATCCGGGTCAGTTGCCCCGCGCTGGATAGCCAGGACATTGACGATCTCGGTTGGCCCGGGAATGCGTTCCTCACCCTCAACTACCCAAATCTGCCTTTTCACTTCCAGGCAGGTATCGCAGTCTTGGGAAATCTGTTCGAACTCGGATTGAATCCAGGCCCGCGCCGCACCGATGCCACGAGTTTTTGACTTGGTCTCCGACAAGGTATGACGGGTACCAAACTTGACCAGTTTCTTGACGTCAGATTCCAGTCTCTGGGGAGAAACCTGCTGGACGATTTCGTGCAGCACGGGCTGCTCGCCCGGCGGCGCTCGCAAGCCCTTGGACTGACCATAGACAGCCGTCACAAATAACGACAATACAACAAAGGTTTTTAAACCAAGAACATGTCTAAGCAACCGACTACCCTACGTTCATCCTGGTGGGTCATCTACCTTAGCCCATCCGCCCTTGCCGTAAAACTGCGGGACGAAAAACTTTTCTAATGTGCCGCCTGGTCGGCAGGCAGTTGTCGGTCACCGTGAGCGAGTTCCCAGGCCAGCATGGCGCGCTTTCTTGGCTCTCCCCAGCGGTATCCACCCAGCGCGCCCCCGGCGCGCAAGACCCTGTGGCAGGGAATCAAAAATCCTACCCGGTTGGCGCCAACCGCCGAACCCACCGCCCGGGCCCCGGAAGGTCTTCCCAGTTCCGCGGCCAATTCACCGTATGACAGGGTGAATCCCACCGGGATGCGCAAAAGCGCGCGCCATACCTGGACCTGGAAGTTAGTACCCCTAACCATCACTCTCATGACTTCGGGCTTCTCTCCAGCGGCCACGGCGGCCAGTACGCCACCCAGGGTCGCCGCAACGGCCTGGTCTTCGACAAATTTCGCGGCAGGCCAATCTGCAAGCAATTGCTTCAATGGCGCCCCCGATTGCTGATCCTCAAAGCTGACGGAGCACAGTCCCCTTTCCGTCGCCGCAACATGACACAAGCCAAAGTCTGTCTGGGTCCAGGCATGACGTATTTCCAGGCCCGCGCCACCGCGCTTGTACTCACCCGGAGTCATGGCCTCGATATCAACAAACAAGTCATGAAGGCGACCGGGACCGGAAAGCCCCAGGGCCTGGCTGGCCGAAAGAAGATCGCGACCGGCAAGCAACTCGCCTTTCGCCCTTTCCAGGGTAAGCGCGCGCAAATATTGCTTGGGGGAAATGCCCGCCCATCGAGTGAACAGGCGGGTGAAGTGGGCTGGGCTCAACGACACAGCGCGGGCCACCTGCTCCAGGGAAGGTTGATCGCCCCAGCGCTCTGCGATGAACTCAATCGCTTTCTGGATTCGTTGATAATCTCTGTGCTCAATCATGCTGGCAGTGTATCTCGCTGGCACCGACGCGCCACCCGATTTCGCGCATAAGTCGGGAAATCACTGAGTACCAAACCAGCGTACCAAACCAGGGCGATTGTCGAGAATCGATGCTTGAACTAGGCTAGGCTATTGGAAACACTCCGCAAGCGATGGCATATGAAGTTGGCAATGACCTGGAAAAAATTCGCGATTACCTCCCGTGGCGCCGTGTTGTGTTTGCTGGTGGCTTTTGTGGCAACCCCGGCCAGGGCATCACAAAAAATTGATTCGCCGGATGAACAATTAGCCATCCAGGTGTCGGAATCCCAGACCCGGGAATTCAGGGTTCACCTGGCCCGCAGTGCCGAGGAACGTGGTCGTGGACTGATGTTTGTGCGGAAGATGCCCCGGGATGTAGGCATGCTGTTTATCTACGACAAGCCAAGCCGGGTCAGCATGTGGATGAAAAACACCTACATCCCCCTGGATATGATTTTTATTGGCCCCGATGGACGAATCATCCGGATTGCCAGGAACACCGAACCCCACTCACTCGCCAGCATCGCCTCGGGCGGCCCGGCCATCGCCGTGCTGGAACTCAATGGTGGGATCAGTGACGCCCTTGGATTGACCGAGGGCCAGCGAGTTCTTCACCGACTGCTGCCTAGCGGCGAAGCACCGTAAGCCATCGCCCCAGGTTCAGGATACTGACCAGGGACGCCGCCACATACGTCAGTGCCGCCGCTTTCAATACCTTGCGGGCATGAGGCTCATCCCCGTCCTTCAAGTATCCGCCTTGCTGCATGATTGGCAATGCGCGACGGAAGCTGGCATCCAGTTCCGTCGGCAGAGTCACAAGATGCACCAGCGAAGACATCATCATACTCAGCACACCGGCAAACAACGCCAGGCTCGCCAGCCGCGGAGAGCGTGCCAGTAATGCCAGCAGCGGGGCGAGAATCAGCATTACGCCCGCTACCTTCTGGGCGTATATTGACAGTTGAACCATCTGTTGACGCAACCTGAAAGGGCTATAGCCGTCCCGGTGCTGCAATGCGTGACCCACCTCGTGGGCCGCCACCGTCACGGCAGTCAGGGATTTGCCGTGAAAGTTGGCCTTGCTCAAACGCACTGCCCGGGCGACCGGATCATAATGGTCCCCCTTATCGGTGACCTCGGCTAATACATCCGGAAGATGCAATTCATCCAGCAGGTGCCTGGCCAACTCCCCGCCACTGCCCGGATAACGGTCCCCAGGCTCACTGTAGCGCCGCATTACTTTCTGGACCCAGAAAGAAGGCAGCGCGAGTAGCCCCGCGAACAACAAGACAACAATTATTATTGGAAGCATTCGTGTAGACCGGCCGCTGGCAGGCTAGTCCCCGGGACTCGCCGAAAGCGCTTTGCAGCGCACTTCGTAGCGAAGGTCGAACCCATAAGGATTCGCATCGTTTCTCTGGTAGGGACGTCGCTCAATCACCTCGTAACCGTTTGCGCACTGGCCGCGTTGAGCCAGCCAGCCCTCCAACCACTGCATCCTGATGGCTTCGCCGGACTCACCTTCCACGGGAGCCTCCAGGGTGGCCTTGGCTTCAAACACCATTACATCGCTCTTGTTCATGGAAGTGCGCAGATTACTGTATTTGTGACGATCAAGATCGACACTCTGGTGCAGGTCCTTGCAGCCGCCAAGATTCAGGCCAAAAGCCAAGAGGACACCCAAGTACAGCGTTTTCCAAACCATGTTCATTACCTTGATCTCGAATAGTTCCAAATGGAACGACCAGCAACGACGTTAGCGCAAAAACCGCCCCCACTAAAGGCCCGCAAGGCTTTACCCAGGGCCGGGGCAAAAAAAGACCGGCCAATCGACCGGTCTCTTCCGCTTTTCTAACTGACTGGTAACTCGCCAGGAAAGATTT
>CAKZML010000030.1 GCA_937128475.1 uncultured Chromatiales bacterium
CGAGGAGCGCTGGGGCACTGGGTCCATATCAAGGACAGCAAGATCGAGAACTACCAGGCCATCGTTCCGACCACCTGGAACGCTTCACCCAGGGATCCGGCCGGAAACATCGGCGCCTATGAGGCGGCCCTGCTGGGCACCCCCATGGCCAACGCAGAGCAACCACTGGAGATCCTGAGAACTATTCACAGTTTCGATCCATGCCTTGCCTGCGCCACCCATGTCATCGCGCCCGACGGCCAGGAACTCGCAACGGTCAAGGTCCGCTAGAAGGAGGACAGCGACATGAACAGCAATGTGGCAAGTGGACTGCGCGACGCTGGAGGGAAAAGGGCGGAGTATGTGTTCGAAGCCCCGGTGCGATTGTGGCATTGGGTACATACCTTCAGTTTCCTGACACTGGCGGTGTCAGGCTACCTGATCGCCCACCCTCTTCCGTCACCAATCGGAGAAGCCAGCAGTCATTTCATGATGGGAAATATTCGCCTGGTTCACTTCATCTCGGCTTACTTCCTGGCGATTGGGTTTGCAGTCAGGATTTACTGGGCCTTCGTCGGCAACAAGCACTCTCGCGAAATATTCATGCTTCCCATATGGCGCGGCAGATGGTGGAGAGGACTCTTGCACGAAGTGAAGTACTACCTTTTCTTGACGCCAAGAGAAGACAAGCGCCTGGGTCACAATCCACTGGCCCAGACCGCCATGTTCTTCTTCAACACCGTGATGACGTTCTTCATGATAATCACCGGCTTTGCACTGTATGGCCAGGGCCTGGGACAAGGCAGCTGGGCTGACAGGATGTTTGGCTGGATCATTCCCATGCTGGGCGATGGAGAGGGAACCCGGAACTGGCACCAGTTGGGAATGTGGGTCATGCTGATGTTTATCATCGTCCACATCTACATGGCAGTCAGGGCAGATATGGTAGGCAAGCGCAGCAGTGTTAGCGTGATCATCGGCGGCTGGCGCATGTTCAGGGATGATGATTCCTGATGGTGGCTGAGGGTGAAACCGAAACCCTTATCCTGGGCATCGGCAACGTACTCTGGGCCGACGAGGGCTTCGGAGTACGTTGTGTCGAGGCCCTGAATGCCCGTTTTCACTTTGACGAATCCGTCCGCCTCATGGATGGGGGAACCCAGGGCCTGTTCCTGCTGCCCTGGGTCAGCAGCGTGTCCCGATTGCTGCTTTTCGATGCCATAGACTTCGGCCTGGATCCTGGTGAATTGCGTGTCATGCGCGATGACGAAGTACCCCAATACCTGGGCGCCAAAAAAGTGAGCATGCACCAGACCGGCTTCCAGGAAGTCCTGATGTCGGCAAAGCTGCTGAATGACAACCCAAAACAACTGGCGCTTATCGGTGTACAACCGGAGATGCTGGACGATTACGGTGGAAGTTTGCGGCCATCGGTTCGCCAGCGCATACCCGAGGCCGTTGATCGCGCATGCTCGATCCTCAGCGAATGGGGCGTGGATTTTCACGAGCGGGAAGAACCCCTGACGACAGTGGAATTGATTGGGCCTGGAGCGCTGGAGCTGAGCATTTACGAGTCGGGAAAACCCGGATGAGCCATCCCCTCGTGCAACGATTGGTCGATGAGTGCGGCTATCCGGAAGTAACCCTGGAGTCTCACCAGGAATTCATCAGCCAGCCAGGTATCAACGTACTGTTTTTCGCCGGTGATCCGAAAAGCTTTCGCGAAACCACTGACGTTGCCGTGGTGCTGCCGGAGCTTATTGATGCGTTCCAGGGTTTCCTGAAACCCGGTGTGATTAGCCCCGAGGCCGAAACACAACTGCAGCGACACTATGGATTCCCCACCTGGCCCGCGCTGGTATTCCTGCGTGACGGCGGCTACCTGGGTGCGATCGCCGGAATTATCAGCTGGTCGGAATACCTGCAGCAGATTGATGAACTGACAAAGTCCGAGGTCAAACGGCCGCCGGGCTTCAAGATTCCGGTTGTTGCCGGCTAATGCCAACGGATGCAGAGCAATGAAACTGAGCGATATTCCAATCACGCTAAGCGGCCCCGGCAGCCAACCTGGAGAGGCAGACGCGGCGGAACCGGGATTCATTCCCATGCCACGAGAAATGAGTAGCTACAGCGCGCCGGACATCCCGGAACCCGAAACCGTACAACACCTGCAAGGCGCGAAAGCCGTGACGGACTGGATAAGCCAGGCACTGGCGGACTATCGCGTGGGTGGCGATGCATTGATCGCCGACATCTCCAGCCTGGATCCCGACAGCCGGGAACTGATTAACCAGATACTGGGCGAAGGCGAGGTCAGTCTCACCTACACCGAGAACGATGTTCGGGTGAGGATGCAGGAGGCCGTGCTGGCAGGTATCTGGCGCACCTTCTACCTGGATTCCGACGGTCACATCAGCCGGGATTTTATCGAGATATGTGACGTTCCGGTGTTGGCCCGGCGCGCGCCGGATGCGGACAAGGTGGCAAAATTGCTGCAGCAATCTGCCCCCGAGGACGTGATGAATGCCATGCCGCTGCTGAGTGAATTGCACGAGCACGTTACCACCTGGAAAGCAGGAGACACGGGGCGGGTAATCAATCTCACCCTGCTTCCCTTGTCCGAGGGCGACATCTATTTTCTCGGCGAGACCCTGGGGTCCGGACCCGTTGAAACCCTGTCCCGGGGCTACGGGGACTGCAAGATCAGCAGCACCGCCTACCCGGGCATATGGTGGGTACGGTATACCAATTCCATGGGTACGCTAATCCTTAACACCCTGGAAACCACCGATATCCCCTCGGTAGCCTGCGCCGCCCAGGAAGACCTGGACGATTCGCGAATGCGTTTCGCCGAGCTACTGGAACCGTATTGGAAAGAACTGGGATGAACCCGGAACAGACCCTGGCCAGGGTGCAAGACGATACCCGGCTGGAATGTCGGATTTGCTGGTACCTCTACGATCCTGCCGTTGGCGACGACGTTGAACAGATACCTCCCGGCACCCCCTTCACCGCATTGCCCGAACACTGGCGATGCCCCCAGTGCGACGCCGCCAGGGACAAGTTTCTACCTGCGGCGGAGGGCTAAAATCATGCATCCCGGCGTGGAGTCACTGGTAAGCACCTACCGGGATATCGTGCAGCCTCGCATGTCATCTCTGCCAATGTTCAACCAGGCACTCCGGGTGGAGGCAGTCGATTTCCAACCCCACCAGGACCGCGCTTACGGTGTAATCATCACTCCCTGGTTCATGAACCTGGTTGTGCTGCCGGCCGAGGACGACGACTGGAAAACGCTGGCGCCAGGAGAATCAGTCAAACTGTCTTTCCCTGGGGGCGATTATGAATGCGCGGCCAGCATCGTGGAGGGCCTGGGGACGCACCTGGCCTTGCCACTGTTCACCACGGTCAAGGACTTCCCGGACCAGGACACCGCAGTACGCATCGCCCGGGACATACTGCAACGCCTGCGCGGCGATCACGACGATCCTGTTGAGAACACCAGCCAAACTCCCCAGCCCGGCAAAAGCGGATGGCCATGGCCCTTGTCGCGCCGGGATCTGCTGCTGGGCAAGCCCAGGCCCGGGAAGTAAAACCAGGCCGTTTCGGCAGCCCCGGAGCCCGGGCATAAACCGGTACCCGGGCGCTGCGAATCCTGAAGCCCTGGCTTATAATTCGGAAACACCTTCCACAGGGTCCAGGGACATGGACACCTGGTGGCGTTACACCTCATCTGGCTGATAGACTAGTATCCACCTAATATACTGATTAATATGAAAATATATAAATCCTTCCAGGATCTTCCGGGACCGCCACGCACCAAGCAGGTATTCGGAACCCGGTCCGGTAGGTACATCTCGCGATTGGAAGCAATTTATACTTGGGTGAACATCTTCTGAAAAACCAGAACCTATTGAATCAAAGCAAGAAATTCTTGCCTGCCGCGCAGAACACCTGACATCGATGAAGGAAAATCTAGACAAACTGCTGGCTTTGTCCGCAAAGCCTGAATCCTACCCTTGGGCCCCCGCGTCCAAGCGTCCTGCTGTGCCGGTATCCCGCATACGCTTTCGCACGCCCAGGGCTATTGAACAGATTCAAGGTCTGGACCCCTGGCTTGCGGCTTTCCTGGTCTCCAGTGAATTCAAAACACAGTTTCTCTGGTCCAGTGATTGCGGAACCCGAAAATTCGCCGCCATGGGTGAAGCCGCCCGGGCGACCATGGACACCCTGGGCAGCATGGCCAATGAGGCAGCCCAGGCCATGGACTTGCCAGACGAGCTGGCCCGCAGCCTGCCCCTGGGTTTGTTCGTCGCCGGTAAAACCGACCAACGGCCGAATGCTTTCCAGAGCGGTGAAACCGAAACTCAAACCCGCTGCTGGATTCCGGAATTATTACTGCTCCAGGATGGCGACTCGGTACTCGTCATTTGTAGCGATCCCCAGCTGCGACAACGCACAGCCTCACACCTGCGCCAGATACAGCGCAGCCCGGGAATGAGCAAGGTACGCAAGCACCTCTCAGGCATGCGTTCACGGGTCCGGGAAACCAACACCGAAAACCTTCAGCAGTGGAGCGAGCGCATTGAAGCGACCCTGATTGCCATCCGGGGAAACAGCATTCAAAAGGCGGTGGTAAGTCGGCGCATGTCGATCACCCCGACCCAGGGCCTGTTCTCTCCCTGGGCAAGCGCCTGGCAAGTACAACAAGCCAGCAACCTGAACGGCTTCGCCATCAGTACTGACCGGGGACATTCCATGTTCCTGGGCGCGACACCGGAAACCCTGCTAAAAGTGAAAGATGGTTGCCTGACCACCCACGCCCTGGCCGGCACATTGGCCGGCGACAGCAACCTGGAACACTTCATGGCCTCATCAAAGCTGAGGCAGGAACATGCATTTGTGTCGGATGGCGTATCAGCCACACTGGCGCCTTTCACCACCGGCATCTCCGCCCAGCCCCTGCGTATCAGGCGCTCCGGGACG
>CAKZML010000031.1 GCA_937128475.1 uncultured Chromatiales bacterium
TTGCTGAACGGCTTCTGGATGAAATTCAAACCCGGCTTGATCACTCCGTTACGATCACTGACCAGGGCCGCGTAGCCAGACATGAACAGGACCTTTAAATCCGGGTAGGTGTCCTTGAGGCGCTGATTGAGCTCTATGCCACTCATCTTGGGCATGACAACATCGGTAAAGAGCAGGTCCACGGTATGGAGTCCAGACTCACAGTAGGAAATTGCCTGCAGTGGACTGGCAACCGACACCACGGTGTAACCGATTCTTTCCAGCATCTTGGCCGTCATGTTGCGAACCATTTCGTCATCTTCGACGAGCAAAACGGTCCCTGCTCCCTCACCAGACTCATATACTTGCTTGGTCTCAGGCTGGTCTTCACCTGCTGTATTCCTGGGGAAATAGAGCTTGAAGCAGCTGCCTTTACCCGGTTCACTTTCCAGCTCTATGCAACCGTGATTCTGCTTCATGATCCCGAATATGGTTGCCAGCCCCAAACCCGTCCCCTTGCCTGCTTCCTTGGTGGTAAAGAACGGCTCGAAGATGCGGTCCTGGGTATCGCTGCTCATGCCAATGCCGTCATCGCACACGCTCATCAAAACGTAATCGCCGGGAATACAATCGCCTTTTTGTTTCGCCTGGCCCTCATTAATGACTACATTCTTCGTCGTGATGACTAACCTTCCACCCTTGGGCATGGCGTCTCGCGCATTCACCGCTAGATTCACGAGAATTTGATCGAACTGAGACGGATCCAGCCGGGTTTTCCAGGTGCTCTCCGACTTGGCAAACTCCAGCTCAATATTCTCGCCGATCAACCTGCCGAGCATTTTCATTGTGCCGTCGATCTGCTCATCAATTTGCATCGCAACCGGCGAAATAACCTGCTTGCGCGAGAACGCCAGCAGTTGCCGGGTGACATCCCTGGAACGCAGTGCTGCCTTTTCAATCGCCATCAAATCACGACTGGCATCCCGGTCATCCGAAACTCTGCTTTTCAGCAATTCCGTATATCCGATGATGACGCTTAGCATGTTATTAAAATCATGTGCGACGCCACCCGCCAGGGTCCCCAGGGCCTCAAGCTTTTGAGCCTGGTGAAGTTGTTCCTGGAGCATGGCCTGGTCTTCCCTGGCCTTATTACGTTCCGAGATGTCCCGAACGTAGGCGGAATGGAATTCCTTTCCACCGAAATTAATCTGGCAGGCCAGTACTTCAATCGGAAATATTGACCCGTCCTTGCGTTGATGCCTGGTTTCAAAGATACGCTTCCCGGCCCGTTGCATTTCGGCCCATTGGTGCTCCCAGCGATCTTTCGAATAATCTGGATCAATGTCCCACAGGTAGAGGGACAGCAGCTCATCCTGTGTGTATCCCAGTGACACACAGGCTTGATTGTTTACGTAGGAAAACCGTCCATGTCGATCCAACCAGAACACCGCTTCAGGAGATTGCTGGATGGTGAACTCGAATCGAGTAATTGT
>CAKZML010000032.1 GCA_937128475.1 uncultured Chromatiales bacterium
GTGGCCCCAGCCCACGTTGTAAGCCGCCAGCGCCAGCCAGGTTCGATCAGGTTCCTGGATACGCTCCGGAATTTTCTTCTTTACCCGCTGCAAGTATTTGGCGCCACCGAGGATACTTTGATGGGGGTCCAGCCGGTCATCCACTTTCATCTGCTTTGCCGTGCTGTTGGTCAGCATCATCATGCCGCGCACACCGGTTGGTGAGACCGCCTTGGGATTCCAGTGAGACTCCTGGTAGCCGACTGCTGCCAGCAATCGCCAGTCGATCTCATGGTCCATGGCGACCTCTTCAAACACGTATCGGTAGCTGGGCAGTTTTCTTTCAATGTCCCTGAGAAAACTTCGGGTGCCAACATAGTCGAAACGGTGGGCGTGCCCGAAGTACCTTTCATCTATTCGGGCCAGGCCGCCGTTGGTCTTGATTTTCTCCAGGTAGGCGTTGGCGGCATCCAGCAGGCTCCGGTCTTCGGTCTTGCGAAACGCCCAGGCGATCTGGTGTGAACTGTCCAGGTCCATGCCGATGCGAATGTCCGGGTGGTAATTGCGAGAGACGTTGAATTCCATGGTGTCGGCCACGGTGTAGTCCAACTTGCCGCTGGCCACCTTGTACAGGAGGTCTTCCACCTCCGTATCCGAATTCTCTATCCAGGTCAGGTCGGGGACGTCCTGACGAAGTTTGTTCAGTGATTCGACGTGACTGCTTCCCGCCAGCACTTCCAGGGTTCCGGTCAGCAGGTCATCCAATTTGCGTGGGCGCGCTGTGCCTACCTTGTAGATGACATGTTCATTGGTGCTCTTGTAGGGCTCACTGAACAGCACATGGGCTTTTCGGTTTTCGGTAACAGTGAGGGCGGCGGCTGCGAAGTCAGCCTTGCCTTGTACGACCTGGGGCAGCACATCGATGAAACTGTCGGTGGCATACATTTCCAGTTTAACGCCCAGTTCACGCGCGAGTCCGCGAGCTAATTCGTATTCGGCACCGGCCGGTCCCCGGGCACCCTGGTAGAAGGTGACGGGACTATAACGGGTTACAACACGCAGCGTGCCCCGGTCCTTGATTTGCTCAAGAAGGGGAGGGGTTTCCGAGCATGTGCCCAGAAACACGCAGAGCGACGCAATTAACACCGTAAGAAGTCTCAAGTTGCGGCTTCCTCCGCTGGAACACAGGTACAATAATAGCCCAAGGATTGAAGTTTCCATTGTTATTGGCGCCAGCTTTTTTCAACCCCGAACCGGGTGGGTGAGCTAGTGACGATGTGGTGGATTTGCAACATCTTCCTGGAGGCCACGCCACTGCTGGTTGTAGACCGGTTCCAGGGGTGGCGTTATCTGCATTGCAAGCCAGTTAAGGAGTAGTCATGAGCCAGCTTCCCGACCACATGTTAGTTTGCGAAATCCGCGCGCCTGGCGCTCCGGAGGTGTTGGTTCCGGGTGAGCGCCCGTTGCCGGTACCGGGTCATGGTGAAGTGCTGGTGAAGGTCGCTGCCGCCGGCATCAATCGCCCGGATGTTTTTCAGCGCAAAGGTTTGTATCCACCACCACCAGGGGCGTCGGACATCCTCGGTCTTGAAGTCTCCGGAGAAGTGGTCGCCCTGGGTGATGCTGTTTCCGGCTTGAAGTTGGGCGACAAGGTATGTGGTCTGCTCGCAGGAGGAGGCTATGCAGAATATGCAGTCATACCCGAGTTGCAGTGTCTGCCGGTTCCTGGTGAATTGAGCATGCTCGAAGCGGCAGCGCTTCCGGAAACCTATTTCACGGTCTGGTCCAACGTGTTTGATCGCGGCGGCTTGAAGGCGGGTGAAACCATCCTGATTCACGGGGGCTCAAGCGGTATCGGCACCACCGCAATTCAGCTGGCGGCAGCGATGGGCGCCACGGTCTATGCCACGGCTGGAACTGACGAGAAATGCCGGGCGTGTGAGGCCCTGGGGGCCACCCTGGCAGTGAATTACAAGGAGCAGGACTTTGTGGAAGTGTTCCAGGAGGCCACCGATGGGCGAGGGGTCGACCTGATCCTGGACATGGTGGCCGGCAGTTACCTGGAAAGGGATGTAACGCTTGCGGCGGTAGATGGCCGAATTGTGATTATTGCTTTTCTGGGGGGCACCCGGGCGGACATGGACTGGCGCCCGGTGATGGTCAAGCGCCTGACGATTACCGGATCCACATTGCGTCCCCGCTCGGTGGAGGAAAAGGGCGAGATTGCCGCCTCCCTGCGCGAGCAGGTATGGCCGTTGCTTGAGTCTGGCAGAATTCGTCCGGTGATTAGCAAGGTGTTTCCGCTGGAGCAGGCGGCCAAGGCACATGCGTTGATGGAGTCCAGCAAGCACATCGGGAAGATCATGCTGGAAGTGGTTTAGCCTGG
>CAKZML010000033.1 GCA_937128475.1 uncultured Chromatiales bacterium
TATCGTGCGCAAGATGAACATGCAGCACGTCGAGATGACCCGCTATTTCTACAAGAGTTCGGGACGCTATTGACCGGGCCGGGGGAGTGACGCGACGTCCCTCCCCCAACCAAACACACATTCTTCACGAAGCGCTGGCTGCACGAATTGGGGCGCGTTATCGCCCACCCGTACTCCAAACAGCGGAGTGTGTCGTTTGCCACAACAAGCCCGCCCCAATAGACTGACCCGAAATACCACGAAGGTATTTATAAATTTCACTTGGCCTGCGGATTGTCTGCGAATTGCCTTCAGTAGCCAATGAGCTGACAACAATCCAGGTTCAAACAAGGAGCGTTTTTTCAATGCGAATGATCAAATTACTGGCTGTTGTCACAATCATGGGGCTGAGTCAGCCGGCATTTTCCCAGAGCGACGAGGACATCATGCAAATGTCCATCGCCGAACTTGAAGCAAACAGAACAGAACTGGTGAGCTCGTCCATGAGAATGGACGCATCCACATCCGAAAAGTTCTGGCCCGTGTACCAGGCCTACCGGACCGACATCGGCTCCCACAAGCAAAGCATGCTCGACCTGATCAAGCGCTACGCGGAGAACTATGGCGCACTGACGGACGATCAAGCAGCCACCTTGATCAAGGACTATATGAAGCTGGAATCCGATCGCCTGAAAATTCGTAAGAAGTACGTAAAAAAGATGCAGCAGACCGTAGGCGACGTGCTGGCCATGCGTTTTCTTCAAATCGAGAACAAGATGGACAGCATCGTAGGCTTTGGTATCGGGGCCCAGATTCCCCTCGCAGAATAATTTCCCGGAATAATTGCGCTAAATTTTTCGTACTTTCGATATAAAAAAAGCCGGCTGAATACTGCCGGCTTTTTTTATGCAAATTCGACTACCCCTGCCATCTAGAAATGCAGGGCAAGGCCCAACGCAAAACCCGAGGCGCTTATATCCAATAAATAGCCGTTATCACGGAAATCCAGTTCCAGGTAGCGATAACCGACCAGGGCCTGCACACGATCGCTGAACGCATATTCCATCGCCAGCATACCGTTCATTGACAACCTGGCCGAGGGATTCATGCCACCCAAATCGGCCCGTGCCCTGAGCGCCCAGTTCTGGGACAGGGGGTAGCGATAACTCAGTCCGACAAAAGGATCCAGCCAGGTCTTGTCCACCCTGCCCTGGGGTCCGGGCGTCAGACTCACCTCGGTGGTAAAGGACACATTTCGAAGTCCTGCCAGCCACTCCAGGTTCCCGTCGGTGTCGGGGCGATACCCGGCGGCGACCTCAAGAAACCCTCCGCTAACCCCCACGTGGGACTGCAGGGGACCCAAGGCGAAATCATCCTGGTAGTCAACATAGAGCGTATCCAGTTGCCAGCTCCAGTGGCCGCGACTGACTCTCACCGCACCCATGAACGCGCCATGCAAATTCTCAAGGGTGAACAATGAATAACCCGGATCTACCGGAGACTCTGCATCACCCGCCTGGGTGCTACCCTGCAGGCTGGCCACCCACAAGTAGGGCAATAACTCGAACTTCCATGGGTCTTGCGTGTCTTCCGCTCGCAGCGGGCCGGAAAACGCCATCGATCCCAGGACTGTAAGAATGGTGATAATTGAAACCTTACCCATGTAACTGTTCCTTTTCGCCGAACTTTGCTTGGCCCTGGTGCCTTGATTTGTTGGCCAACCATGCGGAGGATGCCCTTATCCGCAGAGTTGTGCAAAATGGTTCGCACAGCAACGTCCCAGGGGAAGTGTAGCAATGAGCAGGTCAGACAAAGAACTGGGAATGGCCATGCCCATTTCACGCAGGGACTTTATCAATGGCGTCGGAGCAACCATGGCCGGCAGCCTGCTTCCGGGAACCGTGCTCGCCAACGATACTGCCAGCCCAGCCGCCCAGGACGCAAAGGGGTACTACCCACCTACCCTCACGGGTTTGCGTGGCGATCACCTGGGCAGCTTCGAGGTCGCCCATGCCCGGGCACGCAATCATGCAAGCTGGCCTTCCCCGTCCGTACTGGATGAATATTACGACCTGGTGGTGGTGGGCGCCGGCATCAGTGGATTGAGCGCGGCCCACCGCTACGCGGAACTGGCCGGAACCGATGCCCGGATACTGATACTGGATAATCACGATGACTTCGGCGGCCATGCCAAGCGCAATGAGTTTCACTACCGGGGCCAAACCCGGTTGGCATGGGGCGGCGCGATAAACCTGGAATACCCCCACTACAGCAAGCAAGTTCTGAAATTCCTCACCGGCCTTGGGCTGGACATTCCCCGCCTGGCAGAGAGTTTCGATTTTGGATTTTCTGCCCCAGGCAAAAACCTGGATTCCATGCTTTACCTGGACAAGGCCACCTTCGGCGAGGAAGCACGGATTCGCGGGTTCAGGATGTGGGCCAATGACCCGGGTAAATCATGGCTGGCTGTCACCGACAAGTTACCCATGCCTGCCGTCGACAGGGATTCGCTGAAACGTTTTCTGACCACGCAGGAAGACTTGCTGACAGGCATGAACGAGGCCCAGCGACTGCACTACCTGCGCAAGACCAGCTACCTGGAGTTCATCACCACCCGCGGGGGCGTGACACCGACTGCAGCACGGGTGTTTCAGCAAGCCCCCCATGGACTATGGGGCGCAGGCATCGATGCGCTGGATGTGGTCAACTGCCTGGAAACCGGATTGCCGGGATACCATGCGATCGGCGCGCTTCCGGCTGAACTGGCAGGAGAATCCGACGAGCGCTTCGCCATGTTCCCCGATGGCAATGCCTCGGTCACGCGGATGCTGGTGCGCGCCATGGTGCCGGGAGCCGCCCCGGGAAACAGCATGGATGACATCGTCTCCGCCAGCTTTGATTACGCCAGGCTAGACCAGTCCGGCCAGTCGGTTCGCATTCGCCTGAACGCCACGGCCGTGCAAACACGCAACGTGAGCCTTGCAGGCAACCGTCCCGGCGTTGCGGTGGACTATGTGCGTGACGGCAAGGCGTGCCGCATCAATGCGGGCCAGTGCATCCTGGCTTGTAACAACAATATTGTGCCTCACCTGGTACCGGACCTGCCGGAAGAACAAACCCTGGCCCTGCAGTACGCCCAAAAAGTTCCGATCATGGTCAGCAATGTCTTGCTGGCCGACGGCAAGGCCGTGGAACAAGCCCGATTCGGCAGCGCCCACAGCCCCGGTCGCCTGCACGCCGAGACCTGGAATGTGAGCGGCTTCGGCATGGCCCCGGGCAGTCGCGACTTTGATCCGGCAGAACCCGCCCTGATCCAGTTCTATGGCGGCATCGGCACACCCGAGGCGGGTCCGGTGGCAAGAGACCAGTACAAGGCGGCCCGGCGCAAATTGCTTGGCATGAGTTTTGAAGATCTTGAACGCGAGGTTCGCGATCACCTGGCCGGTCTGCTGGCGGACAGCGATTTCGACCCGGCGCGGGATATCAAGGCGCTGACTGTGAATCGCTGGCCACATGGTTATGCCTACGAGTACATTAGCCTCCACGACCCGGACTGGCCTGCAGGTCAGGCCCCTCACGAGATCGGACGTCGCACCCATGGCCGTATTGCCATCGCCAACTCTGACGCAGGGGCCTACGCCTACCTGGACAGCGCGGTTGAACAGGGTCTGCGAGCCGTGGACGAACTGATTAAACTGTAATCCCGAACACCATTGCCAAGGAGCCTGCCATGAGCGGCAACCTGCTGGAAAAAGATAACTTCAGAAAGCTGTACGTCCTGGCCCTGGTGGTGCTGGTCAGTGTGCTGTTCTTCAACATGATCGGCGCTTTTTTGGAAACCCTGCTGCTGGCCGCGGTGTTCAGCGGCATGACCTATCCCTTGTTTCGCCTGCTGGAGAGCCGACTGGGAGGACGGCGCACGCTTTCTGCTGCGCTGACCCTGATCATCGTGCTGCTGGTGGTTGTGATTCCCTTGATGGGCTTGATGGGAGTCGTGGTTGCCCAAGCCCTGAAAGTTACCGAGTTGCTACGCCCATGGGTGGAACAACGAGTGCAGGATGGAGGTACCGACTGGCACTTGCCCCAGTGGTTCCCGATGATCGAATACATCGAACCCTACCGGGACCAGATCCTCACCAAGGCGGGGCAACTGGCGGCGAAAATGGGCAATCTGATGGTGGGTAGTCTGTCCAAGGCCACCCAGGGTACGGTGATGTTCTTCCTGCACCTGTTCATCATGCTTTACGCCATGTTCTTTTTCCTGCTGGGCGGCCCGGAGATTACCCGCACCCTTTTCGGTTATGCCCCCCTGTCTACCAAAAACAAAGAACTGATTTTCGAGAAAGGCGTGTCTATTACCCGGGCCACACTGAAAGGCACGTTTATCATCGGCGCACTGCAGGGTGTGCTGGCCGGTTTGGCCTTCGCCATAGCGGGCATCGAAGGTGCCGCATTCTGGGGCACCATCATGGGCGTGCTATCGGTGATTCCCGGGATAGGCGCAGCACTGATATGGATCCCTGCCGTGATCTACCTGCTGGCCACCGGCCAGAGCGTGGCCGGCCTGGGCTTGCTTGCCTGGTGTGGCATCGTGGTGGGTTCCGTGGACAATATTCTCCGACCCAAACTGGTGGGCGGCGACACCAAAATGCCTGATTTGCTGATCCTGCTCAGTACCCTGGGCGGACTGGGTATGTTTGGCGCCTCCGGCATCATCATCGGTCCGGTCATCGCCGGCCTGTTCATGACCGTATGGGATATCTTCGCCCTGGCATTCCACGATGAGTTACCCGATGCGCCGCCGCTGATCCCCGAACCCCTGGTCGTCACCACGGAGGAATCCGAAGGCTGACGAACGACTGACCACGGGTAGGTGCGGCCCTGTAGCAGCCGCACCTGCCCGAGGCAGTCGCCCAGATCTTTTTATGCGATGGCCTCATCCCAGGTCACGTCGCGGGTTTCGTCCACCGCTCCGTCACCGTTGTAGTCCATCTCCAGCCTGACCATCTCAACATCCAGCGCAATTAGCCGAATGGTTGAATTACCAGCACCGGTGATGAGCATCTCTCCGGCATAGGGATTCTCATCGGCAAACCAGACAAACGAGAGAATACTCTGATACTCGGCAACGCCATCAAAACGACTGCTGGACTGCGCACCGCTAAAATCCATCTCGTAGGCCGTTGGAAAGACTCCGCCGTTAGCTGCGAATGAATTCGAAAAGTCCTCCAGAACAATGGTCCGCATAGCAATAGAGATAGTCAACGGACCGCCATCTGTCCGGGTTTCAACCATCGGAGACGACATGGAATTCGTCAAGGAGTGAAACTCCCCATTCACCAATGTAATCTCGTCAGCTTCTATCAGCGCCAGATCGGTTAGCGCTACTGAGACCTCAAGTCTGAGTATCCCAGCAACGATACTTCCCTGAAATGCGTCAATGCTGACATCCATCATCCCATCAACAAGAAAGCTGCCGCCGTCATTACAGCCAGCAAATACCATGCAAAAGTTGTCACCGACCATCGGGCCCAAACCGGGGAAACTCATGTCGCCTGTCACTGTCAGGGTCCCTCCAACCGCGCAGTGCTCAACGATGGGCCCGAAGTGGGCCTGCAATGGAGGCTCATACTCGTCAGCGAGATCAGTGATGGACTGAATTCTCAAGCTGTCCGACATAGACGGAGACACCTCAAGGCCAAGAACACCAATACCCGACAAATCTCCCATCCGGGCACTAAGCATCGCGGCATTGAGTGAATCCGAAACCACTTCCGAATGATTGGAGGACGTGATCACCACCAATTCTCGGGACGGTACGCCGACGGCGCTGCTTCCCTGACCGCCACCACACCCCACAACCAGTGTCATCGCCAAAAAACTCAACACTCGCGTACAGAAGTTAGTCATCCCGACACCCTCCCGGGCTCCGGCCAAAAGCCGGAGCCCATTATCTCAACAGATATAAACTCTCCTCTTCAGCTCTGGGCCCGGGCGAAAACCCCAGACGAAAAACCTGTTTCAGATCCTCTTTAACCGATGGCCTCTTCCCAGGTCACGTCGCTGGTTTCATCCACCGCTCCGTCACCGT
>CAKZML010000034.1 GCA_937128475.1 uncultured Chromatiales bacterium
GGCCCGCAGTAAAGTAGGTCACTGGCACTCGCTGACCCTTCGTCGGTTTCAAATACAGCCTGTCGTTCTTTTGGGATTCGCGAAATGCGCGCGCATTGACCATTGTCGCTCGAGCGGGTGTACGCAGTCGCGCCTTGCCGTGGGTGGAATTTTAAATAAAAAAAGCCCCCGGTTCGAAAGAGTCGGGGGCTTATCTTTGCCTGCGATCTAGTAGACCCGCTGTTTCCGCCTGCTACTCGTCCGCGGCTTTTTCGAGGGTCGCGTAATAGGCTGCCAGGTTTGCCAGGTCATCCTCGCTCAGCCCCTTGACCTGTTTCTTCATACTCTTGTCTTCGCGTGTCCCGTCCTGGTACTCCTTCATCGCCTGGATGAAGTCAGCCTCTGCCATTCCGGCGATGCCCGGATAATCCTCGTCACCCCAACCCTCATCGCCATGGCACATTGCACAGTCCTCGGATATGTCCTGTCCAGCCGCCGCATCGCCTGCAAGCGCAGGCCCGGCAAACACCAGGCAACCCGATACCAGTAATGCTAGTGACATCTTTTTCATGGTCTGTTCCTCTGGTTAACTAAATCCAACCTTAATTAGTATTCTACCGACGTATTCTTAACGCAGGATGAACGTGCGATATCCCCGGTTCCCGGTGTCTGTGCGGTTTTGCTCGCGTTCAGGAAATGCTCTTGATTGGCAAAATATACTCTCTTCCGCGCTCAGCCGTGAGAGGCCAATCGCATTACCCATTGGCCTGGGCCGCCCGGACAGTGGATCGAGTTCGGGAATAGGGCCACCTGCCCTGATCCACGCTCCCTTTACAGGCGCCAGATATCAATCCAAGCTAGCAATACATTGAGGAGTCCAGGACGAAGCATGCGTATCTTGTTACTGGGGCATCGGGAGATTTCCAGCAATATTGCATTGAACCTGCTTGTCCGGTCCCTGGCCGGACACGATTTGCGAATCGCGCTTTCTGGGGCTGGCGATAATCATGGACCTGGTGCTGTTCCGGACTTGATCGAATTGGACAAGGTGGAGCAAGCCATGTGCGATGCCCTGGATTCCGGATCGGTGGCGGGTTCTCCCCTGCCTCCGGGTCTGCTGGGATTCGAAGCCCTTGCTGCGAAAACCGGTCAATCGCTGGAATTTCTTACAGATCCTAATTCGGATGTTGGCCTGGGGACGCTGGGAGACTGGGCCCCCGATTTAGTGTTGTCGGTCCGTTACCGGAAGATTCTTCATCAAAAAGCGATTTCGATCCCGACAAAGGGCATCTTGAACTTGCATTCAGGGCTGCTCCCTGATTTTCGTGGCGTAATGGGAACATTTCACTCAATGCTGGCAGGATCCGGTAAAATCGGCAGTACGCTTCACCTGATTACCGACAGCGGAATTGATACAGGGCCAATCATCGCCACCAGCCCGGTGGAGGCCGATTACGGCACCACCTATTTGGACAATGTTCTTCGCCTCTATTCGACGGGGTGCGCCAGGATGGTGAGCGCAGTCGATGAGGTGGTGGCTGGTAGGCAATTGATAACTATAAATAAAACGGGAGAAGGCGCCTATTTTACTGCCCCAACGCTGGATCAGTGTATGAAGTTTCGTGAGGCGGGACTAACACTCTGTGATGGACGAGAATTGGAGCGATACATTTCCCAGGTTCTCTAGATGCTTTGACATAACGTAAGTCGGTTGCTCAAAAAATAGTCAAGTTTCTAGCCCCGCGTAGCAGCCACACTGACTGCCGAAAAACTTGCAACTCCGTTGCGTAATTGCTACTTTTGACTGAGTCTGATTCTCAATGAACTCGCGGGGGTTTTAATTATCTTTTCCAAAGTCCCCCCAAAGCGGTCGAGCTACATCAGGCATACGCATTTTTAAACAAGGTTTTATTAGGGGGAAATCCATGAAACCATCGACTAAGTTGCGCCTGGCCGTATTGCTCGGTTTGCAAGCGCCTTTCTTTGTCGGTTTCTCGCAGACAGCGCTCGCTCAGGAAGAGGCGGCCGCTGATACTATGGAAATCGAAGAGATTATCAGTACCGGTACGCGTGCCCGTGCCCGCTCGGTAGAAGATTCTCCGGCACCGGTGGACGTGTTGTCCGGTGATTATTTTGCTGACCAGGGCGATACGGATCTCAGCAACC
>CAKZML010000035.1 GCA_937128475.1 uncultured Chromatiales bacterium
CCTATGCCCAGGTGGCGGAATTGGTAGACGCGCTAGCTTCAGGTGCTAGTTATCGCAAGGTAGTGGAGGTTCAAGTCCTCTCCTGGGCACCATGACTTCGCCCCTTTTCAGGGGCGTTTTCATTTCTGGAATTCCTGCAAGACCCTCGCGATGATCAGACGACCCCTCCTCACGACGGGGCGCCGTCCATATTGGATTTACTCTGGATTCTGCTTGTCATCGCACACAAAGCAACGCCAAACCGCGCAAGCCCGGTGAGAGGTATTCCTGCTGGAAATTCTGGAGTGCCGGCGAGATGATTTCCCGGCCGGGCGAAGACACCTAGTCCGCTTCGTCGGCTTCGCCGCCGCCCCACTGATCGCCCAAGGGACAGCAACCCCTGGCGAGTAGAAATTCTGCGTAAGAATTGAACCGCCGGGAACGGTTGCCGCTCCCGGACAGAAATGTCGACCCGCTAGGCGAGCCGCCGGTAAAAGCGGACGATGGCTTCCTCGGCTACCAGCATCACCATGACCACCGCAATAAAGGCGACCACGCCATGCAGCGGACCCAGGAAATCGACCTGGTCCCCGAATACCAGGTTCACCGCACCCAGGATAATAAACTTGGAGAGAAAGAGAATTAACCATGCGGTGAAGTAGCGCATGAACTTCGCCATGCCACCTGGCCTGGCATTGAAGAAGTTGGCCACCTTGTGCTCAACAGCCAGGGTCAGCTTGAGCAACACCTGCAGGAGAATCGCGACCAGCAAAGAAGTCGTGAACGAGTCGATGACCACGTGTTGCCAGTATTCGACAAAGAGATTCAGCACCACCAGGTCAATGAGGATCGCGGTGAAGTAGCGCAAAAACAGGCGCTGACCATTGGATGGGGTTTCTGCCGAAGCAAGCTGTGGAAAATCCTTGTTACTCATTTACCAATCCCTCTGGTGATCAACGTGATTGCTCGCTGACCATTGTAGCCGTAGATGCAGCCTGTTGAACACAGGCCAGGCGGGGAGTTAGTACAAATTGGGTTGGGATTAGCCTGTGCCAAAATGCCTCGGACACATCGACAGCGCGATCGCTATTCTTCGGGTTCCGCAGGGCCGCCGCCCCACTGATCGCGATGGGCCTGGGCAGCCTGCTGGCGGATAGCGGAATGGCGGTTATTCAGATTCAACGACGCAGGATCACAGACCACGGCCCGGATCAA
>CAKZML010000036.1 GCA_937128475.1 uncultured Chromatiales bacterium
TACAACTCGTCGAGTTTATCGATCCGGCCTGTGGAACCTGCGCCCTGTTTTTCCCTATGGTCAAGCAGTGGATGGCCCAGGTACCCGGCCAGATTCACCTTTCAGTTCGTCATATCGCATTTCATAACGGCTCTGACTACGCAGTCAGAATCCTGGAAGCCAGTCGCAACCAAGACAAGTACTGGCAAACCCTGGAAGCCATGCTGGCATCACAGGATCAGTGGGTACAGAACCACGTGGTCCAGCCCGAAAAAATCGCATCGGTTATTGCGGGAGTGGGCCTGAATATGGAGCAGCTCATGGCCGACATGAATGCAGAGGAAATTACTCAGCGTATTGCAAAGGACAAGCAGGATTCGGTAGTGCTGCTAGTCAGTGCCACACCGGAATACTTCGTCAATGGTCGGCCCCTGCCAAGTTTTGGCCAGCAGCAATTGGCCGACTTGATAAAGGAAGAGTTGGGCAAGTAAGGGTCGTGAAAAGGACTGCGAGTTGGAGTTTAGGGTCCGGCCGCAGTCCTTGTACGCCTGGCTCTAAAAGCGTGAGTATTTAGAACCTCAAGCTAGAACGTTCTACAGCGGATCTGAATTCCATCACCGCGCCCAGTCTATAAGCCTGCCTTGCAGCCTCCAGCCCCTCGCTATCCAGTGTCTCGATCACACTGGACCAGCGCCCCAGGGCTGCTCGGCGTTCTTGCAGAAAATCCTGCTGATCGAACACGCCCAGCACGCCTCGCAATTTATTGTTCAGGCAGCGCTCGGTGACTTCCGGGCGCACGCCCAGTGCGCTGAGATTATTTCGCAGGGTTCGGCGTAAATCCTGGATCACGAAATCGTCGATGCCGTGGGGCAGCTTCTTCAGGGCGCTGTTGAGGGTGTCCGGTCCGATATGTCGCGGTTTGCCGCTACGGCGACGACTGGGCAGGACCCACTCGCTACCGACCGAGAGTTCCTGCAGTTCTTTCAGGTGTTCCACGGCCAGTTTGGGCAGGGGAATGATCAGACCGCGTCCGGTCTTGTTGCCCCGCACTGGCAGTTGCCACCTGGGGGCCGCCAGGGCGAGTTCGTTCCAGCGTGCCTGGCTGAGTTCCTGCTTTCTGACCCCGAGCAACAGCAGCAGTCGAATCGCCAGTTCGTTGCTGCGGCCAAACCGGTCCCGGTTATCAGCCATGGTCCGAAGCAGGGTGTCCACCTCGTCCAGGGACAGGGCGCGATCACGAGCGTTTTCCGTGACCCCCGCATCCCGACTGGAAAGGGTTGCGGCGGGGTTGCTCGGGATAAGTTCCAGGGTCACGCCAAAATCCAGGACCTTGCGTATGTAGCGCCGGGCATCGTTGGCCACGGTGGGTGCTCCGCCGGCCTTGATGGCCTCAAGGCAGTCCAGGATATGACCGTCCTGAATCTTGTCCACGGGAAGTTGGCCCAGAAGGGGATTAATCCACTTACTGAAAACTCGCCAGGCGACCTGGGGGTGCTGAAGGCGGTCTTCCTGGGTGCGCCGGAACCAGGTGTCGGCCAGGGCGGCAAAAGAGCCGGCTGTTGCAGGGCTCATATTGAGGGTTTTCTGTTGCCGCCTGGTGGTGGAAATATCCTCGCCCCGGGCTACCCGCATGCGAAGCTCCGCGGCCATCTCTCGAGCCCGTTCCAGAGGGTAATCAGCCTCGGCACCGATGGTGTACTCCCGGCGCCTGCCTTCCAGTCGATAGCGCAGGACCCAGGCAGCGTATCCCCCGGCGCTGATGGTCAGGGTCAGGCCGGCGCCATCGGTGACGGCTGCCTGGCCGCCGGCTGCGATCAGGCGCCTGATCTCAAGGTCGGTAAGGGCATTACGTTTATGTCTGGGCATGGGTAGCTGTACCTGTGACGGGAGCAGCCAAACTCATTAGCTACCCAAAAAGCTACCTAAACATAACGGATTTAGAGAAATCCTGGAAGATGTTTCTAGCAGAAATGCCGAGACAAGTTATTGAAAAATAGTTTTTAATTCCAAATACCGGAATTTTCTGGAAATTACTCGATATTTTGAGCTTGCTCACGCATTTGCTCCACCAGCACCTTGATATCCACGGCTGCCTGGGTGGTCCGGATGTCCTGGGACTTGGAGGACAGGGTGTTGGCTTCCCGGTTGAATTCCTGGATCAGGAAGTCCAGCCGACGACCGATAGGCTCCTTGCTGTCCAGCACCTGGCGCATCTCGGTGAGGTGGCTTTCCAGCCGGTCCAGTTCCTCGGCCACGTCCATTTTCTGGGCCAGTATCACCAGTTCTTGCTCCAGACGTTCCTGGTCGAGGTCCTGGGTCAGCTTTTCCAGTTTCTCGACGATACGGTTGCGAATGTGCTCGTGAACCTCGGGCAGGGTGGTTTGCACCTCGGTGACTTTCTCGGCAATCCCCTCGCAGCGCTCCAGCAACATGTCCCGGAGGCGGCCGCCCTCGGAAAGCCGCCCTTCAATCAATTGGCCCAACCCCTGGTCGAGCAATGCGGTGGCGTGCCCGGTCAGGGGCGCCAGGTCCAACTTGGTCTCGGAGGTGACTCCCGGCCAGCGCAGCAATTCGATAGGGTTAATCGCGGCGGGCTCGGACATCTTGCTACTGACTTGTTCGGCCAGGTCTACCAGGCCTGCGAGCATTTCCTGGTTGATGGTCGGTAAGCCGGCGGCGCCGGCATTGGGTCGGAAACGGATACTGCAATCGACCTTGCCCCGGGTGAGGCGACTGGATACTTGCTGGCGTAATGCGGCCTCGTGAGCACGCAGTTCCTCGGGCAGTCGCAATTGCACGTCGAGGAAGCGATTATTTACGCTGCGAATTTCGCAGGTCAGGCTGCCTAAATCAGTTTCGAGTTCGCAACGGGAGAATGCGGTCATGCTCTGGGTCATAATGAGGTGCCTTGGGCGCTTTTGACGTCAGTTTGTAAAGTCAGTGGGGCAAGGGTCCTTGAGCGGGTATAATGCGCGGCTTCGGCCCGGGTTCCCTGGGCGCACAGTGTAACTGTTTAGACCAGACGAGGAATACCTCTTGAAGTTTGAAAGCGCGGAAATCAGCCTGGTAGGTACACGAGAAGAAAACCAGGACCGTGTGGCTGTCCTCATCGGCCAGCATTCCAGCCTTATGGTGGTAATGGATGGCATGGGCGGGCATGCCGACGGCGCAACCGCCGCGCAGGAAGCGCTGAACTCAATCGTTGAGTCTTTCAATAGCGCTGCCCAGCCGATATTCGATCCCATTGGTTTCTTGCACCGTGCAATTGGCAGTGCCCATGGTCGGCTGGTTGAACTGGGCAAGGATCTCCAGATTGATGCCAGGCCCAGGGCTACCTGTGCCATCGTGTTGTTTCAAGACGACGTGGCCTACTGGGCCCATGTTGGTGACAGCCGCATTTACCATCTGCGAGACGGCAAGATCATCGAACGCACACGGGACCACAGTCACGTGGAATTATTGCTCAGGGAAGGAGTCATTTCCGAGAAGGAAGTGCTCACTCATCCCATGCGTAACTTCGTGGAATGCTGTCTTGGTGGGGATGATTCATTGCCTGAAATGAGTGTTACCCGTCGCAAGGTAGTCAAAGGCGGTGACCTGTTACTAGTGTGTTCTGACGGCTTTTGGTCGGGACTACCGGAGGCGGACATAGCCACCTTGTCGGGCGTTCCGATAGAGCAGATGGAGAAGGGGCTTGAAGATCGCGCCCTGGCCGCGGTGGAAGCCAATCTGCCTCACGCCGATAATACGACCGTCGCCGTAGTGAGTTGTCAGGTCGCCTGAGGTTCAGCGCCAGCCGATCTTATCCAAATTTTTTCGTCCGCCCGCAGTGCCGGACGATACCGTTTACCCATCACAGGAGTTTCCATGCGTCCAAGTGGCAGAGCCCTCGATCAAATGCGCGATATTCGTTTTCAGCGCAATTTTACCCGTCATGCCGAAGGGTCCGTATTGACCTGCTTTGGCGACACGCAGGTGCTGGTTACCGCCTCGGTGGAAGAGCGTGTTCCAGGCTTCCTGCGAGGCAAGGGCCAGGGCTGGGTGACTGCCGAATACGGCATGCTGCCGGGTTCTACCCATACGCGAAATGCCCGGGAAGCCGCCCGGGGCAAGCAGGGTGGCCGCACCCTGGAAATTCAGCGCCTGATTGGCCGCTCGTTGCGGGCCGTGATGGACATGGGGGCCCTGGGCGAACGTACCGTGACCATCGACTGTGACGTATTGCAGGCAGATGGCGGCACCCGGACTGCATCCATCTCTGGCGGCTACGTGGCCCTGGTGGATGCCATGAATGGTTTGATCAAGAAAGGTCGGCTGAAGCGCAACCCGATCCACGGGCATGTGGCGGCAGTGTCTGTGGGTATGTACAAGGGTGAGGCGGTGCTGGACCTGGATTACCCCGAGGATTCCGAGGCCGAGACCGACATGAACGTGGTCATGAATGATGCCGGCGGGTTTATCGAAGTCCAGGGTACTGCCGAAGGACACGCATTCCGCCGGGACGAACTGAATCGCTTGCTGGACCTGGCTGCCATCGGGACAGACAAGATTGTTGAAGCCCAGCTCGCAGCGTTGGCGGGTTAACCGATGACCGGCAAACTAACCCGAATTGTGCTGGCTACCGGTAACCCGGGGAAGCTCAGGGAAATGCGTGCCCTGCTATCCGGGTTGCCAGTGGAAGTGGTGCCCCAGAGCGAATTTGATTTTGAGCCCGCCGAGGAAACCGGCCTGAGCTTTGTCGAGAATGCCCTGATCAAGGCGCGACATGCCTCGGCCCACACGGGCCTGCCGGCCATTGCCGATGATTCTGGCCTTGCGGTGGATGTGCTGGGTGGGGCGCCGGGTATTTATTCCTCGCGCTTTGCCGGCGAACAGGCCAGCGACCAGGACAATTTGCTGCAGTTGCTGGATCAAATGGAAGATGTGGACGATTCGGACAGGGTGGCGAGATTTCATTGCCTTGCAGTCTGGGTGAGTCATGAAGAGGATCCTGTGCCGCTGATTTGTCAGGGCGCCTGGGAAGGCCGCATTGCCCACCAGCCAAGTGGCGAGGGCGGGTTCGGCTACGACCCGGTGTTCCTGCTGCCAGACGGGCGGACCGCCGCACAGTTGACCAAAGAAGAGAAAAACAGCATCAGCCATCGTGCCCAGGCCATGAGCTGCCTGGTGTCGAAGCTGGCCGTGTTGCTGGGTCGGGGCTAGGGCGTCGCGACGGCCATGAGCGACCCGATTCCGCTGGCCTTATATGTGCACCTGCCCTGGTGCATACGAAAATGCCCCTATTGCGACTTTAACTCCCGGGCCCTGAAAGGAGCCCTGCCTGCGCAGGCCTATACCCAGGCCTTGATACGGGATTTTCGCCTGGCTATTGCTGAGTTGGACGGCCGCCCGGTGGAAACGGTGTTCTTTGGCGGCGGGACCCCCAGCCTGTTCCCTGCGTCTTATATCGCCCAACTGCTGTCGGTATTGCGGGAGGAATATCCCCTGAGTCCGGAAGCGGAAATCACCCTGGAAGCCAACCCGGGAACCCGTGAAGGGATCGATTTCGACGCCTTGCTCGAGGCCGGGGTGAACCGCCTGTCGGTGGGCGCCCAGACCTTCGATCCGGACATGCTGCATCGGCTGGGGCGGATTCATACTGGGGACGATATTCCCCTGACGGTGGAGCAGGCGCGGCAGGCGGGCTTTGCCAATATCAACCTGGATATCATGCATGGCCTGCCTGGACAGCTGCCGGCCATGGCCGCCAATGACCTGGAGCAGGCCCTGGCCCTGGAGCCGGAGCATTTGTCCTGGTATCAGCTGACCATAGAGCCCAACACGGTATTCGACGCCAATCCTCCGGAGTTGCCCGGCGAGGAAATTCTCTGCGACATCCAGGACCGGGGTAGCGAGATTCTCACTGACGCAGGGTTTGTGCAGTACGAAGTGTCTGCCTGGTCGCGGCCTGGCGATGAATGTCGCCACAATCTGAATTACTGGCGGTTTGGTGACTACCTGGGGATAGGGGCCGGCGCCCATGAGAAGCTCACCCTGGACAGCGGAATCGTGCGCAGCGCCCGCTGGCGCAATCCGGACCGGTACCAGCAAAAGCTCGCCGAGGATCAGCGCTCTGTGGAGCGCAAAGAGCCCCGGGGCCAGGAACTGGTGTTCGAGTTCATGCTCAACGCCCTGAGGCTGCGGGCCGGGTTCACCCTGGAGTTGTACTCCCGTCGCACCGGCCTGGATCCGCAGACGATTTTGCCCCGCCTCCAGCGGGCGAAACAGCGGGGGCTGATGGAGACATGGGGCTCTGATGGCTGGCGTCCAACCGATCTGGGCTTCCGTTTCCTGAACGATTTACAGCTATTGTTCCTGGATGACGCCGCGCAGGGATGAGTTGAGAGGCGGTTTACCCGTTTCGACATCGGCCGGTCGGGAGTTAAATTTGACGTTTTGTGAGGGGCTTGCGGCGGTCCGCCCGGGCGCTCTCAAGATGCTGTTTTTACAGGATTCGGACGGCCGCTGGCGGGAATTACTAACAGAGTGAACCAAGAACTCTCGAGTTGGATGGTAACTGTCGGACCTCACCAGGCAGGCAGGCAGGAGGCGTCCTAACCCATTGAAAAATATAATTAAAATTGTGTGGCTAATTTCTGTCCAACAGTTCAGGAACACTGAAAAATAAGCTCCGAAATGCATTTTCCCAGTATTAATGCACAGAGTTATCCACAGGTTTTGTGGATAATTAATAAAGTCGAAGACAGGTCCAATATTGCTTGGGTAAGTTAAAGTTAAATGTGAAGAGATGGGCCGCAAGTTGTTGATGTTTGCTTAAGCCGTAATCCGGGCTTGTCAGATGTTCGGGTAAACGTTACACTTCGCGCCCTTTTTATAGGCAGAGGCTGGACGGGAAACGTCATGAAAGCGGATATCCACCCGGAATACAAAGAAATCAAGGTTATTTGCAGCTGTGGCAATGACTTCACCACTCGATCCACACTTGGAAAAGAGTTGCACGTCGAAGTCTGTTCTCAGTGCCATCCCTTCTACACTGGCAAACAGAAAACTCTGGACGCCGGTGGACGAGTGGATAAATTCCGTCGCAAATACGGAATGGCCAGCAAGTAGTATTGCTGACCAAAAACCTGATTGTTCAGGAAAAGGCGCCCTTCTACGGGCGCCTTTTTTTATGCGTCTAACCCTATCCAGGGCCTGCAGAATCGTGCTGCCAGCCGATTAAAACGTGGCTTATACTGATTGCCTCTCCAAAGGCGCTAGTCTAGTGTTTGAGCCGGATGCGGACGGGTTCCCCGTTGCGCGACTGGTCTGCGTAGCAGGCCTGAGTAACTGACTACAACCAGGTGCGACTTAAACTGGATGAGACCGCTTGGGCGGATATTGTCCCGACCAGGTGGAGCCCTGAAATTCTGCATGACAGGAAGCCGAGTATGACCGATAAGACATTTTCCCTCACAAATAACGTCACGGGTGATTCCGTGGAATTGCCCGTTCACCAGGGGACCATGGGTCCGGATGTAGTTGACATAGGCACTCTTTACCGGAATCACGGGGTATTTACCTTCGATCCGGGATTTGTGTCTACCGGCAGCTGTGAAAGCCAGATTACCTATATCGATGGTGAGAAAGGTGTCTTGTTGTACCGCGGCTACCCGATCGAACAACTGGCCGGCAAGTCTAATTTCATCGAAGTAGCATATTTGCTGCTGTACGGTGAATTGCCGTCCAAGACCCAGCTCAGTGATTTCAGCGGCTCGATCACCCATCACACGATGATCAATGAAACCCTGTTGCGTTTCTTCAACGGCTTCCATTACAACGCGCACCCGATGGCCATGGTCTCGGGCGTGATCAGCTCCATGTCGGCCTTCTACCATGACTCCATGAAGATTGATGATCCGGTGCATCGCGAGATTTTTGCCCACCGTGTTATCGCCAAGATTCCGACCGTCGCGGCGGCAGCCTACAAGCACTCCATGGGTCAGCCGTTTATTTACCCGCGCAATGACCTGGATTACTGCAGCAACCTGTTGAATATGTTCTTCTCGGTTCCCTGCGAGCCTTATGAGATCAACCCGATTGCCGCCGAGGCCATCGACCTGCTGTTCATCCTGCATGCCGATCATGAGCAGAACTGCAGCACCTCTACAGTACGCTTGGCCGGCAGTTCCGGCGCCAACCCCTATGCAGCCATTGCCGCAGGCGTTTCAGCCCTGTGGGGGCCCGCTCACGGCGGTGCAAACGAAGCCGTGCTGAAGATGCTGAACGAGATTGGCTCGGTTGAGAACATTCCGAAGTTCGTGGCCCGGGCCAAGGACAAGAATGATCCCTTCCGCCTGATGGGCTTTGGTCATCGCGTTTACAAGAACTTCGACCCGCGGGCCACGCTGATTCGTGACATGTGCCACAAGGTCCTCAAGGGCATGGGCGGCGCTGAGAATGCCCCGCTGTTTGAACTGGCCCTGGCCCTGGAAGAAGTTGCCTTGAAGGACGAGTACTTCATTGAGAAGAACCTGTACCCGAACGTGGACTTCTACTCCGGCATTATTTACCGGGCGCTGGGTATTCCGGTATCCATGTTCACGGTGATGTTTGCCGTTGCACGTACCGTGGGCTGGGTTGCTCACTGGCTGGAAATGATCTCCGATCCCCAGGGTCGTATCGGTCGTCCGCGCCAGTTGTACACCGGCGCCGCCTTGCGCGACTACGTTCCCGTATCCGGCAGGGATTAAGTATCAGACCTGTGTCAGGGCCTGGACCTCAGCGGTCCGGGCCCTGCGCATGGGCTTGCCATCCACCGGGCTCAGCGGCGCCTCACGCACCGCGTCCGTAGGAAAGGCGACAATTTCAAACCCCACCTCTCCTGCTACGAATACAAAGCACGGGTAGCTGTTGCTCCGGTCTCCGGCGTAGCGCATCTGCCGCTCGCCGCTATGGTAGGGGATGTCGTGCTCCAGCAATGCAATGGCCACCTGTTCCGGAGTGTCGGTAAACAGGTGCAGTTGCACCTCGGAGTGGGAGAGGGCTGTTCCGGTGAGTACCGGGCCCACCAGTTGGGGATTGAAGCGGTCCAGCATTTTCATGGCCTGGAAAGCCGCCTGCCGCAGCGTTGATATGGCGCCCAGGTGTTCATCCCCGCCGAACAGGCGCTGGTATTCCACCAGTGCCTCCTCTATTTCCCGATTGCTGGGCAGGGATTTTTCAGGAGCGCCAAGGCGCTCTGCGGCCTTGCGCTTTGCCAGGTGAAAATCGGCCAGTGATTGCTGGGCCATGATCCTGGCCGCTTCCAGGGCCACGGCCTGGCGCATCTGATCAATTCTTTGCGTGGATCGCTTTGCCATCGCGCTCTCTCAGCCCGGCCCGGAGTGACTAGAACAGGGCGTCGTCATCCTTTTTCTTATCATCGCCAGACAGGTTAAAGGGGTCTTCATTCCCGGAATTCTCGTCATTGCCGGTGTTCTTGCCAGGCAACATGTTCTCACGGAAGGTCTCGAAGATAGCGTTGCGATCCCCGGCGGCGGCAAGCTTGCCTGTCTGGGGATCAATGCGCACCGTGACCAGGCCAGCTGGTGGCTCAAGGGGATGCTCCCGGGTTCCGGCCAGGGCTTCTCGCATGAAATAAATCCACAGCGGCAGCGCGGTGCGACCACCTTCCTCCCGACGACCCAGTGAGCGTTCCTGATCAAAACCTACCCAGGCGGTGGCAACCAGGTCTGCATTGAATCCGCTGAACCAGGCGTCGCGCCGGTCGTTGGTGGTGCCGGTCTTGCCGGCAATGTCCTGGCGCTTCAGTTCCCGGTACGCCCGCACACCCGTGCCACGCTGGATGACGCTACGCATCATGTCGTACACCAGGTAGACGTTCTGGGGATTCACGGCCAGGGGAGCCATGTTTACCAGTCCCTGGTCAGCGTAGTGCCCGGCAACCAGGCTGGTTTCCAGATTGCTGGCCTCTATCTCAACGGGTTGTTCGATCGGACTGATTTCCAGCTCGCTGCCCTGGGCCGGAAACAGCCCGAACTCATCGTTAATTGTGACGGGCGGCTGGCTGGCAACGGTTTCGGGCTCCGGGATCTCGTCTATCTCGGGCTCCGCGACAGGCGCCTCGGTACAACTGGGGCAGACCACCTGGGGGTTCGCTTCAAAGACGATGTCGCCGTCAACAAGTTGCACGCGCTGGGTGTAGTAGGGCTCGGTCCGGTAGCCGCCACTGGCAAGTACCGAGTAACCCGAGGCGATTTGCAGGGAAGTCAGGTTTGCGCTGCCCAACGCCAGTGACAGGTCCCTGGGTAACTCAGAGCGTTTGAAACCAAAGGCTTCCACGTGTCGCAGGGTCTTGTCTATGCCCACGGCGCGAAGCAGCCGGATTGAGACCATGTTCCGGGAGCGAACCAGCGCTTCTCGCATGCGGGTAGGGCCGAAGAAGCGGCCGCTGTAATTTTCAGGCCGCCAGGAGCCTTCCAGGGTGGCGTCCTCGAATACCACCGGGGCGTCATTAATGATGCTGGCGGTGGTGAAGCCGTTTTCCAGGGCGGCGGAGTAGATGAAGGGCTTGAAAGACGAACCCGGCTGGCGGCGCGCCTGGGTCACCCGGTTGTACTTGCTCTGGTAGTAGTCGTAGCCGCCGATCAGGGCGGAAACGGCGCCGTCCCGGGGGTCCATGGCTACCAGGCTGGCCTGTGCTTCGGGAAGTTGACCCAGTTGCCAGCTGCCGTCTTCCAATCGCATTAGCCGTACGACATCCCCCACTGCCACCACCTGGGCAGCGGTTTCAGGCGCCGGGCCAGTGGTGTTTTCATCGATGAACGGTCGTGCCCAGGCCAGTCCGGCCCAGGCAACAGTGACCTCACCCAGTCCGCCCAGGTAAACCCTGGCAGCCTTTTCCTCAACCCCGGTTACCACTCCCGGCACCAGGAGGGAGGTTTCCCGGTAGGGGTCCAGCAGTCTTTCCAGTTCCTGTTCGGGATGCTCCAGGGAAAGGCTGGCCTGTCCGATGGGGCCTCGATAGCCGTGCCGGCGGTCGTATTCCAGTAACGCCTGTCTCACCGCCCGGTTCCCTGCGGTCTGCAATCGGCTGTCCAGCGTGGTGGTGACCAGGTAGCCCTCGGTATAGGCCTCGCGACCGTACCGGTCGAGCATGTCGCTGCGAACCATCTCGGCAAGATAAGGTGCCTCGGTCTCGATATTGGCGCCATGCAGTGATGCCCGGGGATGCTCGTCCATGGCTGCGTCGTACTCGTCACGGGAGATATAGCTCAGTTCCAGCATGCGGCGCAGTACATATTCCTTGCGCTGTTCGGCCCCGGCGGGGCTGGTAACGGGATTGTTTCGGGACGGGGCGGTAGGCAGGCCGGCGATGGTCGCGATTTCTGCCAGGCTCAGCTGTCCCAGGGTCTTGCCATAAAAGACCTCTGCGGCGGCGGCCACGCCATAGGCCCGTTGGCCGAGGAAGATCTTGTTCAGGTACAGGGTCAGGATTTCCTGCTTACTCAGTTCACCCTCGATCCGCAGTGCCAGGAAGATTTCCCTCATTTTCCGGACATAGGTCTTTTCAGGGGTCAGGAAGAAATTCCGCGCCAATTGCATGGTAATGGTGCCGCCGCCCTGTTTGCGTTCGCCGGTGACCACGAGAAAGAAGGCTGCGCGCACCAGGCCCTGGTAGTCCACGCCAGGGTGTTCGAAAAACCGATCGTCCTCGGCCGCCAGGAAGGCCTGGATTACCTGGGGGGGGATTTCGTCATGGCGGGCCGGAATGCGGCGCTTTTCGCCAAATTCGGCAATAAGGCGGCCGTCCCGGGTGAAAACCCTCAAGGGGACCTGCAGCCTGACTTCCCGCAGACTTTCCACCGCGGGCAGTCCGGGCTCCAGGTAAAAATAGGCGGCCGTTCCGGTGAAAAAGCCAACCACTCCGAGTGTGGCGACACTGGCGAGACCGGTATAAAGCATCTTCTGGTAAAACTTCATTGCAGGAGTGTGACCTGAGTTCTTGCTTTTAGGGAACTGAATTATGCATATTTAAGCGCATAGAACATATTTTCCCAAGGAAATCAGGGATTATTTCAAACAAAGACCCAGGGAAATTTGAGGAGCGACAATAGCCTCAAATCAGGTGGGTCCGCAGCGGATGAGCTGACCTGACTTGCCAAGCTCTGTAAATTTTTAGAAGGGTTACGGATGAATGTCCGTGGCTCTGCGCAAGAGGATAAGGTATCAGATTGGATGGCGGGCTGGCGGTATCAGTCCGTTCCGATCTGGACAGGGAGTTTGGCCGGTCTTTGCCATAACGTGAGGCGAATCACATATACCGGACGACTTTGAATGTTATACAGTTAGTTGCGTAAGCTAAGGTACTGAACTATCTTTGCATTGCAAGCTACCGTTAGGGAAGGAAAAAACGTGTTATTCGGCGCAAAAAGCAGGCCACTACTCGGGCTTGACATAACTACCTCCTCGGTGAAGCTGGTCGAATTGGGGAAAAGCGGTGACCAATACCGTGTTGAGTCTTACTCGGCAGAACCCACACCAGTCAACGCGATCAACGAAAAGAACATTGTTGATTCGGAATCCGTAGCAGAGGCTATCCGTCGCGCAGTGAAGCGCGCCGGCACGAAAACCACCGATGTGGCAGTCGCCATTAGTGGCGATGCTGCGATCACCAAGATTATTCAGCTGCCAGCCAGCCTGAGCGCCTCGGACATTGAGGGGCAGGTGGAGTTGCAGGCTGACCAGTACATTCCCTTCCCCATGGAAGAGGTTCGTCACGACTTTGAAGTGATTGGACCCAACGCCAGGGATGAGGAAATGCTGGATGTCCTCCTGGTGGCGACCCGAACAGAGAATGTTGAGCAGCGTCAGGCAGCGGTTGAGAGCGCCGGCCTGAGAGGGCGGGTAATGGACGTCGAGTCCTTCGCCCTGGAAAACGCCTGCCGACTATTGACCCACCAGATGCCGGATAACGGCGTTAATGCAACCGTTGCGGTGGTAGATTTTGGCGCAAGCAGCACGACCTTTAGTGTGTTGCGCAATATGAAGGTTGTTTATACCCGGGATTTTGCTTTCGGGGGTCAGCAGCTGACCGAAGAAATCATGCGCACCTACGGGCTAAGTATGGAAGATGCGGGCAGAGCCAAGAAAGAAGGCGGATTGCCCAGCAACTACGAGCCGGAAGTTCTTGATCCGTTCATTGATGACATGTGCCAGCAGGTCAGCAGGTCCTTGCAGTTTTTCCTGGCTGCAGGCGGTGGACGTGAGCAACCGGACCAGATCATCGTTTGTGGCGGCTGCGCCAACATTCCCGGTGTTGATGAATTGATTGCCAGCCGTGTCGGCATTCCTACCGTGATCGGAGATCCCCTGGGGCAGATGAAAGTGTCTTCCCGGGCGAAATCCCAGGGTGTGAAGAAAGACGCGACCGCTCTCCTGACGGCCTTAGGCCTGGCATTGAGGAGCTTTGACTGATATGCCCCGGATTAACCTATTACCCTGGCGTGACGAGCTGCGACAGCAGCGGCAAAAAGACTTCCTGGTTTCTGTGGGAGTAGCCGTTGTATTCGGAATCCTGGTGATGTTCTTCACCAGTCAAGTGTTCAGCTCGCTCATTGACAACCAGGGAACGCGAAACAACATTCTCAAGAAAGAGATTGCAGCCCTTGACCTGCAGATCGCAGAGATTCGTGATCTCGAGGCGAAAAAGGATCGCTTGCTGGCTCGGATGAATATCATCGAGCAGTTGCAGCGTAGCCGTCCCGAGGCCGTCAAGCTGTTTGACCAGGTCGTGCGAACTCTGCCAGAGGGCGTGTACCTGACCTCGATCAAGCAAACCGGCAGTAACCTTGAAATAAAGGGCCGCGCTGAGTCCAGCACCCGGGTTTCAAGCCTGATGCGGAACATCGACGCTTCGGACTCCATGCAGAACCCGACACTTCAGGTTGTGGAAGCCAAGGAAGTCGACAAGCGGCGGGTAAGCGAATTCACCATCATGGCGCAACAGACGCTCGTTGTGCACGATGAAGACGGAGGCGTGCAATGAACGATTTTCTTGAGCAATTGCGTGCCCTGGATGTTAATGACATCGGTCGCTGGCCAGCGGCTTTCCGCTACGGCCTGATCGTTATTATTTTCCTGGTGGTCGCTATCGGCGGCACCTATCAGTTTGTTTACAAGGACCAGATTCTCGTCCTGGAGCAAGCCCAGCAGGAACAAGTCACCTTGATGGCTGGCTTCAAGCAGAAGCAAACCAAGGCGGCCAACCTGGAGGCTTACAAGTTACAGCTTGCAGAGATCGAATCTTCTTTCGGAACTATGCTGCGCCAGTTGCCGGGTAAGACTGAAGTGCCCAGCCTGCTGGTGGATATTTCCCAGACCGGCCTTGCCGCAGGTTTGGTGGAAGAGTTGTTCCAGCCAGTGGGCGAGATGCGTAAAGAATTTTATGCTGAATTGCCGATTCGTATTCGCCTGGTGGGCAGCTACCATGACCTGGGCAAGTTTGTGAGCGATATAGCCGGATTACCGAGGATCGTGACTTTGCACGACGCGGCAATTACCAAGCTCGCGGATAGTGAAGACCTGGTATTGAATGTTACCGCCAAGACTTATCGCTATCTGGATGATGACGAGGAGGCAGGAAGTTGATGCGCACTAAATACCTGGCATTTGCCCTGTTGCTCGCCACCGTAGGATTTGCGAGCGGTTGCAGTGGAAATAACGATGAACTGTTGGCAGAGATCGAGGCCGTTAAGGCGCGTCCCGGTGGACGAATTGAACCTCTTCCGCAGATTCAGCCTCAGGAACGTTTCATTTATGAGGCGAAAAATTTACGGCCACCTTTTTCTCCGTACTCGGCAGCTGATGCCTCGGGTAAAGGTGGTGTTCGTCCTGATGCGACCAGGCGCCGTGAGTTCCTTGAGCGTTATCCGCTGGATACCCTCGGCATGGTGGGAACCATTGAGCGTGGTGGCCAGAGTTACGGCTTGATCAGGGATCCTGATGGCCTGATTCACCAGGTTCAATCAGGTAATCACCTGGGCCAGAATGATGGCCGCATAGTGACAGTTTCGCAGTCAGAGATAGCTCTGATTGAAATTATTTCGGATGGTATGGGCGGATTCCTCGAGCGCCCTGCAGCAGTGGCGCTTTCTGAGTGAAGCCCCAGGGAGAATGGTAATGATTCGGGAATCTTTGCAAAGCAGAGCAAGCGTTATGATCAAGGCGGCGGGAATGCTTATGCTCCTGTTCACCTGGTTTAGCGCACCTGCGGTACTGGCGGCGGACGATTCGTCGAGGCAATTACAGAGCATAGAAGCTCAATCTTTGCCGGGCGATGAGGTCGAGCTTGAATTCAAGTTAAGCGGCCCTGCACCCGAGCCGATGAGCTTTACGATTGACAGTCCAGCCAGAATTTCCATGGACCTGTCAGACACCAGTCTTGCCCTGGCATCTCGTCGCACCAATGTAGGTATGGGTGCGGTGGGCAGCGTGGTCGCTGCGGAGGCCAATGGCCGGACCCGCGTGGTCGTAAACCTGTCCAGCATGGTGCCTTACCAGACCCGTGTAGTGGGCAGTAGCGTTTTTGTCCGGGTAGGCAGCAATGCAAGTGCTGGCTCCCAGGTAGCGTTCTCCGGTGGCAACCAGGCTTCCCGACCTGCAACCACTTCACGAGTCGCTGCAGCCGGACGCAGCATTTCAGATATCGATTTCCGCCGTGGCGAGGATGGCGCTGGACGCCTGCTGATTACCCTGACCGATCCCGGCACCGTGATTGATCTGCGAGAGCAGGGCGACCAGATCATTGTTGAGCTGGCCGATATCAATCTTCCGAAAGAATTGATGCGCAGAATGGACGTGGTGGATTTTGCCACCCCGGTGACCACTGTTGACGCAATTTCCGTGGCCGGTGGCGCGCGTCTGATCATTAATGCCTCTGGCGATTATGAACAGCTGGCCTATCAGTCCGATAACCTGTTTTCGATAGAGGTTCGGGAAAAGGTAGCCCAGAAGGAAAGCGTCGATCCGTTTGGACAGGACAAGACCTATGCCGGCGATCGCCTGACACTTAACTTCCAGGACATCGAAGTGCGTGCCGTACTTCAGCTGCTGGCTGATATGAGCGGCTTGAATATCGTCGTCAGCGACACTGTCCAGGGCAACGTGACGCTGCGTTTGCAGAATGTTCCCTGGGACCAGGCGCTTGATATCGTTATGCAGACCAAGGGTCTGGCCATGCGTCGCAACGACAACGTGGTGATTGTCGCCCCGGCCGATGAGATTGCAGCCCGCGAGCGCGCCGCGTTGGAAAATCTCAAGGATATGGATGAGCTGATTCCCCTGAGGTCAGAATTCATCCAGGTGAATTATGCCAAGGCCACTGACATTGCCACGTTGATTCGCGGTGGTGAGGGTGGTGCCCTGCTGTCCGAACGCGGAAGCATCGCGGTGGATGAGCGCACCAATACTCTGCTGGCCCAGGACACCTCGGAACGGTTGATGGAAATCCGCCGCCTGGTCGAGGTTCTGGATATTCCCGTGAAGCAGGTGCTGATCGAATCCCGCATCGTGATCGTCAGTGATGACTTCTCCCGTGAGCTTGGCGCCCAGTTGGGTTTGACCCGGTACGAGAGAGATTCAAGCAACCGGCTGTGGACCACCTCCGGTTCATCGGCGGCCACCGACACCATGATCGCCAGCGAGATGGACAATCGCGCCAGTGGCATCGTTAACGGACCTATCGAAGTTCCTGTTGGCGACTCACGTTTCAACCGCTACAACGTAAACCTGCCCCCCAGCACAACGGGTGGCTCCATTGCCCTGTCGGTGCTGGGTGCAAACACCTTGCTGGATCTGGAATTGTCAGCAGCCCAGGCCGAGGATCGTGCGGAGATCATCTCCACACCTCGCCTGATTACTGCCAACCAGAAAGAAGCCCGGATCAAGGCTGGTGTTGAGATTCCCTACCAGGAAGGTGCCTCAAGTGGCGCCACCACGACCCGCTTCAAGGAAGCTGTGCTGAGCCTCCAGGTTACCCCGCTTATCACCCCTGATGACCGCGTGGTCATGGACCTGGTGGTGAGCAAGGATAACGTGGGTGAAAACGTACAGAGCGCAACTGGCGGCCTGGTACCGAGTATCGATACCCGCGAAATTGCTACCCAGGTGCTGGTTGATGATGGCGAGACCGTGGTTCTCGGTGGTATTTTCGAAACAGAGACCCGGGATGTAGAGTTCAAGGTGCCTTACCTCGGTGATATCCCCATGCTTGGCTACCTGTTCAAGACCACCCAGCGCAGCTCGGACAAGTCAGAATTGCTGATATTTGTCACGCCGAAAATCCTGAAGGAAGGTACCGAGCTTTACTAGTCGACAGTTAGTCGTTTAACAGTAGAAAGGGTCAGCCATTAGGCTGGCCCTTTTTTTTTAGTTACTCTTAGCCTTATGAGACAAGCGAATATTTTCCTGGTGGGCCCCATGGGTGCCGGCAAGACAGCCGTGGGCCGACAACTGGCGCGTCAGCTTGGGCTGAGCTTTGTCGATAGCGACCAGGAAATCCAGGATCGAACCGGGGTGGATATTCCCTTCATCTTTGAAAAGGAAGGGGAGGCGGGATTCCGGCTGCGAGAAAAAGTCGTGATTGACGAGATGACCCAGCGCACCGGAGTGGTACTGGCCACCGGCGGCGGTGCGGTTACGGTTGAGGAAAATCGCCAGTGCCTGGCCAGCCGGGGGTTTGTCGTCTACCTGTTTGCCAGTGTGGATCAGCAAGTCGAGCGCACCCGCTTCAGTCGTGATCGACCATTGCTGCTTGATTGTCAGCCCAGGGAAAAACTGCAAACCTTGTTTGAGCACCGCGACCCTTTGTATCGTGAAATCGCGGATTTGGTGGTGGATACTAACAGCCGCCGGGTGAACCACGTGGTTGAGCAGATTACAGATGAGCTCTCGCGTAATTCAGAGTTGATTCCCAATGACGAAAATTGAAGTTGGCCTGGGCTCGCGGAGCTATCCAATACATATCGGGCCCGGATTGCTGGACAGGACTGAGACCCTGGCCGCCGCGATCCCGGGGAGGGATGTGCTGGTGGTTACCAATGATGTGGTTGCCCCCCTGTACCTGGAGCGGGTGTGCAATACGCTAAGCGGCTTCAGGGTGAGGCAACTGGTACTGCCAGACGGAGAGGCTCACAAAACACTGGCCACGGTTGAGAAAATCCTCGACGCCCTGGTCAACAGTGGGTATTCCCGGGATGCCACGGTGCTGGCGCTGGGCGGGGGCGTGGTAGGCGACATGGCAGGATTTGCTGCGGCCTGCTATCAGCGGGGGATCGCATTCCTGCAAGTCCCCACCACCTTATTAGCCCAGGTTGATTCGGGTGTGGGCGGAAAGACGGCAGTCAATCACCCCCAGGGCAAAAACATGATAGGTGCCTTTCACCAGCCGATTGCGGTGGTGGCGGATACCGATACCCTGGGTACGCTGCCTGACAGAGAGTTGAAGGCGGGCCTGGCGGAGGTCATCAAGTACGGGGCGATCATGGACCGGCCCTTCCTGGACTGGCTGGAACTAAACATGTCGGACTTGCTTGCCCGTCAACCTGCTGCTGTGGCTTACGCTATCCAGCGTAGCTGCGAGCTGAAAGCCCGGGTGGTGGAGATGGATGAGCGCGAGCACGGTTGCCGCGCGATATTGAATTTTGGCCATACCTTTGGTCATGCCATCGAAGCGCTCAGTGGCTACGGCCAGTGGTTGCATGGAGAGGCGGTCGCGGTGGGTATGCTGATGGCGGCGGATTTTTCTGTGACCCGGGGCATGCTGAATGCTGATGAGGCAGCTCGCCTGAGGCGGGTCGTGGAGGCCGCTGGCTTGCCGGTGACGCCTCCTGCCCTGGCCAGTTCTGCCTTTATGCAGGCAATGGCACATGACAAAAAGGTCCTGGGTGGCCGAATCAGGCTGGTGCTGTTGCGTCAGCTGGGGGAGGCTACCGTAACTGATGATTATCCTGCGGATGAGCTGGGCAGATTTGTAACAAACGCATTGGAAGAGGTGGCCAGTTGACCGATATTCCCGGAACCCTTGCGCCGTACGCGGCCAATGAACATGGCTCCCTCGGGCGTCTGCATGCCGAGTCCTCACATGCCTATCGCAGTGAGTACCAGCGAGACAGGGACCGCATTATTCATTCAACTGCCTTCAGGAGGCTGGTGTACAAGACCCAGGTCTTTGTAAATCACGAGGGTGATATGTTCCGCACCCGGCTGACCCATTCCCTGGAAGTGGCCCAGATCGCCCGCACGGCTGCCGGCATCCTGAATGTTAACGAACCCCTGGTGGAGGCTATCTGCCTTGCCCATGACCTGGGGCATACTCCCTATGGCCATGCCGGACAGGATGCGCTGAACGCCTGCATGAGGGATTACGGTGGCTTCGAGCACAATCTCCAGTCCCTGCGGGTGGTGGATTTACTGGAAGAGCGCTACGCAGAGTTTCCGGGTCTGAACCTGATGTTCGAGACCCGTGAGGGCATCCTCAAGCATTGCAGTGCGCGTAACGCCCGGGAGCTTGGGGATTTGGGCAAGCGTTTCCTGGAGCGCAGCCAGCCCAGCCTGGAAGCCCAGTTGGCCAACCTGGCTGACGAGATTGCCTATAACAATCATGATATCGATGATGGTGTGCGTGCTGGTTTGCTGGACGAGTCTGAGTTGTGTGAGCTTGAGTTGTTTGGCATGCAATATCGCGAGGTGACTGCGCGCTATCCGGATATCTCGGCTCGCCGGCGCATGCACGAGGTGATTCGCCGGATGATCAATTACGTGGTGACTGACCTGGTCGTGCACAGCGCCGAGCAGATTGCCGACGCCGGTCTGGACAGCGTCGCCGCGGTTCGTGCCCAGGCGGGTCCGCTGGTGGGCTTTAGCGACAAGGTCCGGCGGGAAAACCGGGACCTGAAGCGCTATCTGCACAAGAACCTTTATCAGCACTACCGGGTGCTGCGGATGACCAACAAGGCCGCCAAGGTAATTCGTGACCTGTTTACCGCATTCATGGAGGATCGGCGGCTTATGCCACCGGAGCATTCCCTGAAGGCCGCGGTCGCCATGGATAACGACGGCGAGGCTGCAAAGGCACGGATTGTCGCGGATTATGTGGCCGGCATGACCGACAGGTACGCAATTTTGGAGCACCAGCGCCTGTTCGAGCCGTCTGAGCGCACCTGAGGTATTCACTTACTCTCCTCGGCGGCCATTTCACGATAGAATGCGCCCTCAATTGATTAGGCAGGAACCTGTAGCTATGGAGCATAAGAACATCGATCCCAAAGACCGGCTGATATTCGCGATGGATGTCCCGGACACTGACCAGGCCCGCAAGCTGGCGGAAACCCTGGGTGATTCGGTGACCTTCTACAAGCTGGGTCTTGAGCTCATGATGAGCGGCGATTATTTCGGTTTGCTGGACTGGCTGGTTGCCCGGGACAAGAAAGTCTTCGTGGACCTGAAGTTTTTTGACGTGCCCGCCACCGTGGCTGCCGCTGTACGGCGTCTGCGTAACCGGGGCGTTACCTACGCCACCGTGCACGGCAATCAGTCCATCATGGAAGCTGCTGCGGAGGCCAAGGGCGATGTGGGCATCCTGGCCGTCACCGTGCTGACCAGCCTGGACCGCGGCGACCTGGACGACCTGGGTTTTGAGTGCGATGTGGAAGAACTGGTGTTGTCCCGCGCACGTCGTGCCCTGGAAGCCGGCTGTGACGGTGTGATCTCGTCCGGCCTTGAGGCCCCCAGGCTGAGAGAATTTATCGATAACCGTCTGATGGTTATCACCCCCGGTATTCGACCGGTAGAAAATCGTCCGGCTGATGACCAGAAACGGGTTGTGAGCGTGGAACAGGCTTTCGCCAATGGCGCCGACCACATTGTTGTGGGTCGGCCTATTCGTGACGCGGCGGATCCGCGTGTGGCCGCAGAGGGAATTCAGTCAACTATTGCAAAGGTATTTGGTGCATCGTGAGTCAGATTTTGAAGAATGATCGTTTTTTGCGCGCCCTGAGGCGTGAACCCGTTGACCGTACCCCGGTCTGGATCATGCGCCAGGCCGGCCGCTACCTGCCGGAATATCGCCGGGTAAGAGCCCAGGCGGGTGATTTCCTTAGCTTGTGCAGCAACCCGGAACTGGCCTGCGAGGTCACCCTGCAGCCCATTGATCGCTTTGGTCTGGATGCCGCCATCCTGTTTTCGGACATCCTGACCCTGCCCAACGCCATGGGCCTGGAACTGGCATTCGAAACCGGCGAAGGCCCCAAGTTTGCCAACCCCATTCGTGACTTGAAAGCGGTGGAGAAGCTGGCTGTGCCGGATCCCGAGGACGCCATTGGCTACGTGATGGATGCGGTGCGCCTGATTGTTCGCGAACTGGATGGACGGGTTCCCCTGATCGGTTTTGCCGGCAGTCCCTGGACTGTGGGTACCTACGTGGTAGAGGGCGGCAGCAGCAAGACCTTCTCTCACATCAAGGCGATGATGTATTCCGAGCCTGCAGTGCTGCACAAACTGCTTGATACCCTGGCCAAGGCCACGGTTGAGTACCTGGCTGCCCAGATTGAAGCGGGCGTCAGTACGGTAATGGTATTTGACACCTGGGGCGGCGCGCTGACCCCTGCCACCTACCGTGAGTTCTCACTGCGGTATATGCAGGACATCACTCACGCCCTGGCCAAGCGCTATCCTGACACCCCGGTGATTTTGTTCACCAAGAATGGTGGTGCATGGCTGGAAGATATGGCCGCCACCGGATGCGCCGGACTGGGCCTGGACTGGACCACGGACCTGTCGAATGCCCGGGCCCGTGTCGGTGACAAGGTCGCCCTGCAGGGCAACCTGGATCCTTCAGTACTGTATTCGCCGCCGGACGTGATTCGTCGCGAAGTTGGCAAGGTGCTTGAGAGCTTCGGTCACGGCGAAGGCCACGTGTTCAACCTGGGTCACGGTGTTACGCCGGATGTGAACCCGGAACATGTGGGTGCCCTGGTAGAGGCAGTTCGCGAACTCAGCCCGGCCTATCACAAGGCCGGCTGATCCGTCTGCAAGAAGTTCAAAGGGCTGGCATCTTTCGATGCCAGCCCTTTTTTATTGCCATCGTGCCGCCTTGTGGCGGTGACGAGTCGGATTTGACGCCGGTCTAGTTCTTGGCCTCGTCTCTCAATTCCCTGCGCAGGATCTTGCCCACATTGGTCTTGGGCAATTCCTCACGGAAAATAATTTCCCTGGGTACTTTGTACCCGGTGAGGTTTTCCTTGAGATGAACCAGCAGTTCTTCTTTGGTGAGGTTGGGGTCGTTACGGACCGCATACAACACCACCACCTCGCCAGATTTCTCGTTGGGCCGGCCAACTGCCGCTGCCTCGAGAATGCCCGGATGGGCTACTGTCACTTCTTCGATCTCGTTGGGATACACATTGAATCCCGATACCAGGATCATGTCTTTCTTGCGATCCTCGATGTAGGACTCGCCTCGTTCGTTCATCCGGCCCATGTCGCCGCTTCGGAACCATCCACCCGGGAGCATGACCTTGGCGGTCTCTTCGGGGCGCTGCCAGTATCCTTCCATGACCTGTGGGCCGCGAATGCATATTTCGCCAACTTCGCCCAGGGGCAGTTCGTTACCCGCGTCGTCCATGATTGCGAGGTCGGTATTGGGTAATGGCAGCCCGATGGAGCCGGTGAATTTCGGCTCAAGCGGGGAGGTGCTGCTGGCCACGGGTGATGTCTCGGTCAGACCGTAACCCTGGGTAAGTACGCAACCGGTGACTTCTTTCCAGTGATTGGCCACGGGTCCCTGCACGGCCATGCCACCGCCGCCGGACCACTTGAGATGACTGAAGTCCACCTCGGAAAATCCGGGCGTGTTAAGCAGGGCATTAAACAGAGTGTTGACGCCGGTAATGATGCTGAACTTGTGTTTTTTCAGTTCGGCGACAAAGGCAGGGAAATCCCTTGGATCAGTGATCAACACGTTCTGCCCGCCCATGCGGATGAACTGGATAAGGTTAACCGTCAACGCGAAGATGTGATAAAGCGGCAGCGCAGTAATCACGACCTCGCCATCCCGAATATCGGCCTGCTTCATCCAGCCTGTCATTTGCAGGACATTGGAGACCATATTCTTGTGGCTCAGCATGGCGCCCTTGGAGACGCCAGTGGTGCCGCCGGTATATTGCAGGAACGCCAGGTCGGCGTGATTCAGTTCCACGTCTTCCAGGTTCTGCCACTTGCCGTCGTTGATGGCGTGCCTGAGTGTCACCGTGTTGGGGATATCCCAGTCAGGGATCATCTTCTTAACATTGCGCACTACAAAATTGACGATCTGACGCTTGGGCACCGATAGCATGTCGCCAATCTCGGTGGTCACGACGGTTTCAAGGTTGGTATCGTCGATAACCTTGCCCAGGGTGTGGGCGAAATTTTCCAGGATGACGATGGCCTTGGCGCCGGAATCTTTGAGTTGGTGTTTAAGTTCGCGGGGCGTGTACATGGGGTTCACGTTGACCGCTACCAGGCCCGCTCGCAGGACCGCACACAGTGCGACCGGATACTGCAGCAGGTTGGGCATCATGATTGCTACCCGATCACCCTTGTCCAGACTGCAGTTATTCTGAAGGAATGCTGCGAAGTAGCGGCTTTGCTGGTCAAGCTCACCATAGGTGAGTGTCTTGCCCATGTTGGTGACTGCCGGCAGGTCCTTGTAGGTTGCGAAGCTTTGCTCCAGCAAATCCTTGAGGGACGCATACTGGTTGATGTCCACCTCCGCTGGTACGCCCTCGGGGTAATTCTTCAGCCAGATCTTTTCCACGTCCACGGTCTCCTTAGCTCTTGACGTCCTTGGTAGCGGCGCCAAATCCCATTAGTGTGAATTGCCATCAGTATCTTTAGCACTGATTTATCAATCATTAGGGTGATTTATAGCACCCGTTTAACGACCGTCACAACCTACTGTGCGGTTTTACTATGTTCTTTTGCATCCAGGGCCTTTTTCAAGGCAGGCCAAATATTATCCAGCAGGCGGGTTTGTGCCGAGGCAGTGGGGTGGATTCCATCGCTTTGCATCATGCCCTCTGACAGCGCGATTCCCTCCAGGGCAAAGGGAACCAGGAACAAACCTTTGCTTTGTGCCAGTTCGGCATAGATACGGTAAAAGCCCTCTCCGTATTCCTGTCCATAGTTTGGCGGGATTCGTATTCCTACCAGTACCACCTGGGCGCCTGCCCCGGTGCTTAGTTCGACAATTTTTTCCAGGTTGGAGCGGATCACCGAAAGGGGCAGGGCGCGCATACCGTCATTGCCGCCCAGCTCCACAATGACCACCTGGGGTGAATGCAGTGCCAGCGCGCGGGGAAGTCGATTGAGTCCACCTCCGGTGGTTTCTCCGCTCATACTGGCGTTCACTACCGAGTGCCCGTACCCTTGGTCTTTCAGGCGCTGCTGGAGTAATTGCACCCAGCCCTGGGCAACATCAATGTTGTATCCCGCGCTCAGGCTGTCGCCCAGCACCAGCACTTGAGAGCTGGCGTGCACGGCAGGCGCATACAAAACGACGACCCAGAGGATCAGGAGTTTGGAGCACAAGGATGAGACGGCCAATCGGCCCGTGTTGAAAGCAGTAAGCATTGGCAAGAAGGTTACCAGCCCAGAGGGGCTGCTGACCATTCTTGACGGAGTCAGCCTGGAAATTGCCCTAGGCGAGTCGGTGGCGATTGTTGGCCAGTCTGGCGCGGGCAAGTCCACTTTGCTGGCCTTGCTGGCCGGGCTGGACGAGGCCAGCGAGGGTGAGGTCTGGCTGGATGGCGAGGCGCTGTCCACCCTGGACGAGGACGGACGGGCCGCTCGGCGAGCAGGACGAGTGGGCTTTGTATTCCAGTCGTTTCACCTGATTCCGTCCCTGACCGCCCTGGAGAACGTCATGCTGCCCCTGGAGTTGGTCGGGGAGGCTAATGCCGAGAGTCGCGCTGACGAGGTGTTGAAGCAGGTCGGCCTGGCGCCCCGCAGGCGGCACTACCCCAGACAGCTCTCCGGTGGCGAGAAGCAGCGGGTGGCCATCGCCCGGGCATTTGTCACCCGGCCGCGCATCCTGTTTGCCGATGAGCCCACCGGAAACCTGGACTCCAGGACCGGCACCAAGATTATCGACCTGTTGTTTTCCCTTAACAGTGCCCTGGGTACCACCCTGGTGCTGGTCACCCACGATCATGGTCTCGCCTCCCGGTGCGACCGGGTTATCGAAATCGAGGACGGTCGCCTGGTGGCGGCGGAAAACGCATCCGGATGAAAGATATCGTTGCCGGACTCAAGGCACTGTGGCGAGATTGGCGCGCAGGGGAGCTATACGTTCTGATGTTGTCGGTGGTGGTGGGTATCAGCGCCCTGTCATCGGTGGCAATGTTTACCTCGCGGGTGGCGGTCACCGTGCAGCAACAGGCTGCGGAGGTGCTTGCGGCCGACCTGGTTGTCAGTTCCAGCCGGCCCTTGTCCGCTGACTTGCCCCGGATCGCCGACGAGTTCGCCCTGCAACAGGCCAGGGTAACCAGTTTCCCCAGTGTCGCCTTCGCCGGGGAGGCGAGTACGCTGATTTCTGTCAAGGCGGTGGATGAAGCCTACCCACTGCGCGGCAGGCTGAAAGTGGCGGATAAATTATTTGCTCCGGGCTACGCAGTGAACGGTGTTCCCGCGACCGGGGAGGCCTGGGGAGAGGCCCGGTTGTTGGCAAGGCTGGGAATTGAAACTGGCCAGCGGATACGACTTGGGGCGCTGGAACTGACCGTCACCCAGGTGGCGGACTACATTCCTGACCAGGGTTTCCAGTTTGTTGACCTGGCGCCCACCCTGATCATCAACCTGCAGGACCTGGCGGCATCGGACTTGATCCGGCCCGGTAGCCGGGTGTCCCACGGCCTGTTGCTGGCCGGGGATCCGAAGGCAATTCAATCCGCGGGAGATCGTTTCCGGGAGATGGAGGGCGAGTTCCTGACCGTCAGGGACCTGGAAAGCGCCCGCCCGGAAATCCGCAATGCCGCGAGTCGCGCCAAGCGCTTCCTGGGATTGGCAGCGCTGGTGAGTGCAATCCTCTCGGCGGTGGCGGTTGCCATGGCGGCCAGACGTTACGCTGCCAGGCAACTGGATACCATTGCCCTGATGAAGTGCATGGGCGCCTCCCAGGCAATGGTCTTGCGGCAGGGCGTGACCCAGCTGCTGTGCCTGGCCCTGGTTACCGGTCTGGCGGGAAGCCTGGTCGGGTATGGGGCCCAGGAACTGCTGGCCTGGTGGGCCAGGGATATGGTGCAGGGCGTCCTGCCTCCACCGACCCTGTCGGCCTGGCTGGTAGGGCCGGCGGCTGCACTGATTTTGCTTATCGGATTTGCCTTGCCGCCGTTACTGGAACTCAGGCTGGTTGCTCCGCTACGAGTGCTTCGCAAGGACCTGGCGCCCCCCCGGGCCAGCCGCTGGGTGGTCTATGGACTCGCCTTGTCCGCCTATTTTCTGGCGGTGTTCTGGCTGGTAGGTGAGCCGCGTACGTTGCTGCTGGTTACCGGTATTAATATCGCTGCGGTGCTGGTCCTGAGCCTGGCTGGCTGGGCGCTGGTCCTGGCTGTTGGACGCCTGCGTCGGGGTATGGGTGCGGCCTGGCGCTACGGGTTGGCGAATATCGCACGACGTGGATCGGAGTCGGTCATCCAGTTGGTGGGGTTTGGCCTGGGACTCATGGTGATGTTGGTGCTCACAGTGACTCGTGATGACCTGATGAGCCAGTGGCGCGCCACCCTGCCCGAGAATGCGCCCAACCAGTTCATGATTAACATTCAGCCTGCAGAAACGGATTTGTTCATGGCCACCATGGACAGCGGTGGCATACCGGCGCCCCGGTTGTCTCCCCTGGTGCGGGGACGCATTACTGCCATCAACGGGGTCAAGCTGGCGGACCTGGATTTCGAAGATGGTCGTGGTCAGCGGTGGGTGGAAAGGGAGCGTAATCTCACCTGGAGCGCTGCCATTCAGGAGGGGAACACCCTGGTCCAGGGCAGTTGGTGGGATACCGGTAGCGAGATCGCCGGACAGGTTTCGGTGGAGGAAGACTTTGCCGGGGACCTTGGCCTGAAGCTGGGCGATCAGCTGGAGTTTGACCTCTCCGGTGAGTCGGTGACGGCCCGGGTGACCAGCCTGCGCCAGGTGCGTTGGGACAGCTTTCGACCGAATTTCTTCATGGTGCTGTCTCCGGGAACCGTCGATGAGTCCCTGGCCAGCTATATCACCAGTGTTCATATTGGCCCCGATCAGCGGGGGGTGCTGCTGGAGCTGGCCCGTAATCTTCCGGGGGTGACGGTTTTTGATGTGGACGCCATCCTGGGCCAGATTCGGGGTGTCATGGACAAGGCCTCACTTGCGGTTCAATACGTATTCCTGTTCACCCTCCTGGCCGGGATAATGGTGCTGTTAGCGGCGGTGCAGGCCACCCGGGACGAGCGGCGCTATGAAAGCGCAATGCTCAGAACCTTGGGGGCCAGCCGGAGAACGGTGCTCCTGGGAGTGCTCACCGAGTTTAGTGTCCTGGGTCTGCTGAGTGGTTTGCTCGCAGCGGCGGGGGCCAGCGTCGCCAGTTACTTGCTGGCCACCAGGATATTTGACCTGGAGGGCCATTGGGACGGTAGCCTGTGGTTGTTAGGTATGACGGCGGGCGCGTTACTGGTTGGAGTCAGTGGCTTGTTGGCCACCCGAAGCGTGGTAACACAGCCGCCGGTAATCACCTTGCGTGGAGACGCGGGTTAGCCTCGGAGGTCATCATGACCGAGCAGAAAATGGCCAGGCGTCGCGTACAGCGAGGCACTCGGCTATCTGCTGGTGTCGTGGTAGTCCGACCGGACGGTGATGAATGGTT
>CAKZML010000037.1 GCA_937128475.1 uncultured Chromatiales bacterium
CCGTATATCTACAATGTTTCCTTCGTCGTGGACTTTGAGAAGAGTGTCGAGATAACCCGGTGATCTCTGATCATGACTGGGTGCAGCGAAAACTGGGTTACAGTTTTCAGGACGAGAGCCTGCTGGATTCGGCGTTAACCCATCGAAGCGTTGGCTCCAGGCATAATGAGCGCTTGGAGTTTCTAGGGGATTCGCTGCTTAATTTTGTCATCGCCCATGAATTGTTTCTCCGTTCGCCCCGCGCGGATGAGGGTGATTTGAGCCGCCTGCGGGCAAGCCTTGTGAAAGGCTCGACCCTGGCAGAGATAGCCAAGTCCCTGGATCTCGGTGATCAGCTAAAGCTGGGGTCTGGCGAACTGAAGTCCGGTGGTTTTCGTCGAGAGTCCATACTGGGTGATGCGCTGGAAGCCATGTTTGGTGCGGTCCTGTTGGACGGTGGTCACGAAGCGGCCTCCAGAATGGTTCTCGAGTTATATGCCGGGCGGCTGGATAATCTCCCGGATCCGGAGCATCTCAAGGACCCGAAGACCCGTCTTCAGGAATGGCTGCAGTCAAAGAATATTTCGTTGCCCGACTATGCTGTGGACGATGTGCAGGGGGCGGCGCACAATCAACGGTTCAGTGTGAGTTGCCGTGTGGACTCACTGAATCTTCATACAACCGGGCAGGGGACCAGTCGCCGAAAGGCTGAGCAGGCCTCGGCGGCGAGCATGCTGGAAAAATTGACAAGCGAATGAGTGATACAGAATTTAAAGCTGGATTTATTGCCGTGGTCGGACGTCCGAATGTGGGCAAGTCCACACTGGTCAATACTTTGCTGGGTCAAAAGATCAGCATCGTTACGGCGCGCCCCCAAACTACCCGGCACAGGATTCTCGGAATCCTGAACCGTGAACATGCCCAGTTGATCCTGGTGGATACTCCCGGTCTGCACAGGCACAAGGGTAAGGCGATCAATCGAAGCATGAACCGTGCCGCCGCATCCAGTCTTGTCGAGGCGGACGTGGTGGCCTTCGTGGTGGATGCAATGCGTTTCACCGACGAGGACGAGGATGTCCTCAAGCGGGTGCAGCAGGCAGGTTTGCCTTGCATCCTCGTGGTGAACAAGGTGGATCAGATCAAGGATAAGTCCAGGCTATTGCCGTTCATGCAGGAACTGGCTTCGCGCCACGAATTTGCAGCTGTGGTCCCGGTGTCCGCCCTGTCCGGAAAAAATGTAGACACCCTGGAAAAGGAAATGGTGGCGCTGTTGCCAGACTCACCATTGCTGTTCCCCAGTGATCAGACTACCGATAAATCCGAGGCCTTCATGGCGGCGGAAATTATTCGCGAGAAACTGATGACCCGGGTACATCAGGAACTGCCTTACGGTTTGACCGTCGAGGTTGAACAATACAGCCATGATGAGGAAGGCAGGGTCCTGGTCCAGGCGATCATCTGGGTGGGACGAGCCGGCCACAAGGGCATCGTAATTGGCAAGTCCGGGCAGGTTCTTAAGCAGATTGGGCGAGAAGCCCGCATCGAGCTCAAGAAACGGGTCAGGAAGCCGGTACACCTGGATCTTTGGGTCAAGGTGCTGGAGAACTGGTCCGACAGTGAGCGCGCGCTGCAGCGCTTCGGTTACGAGACTGCATGAGGCAGGGGCAGGTCCTTCAGGCGCCCGCCTTCATCTTGCACCGGCAGCCATACCGGGATACCAGCCAGATTATTGAAGTGTTCAGCCAGGACCAGGGTCGACTTGGCCTGGTGGCCAGGGGTTCCAGGCGGCCAAAGTCGCGATTGCGGTCTGTTTTGCAGCCGTTTTCTGAAGTTCTTCTTTCCTGGTCTGGACGCAGCGATCTTAAAACCCTGACCGATGCAGAGGCGGCTGCCCCGCTGATGAGCCTGACCGGTGACCGGCTGTTTTCCGGGTTTTACCTGAATGAATTGCTCCTGCGGCTGTTGCAACGCCAGGATCCACATCCCGAGCTTTATACCCATTACCGGCAGACCCTGGCATCCCTGGCACTGGGCAGGCACGTTGGCTGGTCCCTTCGGTTATTCGAATCTGCGCTGCTGGAAGATCTTGGATATGGGCTAAACCTGGCTTGCGAGATACATGGCGGGGAGATCCTGGACCCCGATGGCCTCTATGAGTACCGGGTGCACGAAGGACCGGTGTTGGCCCGGGCCGAGCAGTCCCATGGCCTGCTGGTTCATGGCAGTTCCTTGCTGGCATTGGCCGGGGCGGGGGATGCGCCGGACGAATCCTGCCAGCGGGAGCTCAAGCGAGTCTTGCGCGTGTCCCTGGATGCGCTGCTGGGAGACAGGCCTTTGAAGACTCGCCAGGTGCTCGGTTCGATGAAACACTAGCCCGCGGCTGGTACACTTTTGCCTTCCAGATTGCCGTTGCCCCGGGGTGACGGATTTTTTACTGTTTTCAGGAGTTCCTATGACTACCGGGCCTTACCCCCAGATCGACCTGGGTGTGAACGTAGACCACGTTGCCACACTTCGACAGGTGCGAGGGACCAGCTATCCTGATCCGGTGTATGCCGCATTGGTTGCCGAGCAGGCCGGCGCTGACAGCATTACTGTCCACCTCAGAGAGGATCGCCGCCACATTCAGGACCGGGATGTACGGGTGTTGATGCAAACCCTCCAGACCCGGGTCAATCTCGAAATGGCGGTAACCGACGAGATGCTGGCCATTGCCGAGGAAATTTCTCCACCGGATATTTGCCTGGTTCCGGAAAAGCGTGAGGAACTCACTACCGAGGGTGGCCTTGACGTGGTGTCCGGCATGTCTCGCATCAAGGATGCCTGCCAGCGCCTGGCCCAGGGGAATATGCGGGTTAGTCTGTTTGTAGATCCCGATCCTCGCCAACTGGATGCCGCGGTGGCAGCCGGCGCCCCGGTAGTGGAACTGCATACCGGCGCCTACGCAGAACATACCGGGGAAGCCCAGCAGCGCGAGCTAGAGCGTGTGCGAACAGCGGCCCGTTATGCCGCTAGCATCGGGTTGCGTGTTCATGCCGGTCACGGGCTGCATTATCACAACGTGCACCCGGTGGCGGCTATTGCGGAGATTGTCGAGCTGAATATCGGCCATGCCATTGTTGCCCGGGCGGTCATTGATGGTCTACGCGAGTCGGTCAGTGAGATGAAGCGCCTGATGGTTGCTGCACGCTCGCTATGATTTACGGCATCGGCACCGATGTAGTTCAGATAGACCGGATTGCCGGCAGCCTGGAAAGGTTTGGTGACCGGCTGGTCAATCGATTGTTATTGCCGGCAGAGCGTGAGCAATACGAACAGGTCAGTCGCAAGGTTCGCTTCCTGGCCATGCGCTTTGCCGCCAAGGAAGCCATCGTCAAGGCCATGGGCACGGGTTTCGCACATGGTGTCTGGGCGAGGGATATCGGCGTCGTGCAAAACTCGTGGGGCAAGCCGGAAATTATCTATTCAGAGCGTGGCCAGGCCATGTGCCAGAAGCTGGGTATTGGACCAGGGCATATTTCCCTCACCGATGAAGCTGGGCTGGTCATGGCGTTTGCCGTGTTGGAAAAAATTTAATCAGGTTTCGGCACTGATCAGTGCCACGAACCGGGAGTCCGATAAGTGAATTGTTTTGCCTTTGACATTGAGACCGTGCCGGACGTTGAGTTTGGCAAGGCGCTTTATGGTCTGGATGGTCTGTCTGACGAGGATGCAGGCCAGGCCATGATGAACAAGCGGATGCAGGCAACCGGCAGTGACTTTTTGCCCCTGCATCAACAGCGGGTAGTGGCCATCTCGGTGGCTTACCGTAGCAAATCCGGATTCCGGGTCTGGACCCTGGGTGATGAGGGCGCCAGCGAGAAAGAAATCGTCAGTCGTTTCTTCGATGGCCTGGCCAGGTATTCGCCGGACCTGATTTCCTGGAACGGTGCCGGGTTTGATTTGCCGGTACTGCATTATCGAGCCATGAAATACGGCATTGATGCGTCTCGATACTGGGAGATGGGAGACTCTGACCAGAGTTTTAAATGGAATAACTACCTGAGCCGGTTTCACTGGCGGCACATCGACCTGATGGATGTGCTGTCCGGGTTCCAGGGCCGATCCAGGGCGCCCCTGGACGAGATAGCGGTGATGATGGGTTTTCCCGGGAAACTCGGGATGAGTGGTTCCAAGGTTTGGGATTGCTTCCTGCAGGGTGAGCTTGGTCGTATTCGCGACTATTGCGAGACCGATGTACTGAATACCTATTTGATCTACCTGGGCTTTGAACGCATGCGCGGCAATCTCAACGAAATGGAATACCAGGCCGAGTGCGAGAAGGTGAAGAGCTCCCTGGTGGAAGATGGTCGCCCACACCTGCAGGAATTCCTCGCAGCCTGGGAACGCTGAAATGGGCAGGACTTTGCGTAACAAGCCCCCGGTTAAGGGCACGATTGATTCTTTGCGTGATGACGCCCGTGGTCGCATGGAAGTTGACGAGCAGGACTACCTGGTAGCCGATACGCTTCCGGGAGAGATGATTACCGCCGAACCGTTCAGGAAAAATCGAGGCAAGATCGAAGCTCGTGTGCTCAGCGTCGAGCAAGCTTCCGCGGATCGGGTCGAACCACGTTGCGAGGCGTTTGGAATTTGCGGTGGTTGTCGCCTGCAGCACATGGCCCCGGCGGCCCAGGTGGCATGGAAGCAATCATTGTTGCTGAAGGACCTGGCCGAGAAAGGGGTTGCCTACAACCGCCTGCTTGCCCCGATTAACTCCAGCCCCTGGGGTTATCGTCGCAGGTCCCGATTGGGGGTCAAGGACGTGCCCGGAAAGGGACGAGTCCTGGTGGGGTTCAGGGAACGGGGAAAGCCCTATATTTCCGATTGCCGGCGCTGCGAGATCCTGGCTCCGCCCACCGGTGACCTGTTCGAGGTGCTCAGTGACCTGGTGGGCAGCCTGACTATCAAGGCGGCCTTACCCCAGGTGGAAGTGGCCACCGGGGAGAACACCACGGCGATGATATTCCGGGTCCTGGAAGCTCCCACCAGCGCAGATCTTATGGCCCTGGAGAAATTTTCCAGTAGCCAGAATGTGCAGGTGTTTCTGCAAACAGGCGGACTGGATACCGTCACGCCCCTTAAGGCGGACCAGCCTGAACTGATGTATACCCTGCCTGATTTCGACCTGGAGATGGTCTTTCAGCCCATGGACTTCGTGCAGGTTAATGCCCAGGTGAATCGCCTGATGATCGCCCAGGCAATTGATCTGCTTGAATGTGACCAGGACAGCAAGGTCCTGGATCTGTTCTGCGGGCTGGGGAATTTCAGCCTGGCAGTGGGACGCAAGGCGGGGCATGTTGTGGGAGTGGATTCCGATCCGGGATTGCTTGAGCGGGCCGGTGTGAACGCCTCTCGCAACGGCCTCGACAATGTAAGTTTCGAGCAGGGCGATCTGTATCAGGAAACCGTTACCGGAAACTGGCTGGGTCAGAAGTTCGACCGGGTCTTGCTGGATCCGCCCAGGGCAGGTGCGGCCCAGGTACTCGAACATTTGCCCTCTCTTGGGGCTAATCGCCTGGTCTACGTTTCCTGCGGCCCGGATACCTTCGTGCGTGATGCGGCGGTACTGACCGGCCAGTTGGGCTTTCGTCTGGAAGCGGTTGGCGTGATGGATATGTTTCCTCACACCCTGCATGTTGAAACCATGGGGCTGTTTGTCAGGGATTAACAATGGGTATCGAGATTGAACGCAAATTCCTGGTTAACAATGATGACTGGAAACAGCGGGTCACTCGTAGCGCCCAAATGAGCCAGGGTTATCTTGGCAATACTGGCAGGGCCTCAGTAAGAGTTCGGGTGGCCGGCGAACAGGCATGGATTAATATCAAGAGTGCCAACCCGGGAATGACCCGGATGGAATTCGAATATTCGGTGCCGGCGGAAGAGGGCAGGGAAATGTTACGTCTCAGCCAGCAAGAACCCCTGGAGAAAACCCGCTACTGGGTTCAGGAAGGCCCCCATACCTGGGAAGTGGATGTGTTTGCTGGCGCCAACCTCGGGTTGGTTACGGCAGAATTGGAATTGCAGAGCGAACAGGAAGCATTTGAGACGCCGTCTTGGCTGGGTCGGGAAGTAACCAGCGAGATTTGCTACTACAATAATCAGCTGGCCAGGCATCCATTCAGCCTGTGGGACCAGGACAAGAAAGCGGAGCGCGATACGTGAGCGGCCAGGGCGACAAAACCTGCAGCATACTGGTGGACCTGTCTCGCCAGGTCTTGACCGTGCAGCGGCAGGGTCAGCCCGATATCAGTTTCCCGGTGTCCACGGCCAGCCAGGGCGCTGGCGAGCTAGCCGACAGTTTCAAGACGCCCAGGGGCAGTCATTACATTCGCGCCTGCATTGGTGATGGCATGCCTTCAGGTTCGGTATTTGTTGGACGCCGTCCCACTGGCGAGATTTATTCCGATGCCCTGGCTGCGGAGCATCCCGACCGCGACTGGATACTCACGCGTATATTGTGGCTTTGCGGGCGTGAGCCCGGGCGAAACAGGCTGGGCCGGGTAGATAGCATGGGTCGCTATATTTACATTCACGGAACACCGGATACCGAGCCCATGGGAGTGCCGGCCTCCCACGGCTGTATACGCATGCGAAACCAGGATGTGATTTTGCTATTTTCCATGGTTGAACCGGGTACGCCGGTAGAAATTTCGGAGGATGGATAATGACTCTTGGGCCGTTAATGGTTGATGTGGCAGGGACGAGTCTTACCTCTGCCGATCGAGATGTTCTTGCTCATCCCCTGGTGGGAGGGGTGATTCTGTTTAGCAGAAATTATTCCAGTCCTGAGCAAGCCCGTGAACTGGTCAAACAGATACACGATGTTCGAAGTCCGGCCTTGCTGGTGGCGGTGGATCACGAGGGGGGCAGGGTGCAGCGCTTCAAAGAGGGCTTTACTCACTTGCCGCCAGTGCATGTGATCGGTCACCAGTATGATATGGATCCCAAGAGAGGCAACGAGTTGGCAGAAGCAAGTGGCTGGCTCATGGCAGCGGAATTGCGCGCCATCGGGGTGGATATCAGTTTCGCCCCGGTTTTGGACCTGGGCTGGGGTGTTTCAGAGGTTATTGGTGACCGGGCATTCCATCGGGATCCGGAGGTGGTCGGAGAGCTGACCCGGTCCTACGCCCGCGGCATGCGCAAGGCCGGGATGGAGGCCACCATGAAACACTTTCCGGGACATGGGGCGGTGGTGGCGGACTCCCATTACAAACTGCCTGTTGATCGGCGCCGCTTTGAAGATGTGCGTGAAGACATGCGTCCCTTTGAGCGACTGGTTAACTGGGGCGTTTGCTCGGTGATGATGGCCCACGTGGTGTATTCCGATGTGGATGAATGGCCGGCCAGCCTGTCCGATTACTGGATCAAGCAGGTCCTTCGGCGAGAAATGAATTTCCGCGGCGCGGTGTTTTGTGACGACCTGAGTATGGCGGCGGCAGCGGTGGCAGGTGATATGCCTGAACGCCTGCGTCGCGCCCTGGATGCCGGCTGCGACATGGTTCCGTTGTGCAACAACAGGACCGCAGTAATGGATGTGCTGGACAAGTTTGGCGACTATGAAAATCCACCTGCCCAGCTTCGCTTGACCCGCCTGCACGGCAGGGGCGGAGTTGATCTTGTGGCGCTGAATGACTCTCCTGAATGGAAATCCGCGATCAAGATTATCCAGGACTGTTCCTCAAGCCCGGGTTTGCAACTCGACGCCTGAATAGTCGGACTCTCACAGAAATAGAACCAGGAACCCTTGCATGTCTGAATCCCCGAATAAAAGTCCAGCCGAACTTCAGGCAATTATCGATCGGGCGGATTGCCTGGCGAGTGAAGCCCAGGTGAGCGAAGCGCTGGACAGAATGGCCCGGCAAATCAAACATGACTATGCGGATCGGATTCCTGTACTGGTGGGTGTAATGGTTGGGGGAGTGATGCCGCTGGCCTGGCTGGTGCAGCGCCTGGATATCCCCCTGCAAATCGATTACCTGCATGCCACGCGTTATCGCAGCGGCACTCGGGGCGGTGAACTGAACTGGATCGCACACCCCAGGGAAAACCTGGCGGGCCGGGATGTTATCGTCGTCGACGACATCCTGGACGAGGGAATCACCCTGGCGGCTGTCAAGGCGGCGCTGCTCAAAGAAGGTGCCAAAAGCATTCGCATCGCGGTGCTGGTGACGAAGTCCCATGACAGAAATGTTTCCGGGCTCGAAGCGGATTACGTGGGTATTGAAGTGCCGGACCGTTACGTCTTCGGCTGCGGTATGGATTACCAGGAATATTTCAGGCAGTTTCCCGCGATTTACGCGTTGGCGGAGGATTGATGAACCAGCTCAATACCGAGTCGAGTTGCTGCGAGGTTGCCATTATCGGCGGCACCGGTCTGACACAAATGCAGCAAATGGAAGATCTTCGCCACGAGCTGATTACCACGCCTTTTGGCGAGGCCTCAGGACCCCTGTCCCACGGGACGCTTTGGGGCCATCGGGTAGTATTTCTGCCTCGTCATGGTTATGGCCATACGATTCCGCCCCATAAGGTGAATTATCGCGCCAACCTCTGGGCCCTGAAGCAGGTGAACGTGGGACTGGTCATCGCGGTCAACGCTGTGGGGGTGATTCGACGGGACCTGGAGCCAGGCACCCTGGTGCTCCCGGACCAGTTGCTGGACTACACCTATGGGCGCGAGCACACCTATTTTGATGGTAATGGGGAGCCTTTGCAGCACGTGGATTTCACCAATCCCTACAGCGACAGCTTGAGGAGTGCTTTCAAGGCCGCTGCCCTGGACGCCAATATTCCGTTGGTGGATCGCGGGTGCTACGGGGTGACCCAGGGGCCTCGACTGGAAACCAAGGCGGAAATTGACCGTTTGGAACGTGACGGCTGTGAGTTGGTGGGTATGACGGGAATGCCCGAGGCGGCACTGGCCCGGGAACTGGGTATGCAGTACGTGTGTATCGCCCTGGGGGTCAACATGGCAGCCGGCAGGGGAAGCACGGGTATTCATGAGGAGATGGAGGCCTACCTGTCTTTGTCCATGGAGCGTCTTGGAGAGCTCCTCAAGGCGGTTTTGCCTGCTGTGTGTGCCATCGGGCGGGGTGGGGCTGAATCGTCGCCTGAGGGCTGACAGGTATTTCCTGCCGGGTGGAATAAGGGAAGGTGTTACACTTTTCGTTCCACATGACTGAGTAATGAAATGAGCGCCAAACTGGAGCCAGGGATTGGGGTAGGGTCGCCGGAATCTGTTGATGACGGGGATCTGTCGCGTTTTTGCGGGTCCACGCCATCGTCCCTGGGTTTACACGCCGCAGACCTGCCCGTTCCGGGTCCGGACGGCTATGATCTGTCCACCTCGGTTCTCTATCTTAATCGCGAACTGACCTGGCTGAATTTCAATTGGCGGGTGCTCCACCAGGCTGAGGATGGCCGGCTTCCCCTGCTGGAAAGACTGCGTTTCGTCGTCATAGTGGGTTCCAACCTGGATGAGTTTCTGATGAAACGCATCGGTGGCCTGAAGCAACAGGTAGGCGCCGGGCTGCGTGACCTGACCGAAGACGGTCGTACGCCTGAACGACAGATTCAGGAATGCATGGACGTGGTCGATGCATTGCGGTCCCGGCAGCGAGAACTGTTGTTCGAACTTCGTGACGCTCTCAGGGCCTACGGAATTGTGCTGGCGGATTACACCGAGTTGGACGATGGCCAGAGAGACTGGCTGCGCGAACAGTTTATTAGCAATATTTTCCCCCTGGTGACACCCCAGGCATCGGATCCCGCTCATCCGTTCCCATTCGTATCCAACCAGTCCGTAAATTTGCTGGTCAAGTTGACGGGGCCGGATGGAGCCGCCTTACTTAACCGGGTGAAGGCGCCTATCGGTCCGGACATTCCAGGTCTGATCAAGGTAGCTGAGAAAGATGTGTTCGTGCCTCTTGAGCAGGTGATTGCCAATAACCTGGATTTACTGTTCCCCGGCATCAAGGTGGAGAGTTGTGAGTTCTTCCGGGTCATCCGGAATGCCAACACCGAGCGTGACGAGGAAAAAGCTGACGACCTGCTGGCGATGATTGAATCGGAGCTGCGTGACAGGCACTTTGCGCCGGTAGTCGGCATGGATGTTGTCAGGGGGATGAGCGAGGAACACATTGGATTCCTGGCCGCTGAATTGGGATTGAATGAGCAGTCCGCAGATGTGACGGAAGTGGATGCGCCACTGGATCGGGCAGACTTCATTGAACTGGCGGGACTGGATTACCCTGAACTGCGTCATCCGCCGCATCATCCGATTGATCATCCTGAATTACCCCAGGATAGAAATATTTTTCATAGTATTCGTGAGCGGGGTTCGGTTCTTCTGCATCACCCCTACGAATCGTTTAGTACCTCGGTGGAGCGTTTTCTGAAAAGCGCAAGCCAGGATCCCAAGGTCCGGGCCATCAAGATGTCTTTGTACCGCACCGGGCGAAATTCCCGGGTGGTCAAGAACCTTGTCGATGCGGCTCGCAACGGCAAACAGGTTGCCGTGGTGGTCGAGTTGAAAGCGCGTTTTGATGAACGGGCCAATATCGAGTGGGCACGCCATCTTGAAGAGGCGGGTATTCATGTTTCTTACGGGGTTATCGGGCTGAAGACCCATTGCAAGGCGATCCTTGTCGTGCGTCGTGATTACGATGGCCTGAGACGGTATTGCCACATTGGCACGGGTAATTACCATGCAGGCACCGCCAGGGTGTACAGCGACCTTGGGCTGCTTAGCTGTGATCCTCTGTTGGGAGAGGACCTGGGACAGTTGTTTAACTACCTGACCACAGGCCAGCCTGGAAACCGCAAGTACAACAAACTGCTGCTTGCGCCGGGCAGCATGAAAAAACAGTTGCTGAAGAAAATTGAAAGAGAAATTGGCTTTGCAGAATCTCCCGGCGGTGGCCTGGTCCAGCTCAAGCTCAATGCGCTGGAAGACGCCGAAATTTGCCGGGCCCTTTACCGTGCATCCATGGCCGGGGTGAAGGTGGACCTGCTGATTCGCGATACTTGTCGGATTCGTCCTGGAATAGCCGGTTTGTCAGACAACATTCGTGTTGTCAGCATCGTCGGCAACTTCCTGGAACACTCGCGAATCTATCGCTTCGGTGCAGGCGGCCTCAATGAGTACTACATCGGGTCCGCCGATTGCATGAAGCGGAAACTTGAAAACCGGGTCGAAGCGCTGGTTCCGGTGGAGGAAACTGCGCACAAGCAAGAGCTACAGCAGATTCTTGACCTGCAATGGGCGGATCAACGTGATGCATGGGATATGCATAGCGATGGCAGCTATCACCAGCGAATTCCCACTGCGGATCCTGCCAGCGCAATGGGGTCCCAGGACGTGTTGGTCCTGCGTGCCCGGAGTCGGCAGCTGGTGGCTGAGAAAAAACGCTCACGGGGCGTGCCGTTTGTACGTCGCCTGGGCCGACGACTATTCCTTTAGGGAGCCTCTGATTTATTCTGGGCTTAGCAGATTGGGAGCGAAAAAAGTCAGATTCAAGGCGCCAATCGCACGCGATAGTGGTGCTATCGTGAAGATTGGCAACACAGAAGCTGGGTTTTTTGGCCTCAAGATACAAGTTCATGAATAAATCAGAGACTCCTTAGGGGAGCTTTCTCGCCAACCTGGCTCGTAATGAGCATGGGTCGCAATTGTGACGGCTTTCAATGTTTGAGATAGATGATCGTTTTATCCTGCTGACTGATTCAAGTCTCAAGGTAGGGATTGGTGAATATTTCTGGTGGACTGAAAGTGACAGCTGCAGGGCTGTGGGTATTGCTGTTCGCAGTCCCGGTTGTGGCCCTTGGCATAGGTAATGCAGTCGATATTTTTGGCTCACCGATGCTTATTGCGTTTGTACTGACCTGGATTCTTGCCGCGGCATTTTTGTATTGGGGGAACTGGCTTGTTGCCAGCCTGAAGCAAGCCAGGGCGTCTATGCGTGCAACCCAGGCGGAACTTGCTGAGGCCCAGGGGCAAATTCGTGAGGCGGCGAGAAATGACTCGCTCACCGGCGCGGCCAATCAGTGGTTCATGTACGAGATACTGCGCCAGGAATGGGGCAGGGCAGAACGCACCGGCTCTCCCTTGTCAGTGGTGCTTATAGAATTTGATGGTCTGGATGCCTATGTGGACAGCTACGGTGATCCTGCAGGTGACAGTCTGTTACGCCAGGCTGCAGAAATGATTACCGGTGAACTCAAGCGTCCCGGGGACCTGTTGGCCCGGCTTGGAGGAAAACGCTTCGTAGTTGTGTTGCCAGATACCGATCTTGAAGGCGGAACCTTGATTGCCGAGCGGCTCAGGACATCCGTTGAGAACCATTCTGCATTTCAGGATGCGAGTAACATCACCTTAAGCGCCGGTGTTGCCGTTCGAACGGCCTTTAGCCAGGAAAACGAGCGTGAATTGCTTGAGGTGGCCCGGAGTTGCCTCGCGGCGGCCAAGAAGGCCGGCGGTAACCAGGTCCTGAGTTTCGATCAATCGGCCTGACCTGGTCCTCTTGGGCCGGGATATAACGGCACCAGTCCTTCGTCGACGGACAGTGGTGTTGCTGAATCCATGCTTTCTTTGATGAACTCCCACAGCGCTTTGCCCTGCCAGGATGCTTCCGGACTCCCAGAGTCGGGGCCGTAAAGATTCCTGTCCAGTGCCAGGATTTCGGCTTCGATTCCTGGCGCGATGTTCTCAAGTTCTCTCAGCGCCTGAACAACGGTCAATGACGGAAAGCGATGTTGCAGGTAATCCGCCAGGGCCTTGCGGGCCTGGTCTGGGTTATTCGCCTCGCAGGCTGACTGAAGAGCCCGGGTAATAGCCCGATTGGATGCGGCGGGTTCCGGACTCGGACTGGTCGTGGATAGCCGGGTTTTGTTTCGGCTTCGCAGCCAGGCCATGGACGTTAGCAACCACCCCAGGGCAGCCAGCAAGGCGATAATTTTCCACGTCAGTGAGCTGGTGTCCCCGGCAACAGGTCCGGGTTCTGCCTGGGCGCTCACCTGCTCCGGAGTGTTTGCTGATTGCTGGACTTGGGCTGCCGGCAGCACCTGCAATACGCGTTCTGGCAACACTGCGTACTCCAACCGATCTTCTTCGGTGTTCCACCAGGGAATCCTGACTTCAGGCAAAACCAGTTCACCGGAACTGGTGGGAATGTAGGCGATTCGCTGCTCGCGAATTCCGACCAGGCCGTTTTCGTTAACCTGGTCTGACAACACCGGCCTGTCCGGATAGGCTTTCATTTTCGGGGATTCCGACATGGGAATCTCCGGCAGCTGCCCCGAAGACAATCCGGTAGCGGTCAATCGTATAACCCGGGTCAGTGGTTCGCCTTCTCTGAGAGCCCCCTCGGTAACGCTGTCCAGAAGGCTCACATTGCTTGCAGGCAACCAGGCAGCGGCCGGATAGGCCTTTGGCAGTGGGCGTACGTTCAAGGTCACGGGGTCGCCGTTAAGCCGAAATTCGCTGGGCCGGCGGGAGAGCAACGACCATTGGCCAGAGGAAGTATCGAACACTCTCACCAGCGCCTGCACGCCGGCCAGGTCCAGGGAGCCACTTTTCTGGGGAAATATCGCGTAGCTGGACTCAATAACTCTCAGGGTTCGGTTGCCTCTCTGCACAGTATAGATTTTACGGTCACCGAGTTGCTCAACCACTGCCTCGCCTCCGGGCAAACTTGGCTCGGTCATTCTTTCATCGGCCGTCACTACCGCCGACACCAGGCGGACTGTGTAGATGACCTGTTGCTGAACGTAGGGAGACAGGGGCAGGGCCTCAACTTCCAGGTAGATCTCTCGTTCGCTGCGCGGCCCGGAATCGGCGGGCTTGACCGTGATTTCGAGTCCCTCGGTGGATTGCTTCCCAAGCTTGATCGGAGGAATGGAAAGCGTGCCACTTTGCCTGGCCATGGCGCTGATATGCCAGGAAGTAAGGCTTTGCACCTGTCTGTTTACCACGGTGGTTCGGGATTCCTGACTGGTACCGAGTACATCCACCAGTGACCGCAAGGCGGTCAGGTCCGGTTCGGCATCGTTTTGGCCATCGATTTGAATGCTCAGCGTAAATGACTCGTTCTCCCTGACGGGATTGCGGTCGACGCTCAAGGTTGCCGCTGCCTGGAGTAGTCCTGGCAGGAACAGTAAAGCAAGGCTTAACAGGACACCTTTTGTGTACCCGTGTGGTCTTGGTGCCGGCATTACCAGAACTCCTCATCTTCGTTTAGCTCATCCCGCGGGCGCTGTTGATACTGGTAGTAAAACTTCCGTCGCAGCAGTCCACCCGGGTCATCGGGAATTCTCCTCAGCCATTGCTCGGTGGCCTGGGCTGACTCGTCCTGTTGTGACTGGCTCATGGATTGCTGCATGGACTGCTCGCCCTGCTGGCCATCCTGTTCAGCCTGCTGCTGGGCCTGGCTGGACTCGGAGGATTGTGGTTCACCTTGTTGCTCACCATTTTGATCGCTTGATGAGTCCTGCTCGGACTGCTGGTTTTGGGCTTGACCGCCTTCCTGTCCGGACTCTCCCTGGTTCTGGGAGTTCGCCTCGTCCTGGCTGGAGTTTTGTTCCTGACTGGCAAGCTCTTCCAGCAAATCCTTGTTGAATCGTGCGTCCTGGTTACCCGGGTCTACCTCAAGCGCCTGGGTATAGGCGTCAATCGCAGCCTGGAAGTCTCCCTTTCGTGCCAGGGCATTACCCCGGTTGTACAGGGAGCGTCCATCGTTCCTGCCTTCAAGCGCCTTTGCCGCCTCGTCATACTGGCCGTTTTGGTACCTTGCCACGGCCTGCCAGTCCGGAGACTGGAAGGTCTCCGCAGCCTCTGCAATGTCACCCTGTTCAAGCAGTTGTGCCCCTTTCTGGTCAGGGGTCAGCCAGAGTTCGCCGGATTCTGCCCGGGCCTGGGGAAATGGCAGGCACAAGGCGATGACGAACACGGCGAGAATTCCCCGGCGAAAGGCCAGGGCGGCCAGGGGCAACAGGAATACCAGCAGCCACGGGCCTTGTTCTTCCCAGAGATCGGCCTGCAGTTCCTTGCCCTCGGTTTGGCTATCCACCACGTGACTTTCCAGCCAGTCGACCAGCGTCTTGATTTCACTGTCCCCAGGCTGGCCTCGAATCAGCAGTCCGCCGCCATCATTGGCGAGCCTGCCCAGCCTGGCCAGGTCCACGGCAGGAATGACGATTTCCCCAGCCCTGGTTGTTACAAATCCCTTGCCGGTGGGAATCGGGCTGCCGTCAGCCGTTCCCATGGCCAGCACCGAGGTGCGTATGCCCTTGCGACGCAACTCCCGGACGGTGCGGTCGGCCTGGTATTCGACGCTGTCGGTGACCAGCAGGATATGGCCGTTCCCGGCGCGGGTATCGGCCAGCAATTGTTCCGCCAACTCCAGCGCACGAATGGTATGACTCCCCAGGCTGGGCATTAAGTCGCTGGTCATGGCCTTGAGTAAATTGGCGATGGTGTCGGTGTCATCGGTTAGCGGCGCCACGGCAAACGCTTCCCCGGCGTACACCAGCAAGCCGGTTTCGCCACGCCCTGCGTCCCGGGCGGCGAGAATATCCTGCAACTCGAACATGGCCCGTCCAAGTCGACTAGGCGTGACGTCTGTTGCATCCATGGACAACGACAGGTCCAGGGCGATCACCAGGGCGTTGCGGTCAGAAAATACCGGTTGGGGTATCTTCTTCCAGGCCGGACCTGCCAGTGCCAGGACCGCCAGCAGGGCGCCCAGACCCATCCATGTCAGCCGTAACGGGGAGGCGCCGCCTTTGCCCGGTTGAATAACAAACGGCACAAGCGCGGGGTCGCAGACTTTTTCCCATGCCCCGGCGCGCATCCGCTTCCTGTATAGCTGGATCAATAGCACCAGCAAGGGAACCAGCGCCAGCAGCCAGAGCGGTCGCAAGAAATGCAGCTCAGTCATGACGGTTACCTCGCAGCCTGAACAGGGCGAGTCCGACGCTAAGAGCAAGGGCGAGACCCAGGGGCCAGGTGTACAGGGAACGCCGTGGCCGATAATTCAATTCTTCCTCGGTGACCGGCTCCAATAGATCCAGTTCTGCGTATATCTCTTCCATTTCCTGGGTGTCACGGGCCCTGAAATATTTCCCGCCAGTGGCCTCAGCAATCGCACGCAAGGCTTTTTCGTCCAGGTTTCGGGACGGGTTTACCTGGCGTTTCCCAAAACGGCTGTTCACCGTCATGGCGTCCGCGCCAATCCCAACGGTATAAATTTTTAACCCCGACTCGGCGGCAATGCGGGTTGCCTGCATGGGATCGACTTCACCGGCGGTGTTGGCGCCATCGGTCAACAGAATAAGAACCCGGTTCTTCTGGTCCCGCTCTCGCAGGCGTTTCACCGCAAGGCCGATGGCGTCACCGATGGCGGTAAACTGGCCAGCCAACCCGATAGCTGACTCGTTTAACAATGTCCGGACCGTCTTGCGATCGAAGGTCAGCGGGGCTTGCAGGTAAGCACGTTCGCCGAACAGGATCAGACCAATGCGGTCGCCAACCCGGCGTTCAATGAAATCCCCGGCCACCCACTTGGTGGCTGTCAGCCTGTCCACCGGTTGTTGGTTAATCAGGAAGTCCTGTTCCTGCATGCTTCCAGACAGGTCCACTGCCAGCATCAGGTCCCGCCCGGTTACCGGCAGGGCCACGGGTTCCCCCAGCAACTGCGGTCGGGCACTGGCCGACACCAGCAACACCCAACTCACCAGTGCCACCCATAATCCCCAGGGGACCCGGCGCTTCAGCGAAACCGGGGCTGTCCTGGATTGAAAATCATCTGCGGCCGGAACCACCAGCGCCGCGCTTTGTTGCTCGGTCCGGGCGGGTTTGAGCAGCCATACAAGCAAGGGCAGGGGCAACACCAGGAAGATCCATGGCCACTGGAATTCAATCACTCGCCCGGTCCCCGAAGTTTTCTCTGCCCGCAGTGATCGATCCACTTTATTACCAGGGGCAGCAGGCTATCCACGTCGGCGGGGGAGGCATTGCGCAGGTAAGGGCCTGCAGCCAGCAAGCGTCCGGCGCCCTGGCTAAACACCGTGGTTTCCCCGGCCTGGTCCAGAAGACCCAGCCACGCTTCGTTGGTCAGGCTGGCAACCGCCTTGCGGGGATACAGGCTCAGGCAGGCCCTGCGTAGCAGGCTTGAAACGGCTTGCAGAAAGGCAAGTGAGTCCTGGTCCACGGTGTATTTCGCGGTGAGTACCTGGAATTCCGGCTTCAGCCAATAGGAGAGACGGGAACGCCGGTAGCGCCGGTAAAGAATGATTCCGGTTACCACGGCACTGGCCAGTAACAGCAGTCCAATGACCCACCACCAACCTGGGGCCATTGGCCACCAGCTGACAGGTTCGGGCAAGTGGATGTCGCGCAAGGGCAGCTCGGCCGGATTCATTCCCGTGCTCCTCCGCCCAGTGCGCGCTGCATAATTTTCTGGGGTGAATCGTTCGTTGCACAGACCACGAAACTGCTTCGATTGCGTCGACACATTTCTTGCAGTTTGCTCAGTTGCGCCTGGTGATGCGCCTCGTGAGCCCGGGTGAATTCCCGATCCGAGGTGTCGATCACCCAGCTCTGATTCCCGCTGACCATGTGGTAACGACCCGGTGGTGGAAGGCGTGCCTCGATGGGGTCGTAAATGTAAAACAGGAGCAGGGCGTTATGCCTTGCCAGGTAGGACAAGTGGGCTTCGCCGCTGGCATCCAGTCCATGGAAATCGCTGAACAGCATCAGCATGCTTCCCGGTCGGGCAAGTCTTCTCAGGCGGGCCAGGGCTGCGTTGATTCCAGCGGTCTGATTTCCCGAGTTGAGTTCCCAGTCCTGGGCAGTTTCCAACTGGCGAAGCAAATGCAGCGTTGCTGATCGCCCCCGATCGGGTTTGAGTTCATGATGCACGGTGTCAGAAAAAACTACCCCGCCAACCCTGTCGCCGTTAAGAACGGCACGCCATGCGGCCAGGCTGGCAAGTTCCGCTGCGAGTACATGTTTGAACACACCCCGGGTGCCGAAAAACATCCTGGCCCTGTAGTCCACCATGCAGAATACGGGGCGTTCGCGCTCCTCCCTGAAGACCTTGGTATGCGGCTTGCCCGTGCGAGCCATTACCCGCCAGTCAAGGTTCCGTACATCGTCGCCACTTTGGTAGGGTCGTGACTCGTCGTATTCCATGCCCCGACCACGAAACGGAGACAGGTAGCTGTCTCCGCTGGAGGCCTTTATGGCCTGGGGGAACGCGGGTAACGAACGGGCAGCCTTGTGCAAGTCCACCAGGGATCCCAGTGTGACGTGTGCGGCACTTGCCTGTTTCTGCGTTGCTTCCATGGGCTAACCGGGGCTGGGCCTGCTAGGGCACGGCCACGCGTTCCAACAAAGCCTTGATGACCTGGTCAGTGGTAACCCCGTCTGCTTCCGCTTCGTAGTTAAGGATCAACCGGTGTCGCAACACATCCGGCGCGATGGCCTGGATGTCTTCAGGTGAGACGAAATCCCGACCGGCCAGCCAGGCATGGGCACGGGACGCGCGATCAAGGGAGATCGTGGCACGAGGGCTGCCACCGTATTGGACCCAGCGGGCCAGGTCGTCGCCGTAGGCTCCGGGGTTACGCGTGGCCAGGACCAGCTGGATCAAGTACTGCTCCAGCGGTTCCGCCATGTGCATTTCAAGCACTTCCTGCCGTGCCCGGAAAATTTGTTCCTGGCTCATGATATGTACCGGGGGAGTCTTTTCGCTGGCAATCTCGGCGGCCTCGGCCCGGGCCAGTCGCAAAATCTGTTTCTCTGAATCCACGTCCGGGTAGTCAATGCTCACGTGCATCAAAAATCGATCCAGCTGCGCTTCCGGCAGAGGATAGGTGCCTTCCTGCTCGATGGGGTTCTGGGTTGCCATGACCATGAATAATCGGGGCAGGGGGTAGGTCTGTTTGCCGACCGTAATCTGGTGCTCGGCCATGGCCTCAAGCAGCGCTGACTGAACCTTCGCCGGTGCGCGATTGACCTCATCGGCCAGCACCAGGTTATGGAACAGGGGGCCCTGTTGAAATGTGAAGCTGCCGTCCTGGGGGCGATATACCTCGGTGCCGGTCAGGTCTGCCGGCAACAGGTCCGGTGTGAACTGAACCCGGTGAAAGACGCCTTCAACGCCATCTGCCAGGACCTTCACGGCTCGAGTCTTGGCCAGTCCCGGCGCTCCCTCAACCAGCAAGTGCCCGTCGGCGAGCAGGGCAACCAGTAAGCGATTCACCAGGGTAGCCTGCCCGACGATTCGCTGGGACACGTATTCCTGCAGCGCCAAGATAGCCGTTTGAAGTGATTGCTGTCCCTGGGAGGGGTTCCCGCTTTGATTATCCATTCACTAATCCTTTGGTTCTGTCTCGCATGCAGTGACGCCGGCCGGATATTGTTCCTGGTTCCAGCGATTTTTGCAGAAGACCGAGTATACCGTTTGTTGTATCGAATTCCCGGTCTCCGACTTGAATCGGTCAACCATCCGATCTGAGTAATAATACCGAAAATCCCGGCTTCTACCGTGGTAAGTTAAGTGTGGTGACAATACGAGGAGGCGTTCCTTGGAGCCTTTAAGCCCCCACCTGCTAGGCAGATTATTGGAAGTCTCCCCTTTGGGGATGCTGGCCGCGGACTTCCGCGATGACGGGCTTCCTATTGTTTACGTGAGCAAGGCCCTGGCTGAAATGCTGAAGGTCTCACCGGATTCCTTGATAGGAAAGGGCTTGCTGTCACTGGCGATGCCTGATCCGCCACCGCCTGAGGGATGGATGCTTCAGGAGCAGTTGCAACTGGGTGAGAGCGTGTCTTTGCTGCTCGTACTGCCTTCCAGCGCGGGTACTGATGTTCAGCTGCGGCTGGTGCCCCTGGCCGGCAAAGGGGACCGTTTTAGCCACGTGGCGGGCTATATCCCGCCGGAAAGCGTGGTGGCGGCGGGAAACAGCACACCGTGGAGAGTTTCCACCGGCAGTACCGTGAAGCTGGATCGACTGACGGGTTTGCCCTCGCTGGATGACTTCAGCCGATCACTGGCATTGAGTTGCGCCCACGCGGATTCCAGCGGCGAATCTGTGTCGGTCATCATGTTGCGGGTCGCCTACTACAATCTTTACCAGGACACCTTCGGAAGCCAGGCAGCTGCGTCAATGATGCGCCTGGTGGCCCGGTCTATAGCCGGCACCTTACGGCGCAGCAGCGACAGGCTTGCGCGCAGCGGCAAGGGTGAATTTGTCCTGTCGGTGGAAGGCTTGACTGATGCCCAGATAAAGGCCCTTGCGAAGCGTATTGCCGAAAGGGTGAGAAATCTGAGTATTCATCACCCCAAGTCGACCATTTCTCGCTATGTATCCCTGCGATCCAGTGCCTTGGCGGCAGGCGGGAATTCATCAGTAGAGCAATTGTTTACCCGGCTAAGGGAAAAGCTGGATCAGTCTGAGGAAGACCAGTTACCCCCGATTCCCCGCCTTTAGCCAGGGGATTATTTGAGCGGGTCCGGCTGTTGTAGATCCGGCTGAACCAGCTCTGGCTTGACCTTGCTGATACGGGTGAGGACGCCGAACCTGGGGTGGTCTATGTAATGGAGTTCTCCACTGCGCATCCGGCGTTTTTCAGTGATGCGATATTCCGGCAGCAAGTCCTCTGCCTCGCTGCTATTCCAGGAGCCGGCAAAGGATACGAGAGCTTTCAGCGGGGCCGCGGATTCTTCAGCGGGTGTTTTTGGCTGCTCGTCTATGGCCAGGTCAAACTGCAGGTGCAGGTAACGGCTAAGGTGCAGGGTCAGGTCACCATGTAAACCGCTGGCTGGTCCGGCAAGCTCTGCAAGGGGGAAAGCGATGGCATCCTCACGTGCATAGCCGGGTTGTATCCATGCCATGTGAGCAAGTAATACGTAATTCCGGCTGTTGCCTAAACGCCTGCCTTCTTCGGTAAGTTCCAACTCATTCATCAAGGCATAATCTGCCGCCTCTTGAGGACTCAGGCCTGCCTTGGGGTCCAACTGGCTATCTTTGATGGGTGACTCCCGACCTTCTTCGGCGACGGGGAACAAGTCTTCAATAGCGATCAGTCGGAAGTGGGAGCCGGGTACGATGCGGTCGTCCTCGGATTGTTCCATCTCCTGTTCAAGGTCTTCGATGGAATCCAGGGGCTCCAGAGTGTCACCGAATTCAGGCGCTGTTACCTCAGCAGACGGTTCCCCTGTTGTGTCGTCTAATTGTGCGTCGTTGCCGGAGTCGCCAGCCTGCCCAAGAGATCGGGCATCGATGACGCCGCTTTGCTGGTCACCGGCCGGGCCTGAAATGATGGCCTTGGGAGCGGGGGTGAAGACTTCGTCATCGGGGATTTCACGCAGGTCCCTGAATACGATGACTTCCACCTTGAACCAGGGGATTTCGGGGTCCAGTGTGGGCGACGGAGTCTCCTGTGCGCTGGTGTTACCGGCCAACAGGGGCAATATCGCCAGTGTCGCGAGAAAGATCTTGGCTGAGCGTGTCAGTGAGTTCATAAGGCACAGTGTATGTGGAGTGAGCCCGGTGGGAAAGCTGGAAATGGTTCAGGATGTTCCGGCGTCAGTGGTTGATGGGTCGGGAGCCAGCTTGGCCAGCAGTTTCATAATTTGCTCCAGGCGCTTTTCGGGCTCTTCCCAATTGTCCCGTATTCTCAAGACATCGGGTCCCTCAAGGCTGTAGCGCCTGGACTGGGACTGGATCAGCTTGATCAATGACAGCGGGTCGACACTGGTTCCCTCGGCAAACATCAGCCTGCCGCCACCGGCGCTGGCCTCGATGCGCCGGATGCCCAGGGGTTGTGCGCAAAGCTTCACTTCCGCAATCCGGAACAGGGTCTTGGAAATCTCGGGTAACAGGCCAAATCGATCGATCATCTCCACCTGCAGGTCCCGCAGTTCCTGTTCGCTGCCTGCGCTGGCAATCCGCTTGTACAGGATCAGGCGCATGTGGACATCGGGCATGAAATCCTCCGGCAGCAGGGCAGGGATTCCCAGTTCCACCTCGGGTCCGTGATCCAGGGGTTTTTCCAGGTCCGGATCCTTGCCTGCCTTGATGGCGTTTACCGCACGTTCGAGCAAATCCATATACAGGGAGAATCCGATTTCCTGGATTTGTCCGCTTTGACCATCCCCGAGCAATTCACCCGCACCGCGAATTTCCAGGTCGTGGGTCGCCAGGGTGAATCCAGCCCCCAGTTCTTCCAGTGACTCGATGGCTTCCAGGCGCTTGATGGCGTCCGCGGTCATGACCGCACGGGGAGGGGCAACCATGTAGGCGTAGGCCCGGTGATGAGATCGTCCGACTCGGCCGCGCAACTGGTGCAATTGGGCCAGGCCCAGTCGGTCCGCCCGGTTAATGATGATGGTGTTGGCGGTAGGCACGTGAATGCCGCTTTCCACAATGGTTGTGCAGACCAGCAGATTGAAGCGCCGGTGATAGAAATCCAGCATGACCTGCTCAAGGTCACGTTCACGCATCTGTCCATGGCCCACTCGTATCCGGGCCTCGGGAATCAGTTCGCCCAGCCTGGCGGCCATTTGCTCAATGTTGGTCACTTCGTTGTGCAGGAAGTAGATCTGCCCGCCGCGCTTGATTTCCCGCAGGCAGGCTTCCCGTATCAGGCTGTCATTCCATTCACTGACGAAAGTCTTCACTGCCAGTCGTTCTTCGGGCGGGGTGGTGATTAGAGACAGGCCCCGCAGTCCGCCCAGTGCCATGTTCAAGGTCCTGGGTATAGGCGTAGCGGTCAGGGTCAGCAAATCCACCTCTGCGCGCAGGGATTTCAATCGCTCTTTTTGTCGAACTCCGAAGCGGTGTTCTTCATCGACAATTACCAGGCCCAGTTGTTTGAACTTGATGTAAGGCTGCAACAGCTTGTGAGTGCCAATCACGATGTCCACGCGGCCATCTGCCAGACCCTTGAGTACTTTTTCGGTTTCCTTGTTGCTACGGAATCGTGACAGTACTTCGATCCGCACCGGCCAGTCCGCGAATCGATCCACGAATGTCTGGTAGTGCTGTTGCGCAAGCAAGGTGGTGGGAACCAACACAGCCACCTGTTGCTGATTCTGGACTGCGATGAAGGCGGCCCTGAGTGCAACCTCGGTCTTGCCGAAGCCCACGTCGCCGCAGACAACCCGATCCATGGGCTGGGGTCCCGCCATATCCTCAAGGACCGCTTCAATGGCCTGGGCCTGGTCCACGGTCTCGTCGAAGGGGAACTCGGCCTGAAAACTCAGGTACTCGCGTTGGTCGATCTTGTACTGCTGTCCTTGCCTGGCTGCACGTCTTGCGTACAAGTCCAGCAGCTCAGCGGCCACGTCGCGTATTTTCTCGGCGGCCCGCTTTTTGGCCCTGGACCATTGCTCGCTGCCGAGTCTGTGCAGCGGGGCATTTTCTACCGCGGCTCCGGTGTAGCGGGAAATCAGGTGCAGGTCGTGGACCGGAACGTACAGCTTGTCACTGCCGGCATATTCCAGCGCCAGGAACTCATTAAGCCTGCCACCGGCCTCGATAATTTCCAGTCCCAGGTAGCGACCGATACCGCAGGTTTCGTGAACTACCGGTGCGCCCGCCCGCAAGTCGGTGAGATCCCTGATGATAGCTTCCGGGTCTCGCTCGCTGCGCCGGCGACGGCGTTGTTGTTGCTTTGCCCGGTCACCAAACAGCTGCCCCTCGGCGATGATCGCCAGGGCCGGAGATTCCAGCAGCAGGCCGTTTTCCAAAGGGGCTACGGTAATCGCAAGATCCGCGTTACTTGCCAGGAAATGCTGCCATGATTCAGTTACCGGAACACGTTTTCCCCGGCCTGTCAGCAGGTCGAGCATGGCTTCCCTGCGACCGGTAGACTCGGCGGCGATCAGCACCCGGCCACCGAAGCCATCCAGAAAATCAAACAAGGCCTTTGCCGGGTCCTCGGAACGGTGATCCACCGCGAGTTGGGGTGGGCGCTTGCTGGAGAAGTTCACGCCACTTTCAGATTGGTCCGGAGTCAATTCGAATGACTGGGCTGACAAGGAAGGGAAGCGGGTCCAGTTCTGTTCCAGTTCCCCGGGTTCCAGGGCAATCTCGTGCGGGCTCAGTAGCGGTCGTTCGATGTCGTGGCGGCGGGACTCAAAACGCTCCCCCATGTCCTGCCAAACCTGGGGGAATACATCCCTGGCCTTGTTGGCCTCCACCAGCAGAGTCTGCTCGGGCAGGTAATCGAAAAGGCTCTCCAGTTCGTCAAAAAACAGGGCCAGGTAGTATTCAATGCCGTTGCCGGCATTGCCGGCGGACACGTCCCGGTAGGGCATGGCCTGCCGATGATCCACGTCAAAGCGCGCCCGGAAACGTTGTCTGAATCCACTGATGCCCGGTTCGTTCAGCGGAAATTCCCGGGCCGGAAGCAGTTCAACTGTTTCCAGTTTTTCCTCGGTTCTTTGGTCCGATGGCTGGAAGGAGCGGATGGTGTCGATTTCATTATCAAACAGGTCGATCCGGAAGGGCAGTTCACTGCCCATGGGGAACAGGTCTATCAGCGAGCCCCTGACCGCGAATTCGCCGTGCTCCATGACCTGGCTGACGCAGGTATAGCCTGCCGATTCCAGCCTGAGTCGAAAACTGTTCAGTTCCAGGTTGTCCCCGGTCTGGATCACCAGGCTGGAGCCGTCGATATAGCTTCTTGGGGGCAGCCGTTGTATCAGGGTGGCGGCGGCAATCACCAGCACGCCCGAGCGCATGCCCGGAAGCTTGTGAAGGGTGGTGATGCGCTCGGAGGTTATATCCGGATGAGGCGAGAAGACGTCGTAGGGCAGGGTTTCCCAGTCGGGCATCTGCATGACCGGTATTTCACTTCCAGCGAAAAAGTCCAGTTCCTTACGCAGTTGGTCCGCTTCGCCAACACTTGGTGTGATCACCACTACCGGCGCGGGATGGGATTTGGCCGCCTCAATAACCGCGAGGGAAAATGCAGCGCCATACAACTGTCCCCAGCGAGACGTTCTGCCGGCGCGGGTAGGGGGTGTGGGGACCTTGATTGGGCTGGAGGCCATGTCGAGTAGTTATCCGGGAAAAGGCGGGATTATCTCACAGCCATGGGCATTGGGAGTGGCGGTCTGGTCAGGTACCGTCGGGGGTAAGTCGGGTTATTTCGAGTTTTGGGTGGATTGGTGCTTGCGAACGCTGTGCAGCACCGTGCTGCCTTCGAAATAAACCAGGTAGTCAGCATATTCCCAGCGAGTAATGGGCGGGGTACCCACCGCGGAGTACTTGCGCAGGGGTTCTCCAAATTTTTCTTCAACGTCGTTCATGCTCAAGCCGCCACCGGGCCTGTCGGCCTGGTCTGCGCTGTTGCGGGTCACTTCGTCGATCAACAAGGTATCTGCCGAGACTTGTGCAGTGCCGGTAAGGCCCAGAAGCATTGTTGCCAGCAATATCTTGATTTTCATTCAACATCCCCTAACTACGTGTAGCTGACTATAGCACTGGCCCCCGGATTGAATAAACCCGGGGAGCCCTGCCGGAGTGGCGTCCGTTGGCTGGTTCGACGGTGTGCAAGGCGGTAAAGTGCCAGCTCTTGCGCTGAAACTCCCTGGTGAATTCAGCGGTAAACCTTCTCTGTTAGCTGGCTTGATATTTGATGTCTGTGTTGTTCGATCCTCTCCTGGTTCCTGCTCGATTGATCAAGCGCTATAAGCGTTTTCTTGCAGATGTGAGATTTGAAGATGGGACGGAGTTGACGGTGCACTGCCCCAACACCGGTTCAATGCTAGGCCTGAATATGCCCGGCATGCGCGTTTGGCTGCGGGATACGGCGAATCCGGCCAGGAAATATCGCTGGTCATGGGAGCTGGCCGAGCCGGTGGAGGGTTGTCTGGTGGGCATCAACACGGGTACCAGCAATGGACTGGTCAACGCGGCGCTGGAGATTGGGTTGATACCGCAGCTGGCGGTGTTTGATGTCATTCGCCGAGAGGTAAGCCTGGGGAGTTCCAGGTTGGACTTCCTGCTGACATCCTCTCGGGGTGATGAGCGTTGTTATCTTGAAGTGAAGAATGTGACAACCGCAGGTGAGGCCGATGAGCCGGGTGTGGCGGTTTTTCCGGATGCGGTGAGCGAGCGTGCCAGCCGGCATTTGCGCGAGTTAATCGAGCTGAAAAAAGAAGGCTATCGTTGCGGGCTGGTGTACTGCGTTCAGCGTGAAGATATAGACGTGGTTTGCCCGGCCGTGAATATTGACCCTGTGTATGCACAGACCCTTGAACTGGCTGAGGAATCCGGGGTGGAGCTTTATGCATTGGGGGCAACCTTGAGTACTTCAGAGGTGCGACTAGGCAGATTGCTAGAGGTTCGCCTGCGTTAAAGGCAGAATGAGTGTGCGGCCTGTGGGATAATCCCCGGCCTTCGACCCGCGCAGCGCGTGGGAGTGAGAACAGCGCGGGAGTTGCATGTTTTATCCCCTGGAAGTTTTCGTCGGACTGCGCTACCTGAGAGCGCGTCGCCGAAATCACTTTGTATCGTTCATTTCCATGGCGTCCCTGTTGGGTATTGCGCTAGGGGTGGCTGCGCTTATTGTTGTGCTGTCGGTGATGAACGGGTTCGAAGGGGAGTTGCGCCATCGCCTGTTGAGTATGACTTCTCATGCCTCGGTCAGCACCGATGACGGCAAGCTGGAAAACTGGCAGGCATTATTGAAGCAGGCCGCCGAGGCTCCGTCCGTTGTGGCCGCTGCGCCGTATGTGGCGCTGGAAGCGATGTTGAGTCACGGCAGTGACCTGGCCCCGGCTCGTGTGCGAGGAATTGATCCCGCCCTGGAAACCGGGGTATCACAAATTGGCGAGCACATGCTGCTTGGAACCTTGCCCGGTCTTCAACCGGGCAAGCGTCATGTCATCCTGGGCCGGGCCCTGGCGATTACCCTGGGGGTCAACGCCGGTGATGGCGTGACCGTGATGGTTCCACAAGGCAATGCAATTACAGGTTCGGTCACACCACGCCTGGTGCGCTTTGTGGTGAGCGGCATCTTCGAGGTAGGTCTTCAGGATCACGACGGCACCCTGGCGTTAATTCATATTGATGATGCGCGGTCCATAGCGGGACTGGGCGATGCGGTGACCGGAATTCGCTTGCAGTACCAGGATATATTCCAGGCACCAAGAATGGCGGTTGAATGGGTAAGCAGCCTGGGGGATTCGTCATTAGTGGCCAGGGACTGGAGCGTGGAGAACGCCAGCTATTTTCGCGCTATCGCCATTGAGAAAACCATGATGTCGTTGATCCTGATGCTGGTGGTGGCAGTAGCGGCGTTTAATATTGTCAGTTCACTGGTCATGCTGGTCAGCGAGAAAAAAACAGATATCGCAATTCTTCGCACGGTCGGGCTGAGTCCGGCCAGCGTGATCAGGACCTTTATGATCCAGGGCGCCATCCTGGGATGGGCGGGTACCTTGCTGGGCGTCGGTCTGGGCGTGGCCCTTGCGACGAACCTGAATACTGTAGTGCCATTTCTGGAGCAGATGTTCGGGTTCGAGGTTTTCCCTGCCAGCGTTTATTACATCACCGAACTTCCCACGGATCTTCGTAGCGCCGATGTACTGTGGATTGGTGGCACAGCCCTGGTGTTGACCTTGCTGGCAACGATTTATCCTGCACGCCGTGCGGCGGCGGTAGAACCGGCAGAGGCATTGAGATACGAATGAATTTCATCACCTCACGCTGGTACGAATGGCTGGTGGGCCTGCGCTATGTCCGGGCCCACGG
>CAKZML010000038.1 GCA_937128475.1 uncultured Chromatiales bacterium
ATTGATTGCCGCCGGTATCGGCGTGATAGAACTCACCCACCGCTTTACCCACTAGCCTTTCCAGCGCTTGCGGGCATTGAAATTGTCCGTGTAGCCCCCAAATCAGGGTTCAGATTGAATCCTTTTGAGGGCATGAAGTTATGCGCATGGATAAACTTACAAGCAAGTTCCAAATGGCCCTGGGCGACGCCCAGTCGCTGGCCGTGGGCCGTGATCATCAATTCATCGAACCGGTTCACCTGATGGTGGCGCTGCTGGACCAGCAAGGCGGAACAGTGCGCCATCTGCTGGGCAAGGCCGGTGGCAACATCAACCTGTTGCGTTCCCAGTTAGGAGACACCATCGACCGGCTGCCCCGTATCGAGGGCGCAGGCGGTGATGTCCATATGTCCAATGACATGGGCAAGTTATTGAATGTATGCGACAAACTGGCTCAGCAGCGGAATGATCAATACATCTCCAGTGAACTGTTCGTGCTGGCAGCCCTGGAAGACAAGGGTGCGCTGGGACACTTGCTGCGCGATACCGGAGTCGTCAAGGCTGCAGTGGAAACCGCCATTACCGAGATGCGCGGCGGGCAGAACGTGGATGACCCCAATGCCGAGGAGTCCCGCCAGGCCCTGGAGAAATTCACTATTGATCTCACCGAGCGCGCCGAGCAGGGCAAGCTGGATCCGGTGATTGGTCGGGATGACGAAATTCGTCGCACGGTGCAGGTGCTACAGCGCCGAACCAAGAACAACCCGGTGCTGATTGGCGAACCCGGCGTGGGCAAGACCGCCATCGTGGAGGGCCTGGCCCTGCGCATCGTCAACGGCGAGGTCCCCGAGAGTTTGAAGAACAAGCGCATCCTGTCACTGGATATGGGTTCGCTGATCGCCGGCGCGAAGTTCCGCGGCGAGTTTGAGGAGCGTCTGAAGGGCGTACTCAACGACCTGGCCAAGCAGGAAGGGCAGGTGATCCTGTTCATCGATGAACTGCATACCATGGTCGGTGCCGGCAAGGCCGAAGGGGCGATGGATGCGGGCAATATGCTCAAGCCTGCCCTGGCCCGTGGAGAGTTGCACTGTGTCGGCGCCACCACCCTGGATGAGTACCGCAAGTACATTGAAAAGGATGCGGCGCTGGAGCGTCGCTTCCAGAAAATCCTGGTGGAAGAGCCTTCTGTGGAAGACACCATCGCGATCTTGCGTGGGCTCAAGGAGCGTTACGAGGTTCACCACGGTGTGGACATCACGGACCCGGCCATTGTGGCGGCGGCGACCCTGTCCCATCGCTATATCACTGATCGACAGCTGCCTGACAAGGCCATCGACCTGATCGATGAGGCCGGTTCCCGGATTCGCATGGAAATTGATTCCAAGCCCGAGTCCATGGACAAGCTGGAGCGCAGAACCATCCAGTTGAAGATCGAGCGCGAGGCCCTGTCCAAGGAAAGTGACGAGGGTTCCCGCAAGCGGCTGGGCGTGCTGCAGGAAGAGATTGATCGACTGGAAAGGGAATACTCGGACCTGGACGAAATCTGGAAAGCCGAGAAGGCGGCCTCCCAGGGCGCTACCCAAATCAAGGAAGACATTGAAAAACTGCGCCTGGAACTGGAGACCGCCAGGAGGGCCGGTGACCTGGGGCGTATGTCGGAATTGCAGTACGGACGCCTTCCCGAGTTGGAAAAACAGCTGGCCGCTGCCAGTGAGGCGGAGTCCCAGGAGCACACTTTGGTGCGTAACAAGGTCACCGACGAGGAAGTTGCCGAAGTGGTGTCCAAGTGGACCGGAATTCCTGTGACCAAGATGCTCGAGGGAGAGCGGGAAAAGCTGCTGCGCATGGAAGATAACCTGCAGCGCAGAGTGGTCGGCCAGGCCGAGGCGTTGGCCATCGTCTCCGATGCCATCCGTCGCTCGCGGGCCGGGTTGTCCGATCCAAATCGGCCCAACGGCTCGTTCCTGTTCCTGGGTCCCACCGGTGTAGGCAAGACCGAACTCACCAAGGCCCTGGCGGAATTTTTGTTTGATTCCGAAGACGCTATGGTGCGCATCGATATGTCCGAATTCATGGAACAGCACTCGGTGGCCCGGCTGATCGGTGCCCCTCCGGGCTACGTGGGTTACGAGGAAGGCGGCTACCTCACCGAGGCGGTAAGGCGTCGGCCCTACTCGGTGATCCTGCTGGATGAGATTGAAAAGGCTCACCCGGATGTTTTCAACGTCTTGTTGCAGGTGCTGGATGACGGTCGGCTCACCGACGGACACGGGCGTACCGTGGATTTCCGCAATACGGTGATCGTCATGACCTCCAACCTGGGCTCACAAAGAATCCAGGACCTGGCCGGGGAGGCAAATTACGAGCGCATGAAGTCTGCGGTCATGGAGGTGGTGTCACAGCACTTCAGGCCTGAATTTATCAACCGGGTCGATGACGTGGTGGTCTTCCATCCCCTTGGCAGGGAAGAGATCCGCCGCATTGTGGATATCCAGGTTGGACGCTTGCGCCAGCGCCTGGCTGAGCGGGATTTGCAGCTGGTTATCAGCGATCCGGCCATGGATCGCCTTGCAGATGCGGGGTATGACCCGGTCTACGGGGCCCGGCCATTGAAGCGCGCCATCCAGCAGCAAGTGGAAAATCCCTTGGCTCAGCGGATACTTGCAGGCGAATTCGCCCCCGGGGATACCATTACGGTGGAGGTGGAGTCCGACCACTTGTCGTTTATCCGTGCTGCCTAAACAGCCCGGAGCCTGTAGAATCGCTCAATCTTTCAGGCAGCGAGGCCGCCAGGCCCGCTGCCAGTGCAATCGTGTACGGGAACCCAGACATGCCGATTTACGAGTATCAGTGCCAAAAGTGCGAGCACGTGCTGGAAGCGCTTCAGAAAATAGCCGAGGAGCCCCTCAGGTTTTGTCCTGAGTGTGGAGCAGAGGAACTTAAGCGCCTGCTTTCAGCGCCACGTTTTCGCCTGAAAGGATCGGGTTGGTACGAGACCGACTTCAAAAAAGACAAAGACAAGCGACGGAACCTGGCCAGCGACGGCTCGTCCAGCAGTTCCTCCTCCGGTTCCTCCTCCGGTTCCACCACCGGTTCTTCAAGCAAGGAATAGACATGATTGCGGAATCAGTTCCTACCGGAAGGTCGTTGCGTCGCTACCTGGTGGCCGGCCTGCTGCTGTGGTTGCCCGTGGGCGTTACTTTCCTGGTGGTGCGTTTCCTGGTTGGCTTGATGGACCAGACCCTGTTGTTATTGCCCCTGGAGTACCGGCCTGACGTGCTCCTGGGAATTCACATTCCGGGCCTGGGCATTGTCCTGGCTTTCTGTGTGTTGCTGGCAACCGGTGTGTTGGCGGCCAATTTGCTCGGTCGTCGCCTGCTGGAAATCTGGGAAGGCGTTCTGGACCGCATTCCGTTCATCAGAACCATTTATGGTGGCGCCAAGAATTTCGCGGAAACCGTGCTGTCGGACCAGGGCAAGGCCTTTAACAAGGTATTGCTGGTGGAATATCCCAAGAAGGGAATTTGGAGTCTGGCGTTCAAGACCTCGGAGCAACTCGGCGAAGTCCAGTCGAAGCTGGGCGAGAATACGGTTTGTGTATTTGTACCTACCACGCCCAACCCGACCTCAGGATTTATTATCATGGTCCCCGGTGATGAGATCATAGAACTGGATATGGAAGTGGACCAGGCCCTGAAAATGATTATTTCGCTGGGGGTTGTCGTGCCCCGGTGGACGTCACCGGAGCAGGCTGCCAGCCTTGCTTCACAGTCCCCCGGGACTTAAAATTCCGGCCCTTATTTTTCTCAGGGGTTCCGCGACGGACCCCATTTTTACGGATCAGTTGATCATGCGAACCCATTACTGCGGAAATATTAATGACACCCACATCGGCCAGGAAGTGGAGGTCGCCGGCTGGATGCATCGCCGGCGTGACCACGGAGGTGTGATTTTTGTCGATCTGCGCGATCGCTATGGCCTGGTGCAGATAGTTTTCGATCCGGATCGTCCAGAGGTGTTTGGCGATGCCGAGCGGGTTCGTGGCGAATACGTGCTGCGGGTCAAAGGCCTGGTGCGTCCCAGGCCCGAGGGCACGATCAATGACAAGCTGCCCACCGGCAAGATTGAAATCCTTGCCCAGGAAATCGAAGTCCTGAACGAGTCGGAGACCCCGCCTTTCCACCACGATGAAAAGACCAGCGAAGAGCTGCGCTTGCGCTACCGCTACCTGGACCTGCGTCGCCCGGACATGCAGCGCAACCTGCTGCTGCGTCATAAGGTTACCGGTGTGCTGCGTCGGCACCTGGACGCCGAGGGTTTTGTGGATGTGGAAACCCCGATGCTCACCAAGGCGACCCCCGAAGGCGCCCGCGATTACCTGGTGCCCAGTCGTACCCACCAGGGCAAGTTTTTCTCCCTGCCCCAGTCACCCCAGCTGTTTAAACAGTTGTTGATGATGTCGGGCATGGATCGTTACTACCAGATTGTTCGTTGCTTCCGCGACGAGGATCTGCGCGCCGATCGTCAGCCGGAATTCACCCAGTTGGATATCGAGACCAGCTTCCTCAGTGAAGAGGAGATCATGCAGACCATGGAAACCATGATCCGCGCGCTGTTCAAGGAAGTTATGGATGTGGATCTTCCCGATCCGTTCCCCCGGATGACCTGGCAGGAGTCTGTGGACCGTTTCGGTATCGATCGTCCTGACCTGCGTATTCCGCTTGAACTGGTTGAAGTCGGTGACTTGCTCAAGGATGCGGACTTCAAGGTGTTCTCCGGCCCGGCCAATGATCCCGAGGGACGTGTGGCGGCGCTCAAGGTGCCCGGTGGTTCGAAAATCAGCCGCAAGCAGATCGATGAATACACTGCCTTCGTGGCCCGTTACGGCGCCCGCGGTCTGGCCTGGGTGAAGTGCAATGACGTGGCTGCTGGTCGTGATGGTCTGCAGGCACCGATCCTGAAGTTCCTCACCGACGAGGCCATAGACGGCATCCTGTCACGCACCGGCGCACAATCTGGCGACATCATCTTCTTTGGCGCTGACTCGACCAAGATCGTGAATGACGCCCTGGGCGCGCTGCGCGGAAAACTGGGTGAAGATCTCGACATGATCGAAGACGCCTGGCGTCCGGTCTGGGTGGTGGACTTCCCGATGTTTGAGTGGGACGCCGACAACAAGCGTTGGGCCGCCCTGCATCATCCGTTTACCGCACCCAAGAATAGCGACCCTGCCGAGCTGGCTGCGCACCCCAAGGGTGCCCTGTCCCGCGCTTACGACATGGTACTGAATGGTTCTGAAATCGGTGGTGGCTCAGTGCGTATTCATCGCCAGGACATGCAGTCCACGGTGTTCCGCCTGCTGGACATTGGTGAAGAAGAAGCCCGTGAAAAATTCGGCTTCCTGCTGGATGCGTTGAAGTTCGGTTGCCCGCCCCATGGCGGCATCGCCTTCGGCCTGGATCGCCTGGTCATGTTGATGGTTGGCGCCAACAGTATTCGTGAAGTCATCGCCTTCCCCAAGACCCAGACCGCGGCCTGTCCGCTTACCGACGCCCCCGGTGTGGTCAGCGACGCCCAGTTGCGCGAGCTCAATATTCGCTTGCGCCGCAAGGTGGAAGAGAGCTCCTCGGAGCCGGCTGCCGACTAGATCACGATGAATCATTCATCTCACAACCGTGAAGCAGTGGTGCTGCTTCACGGGCTGTGGATGCCCAGTGCTGTCATGTCCCGTCTAGGCCAGCATCTTGCCCGCCTGTCTTCTGACCGCCAGGTACACCTGTTCGGATACCCCTCCCTGCGCACCGATCTGGACGGCAATATCCAGAGTCTGTTCGAGTTTGTGGAGTCGATAGACTCCGAGACGGTGCACCTGGTGGGTCATAGCCTGGGTGGTTTGCTGATCCTCAAAATGCTGAATTCCCAGCCACCGTCCCGGGTGGGCCGGGTGGTATGCCTGGGTTCTCCGTTGCGCGGTAGCAGAGCCGGCGAGCGGTTACAGACTCTTCCCGGCGGCAAGGTAGTCGCTGGAAAATCCCTGGCCCAGGCGCTGGACAAGGCGTTGCCGGACTGGAAAGGGGAGTGGGCTGTGGGTGTTATTGCAGGCTCCATGGGTGTGGGGCTGGGACGGCTGGTTGACCAACTGGAGGTTCCAAACGATGGCACGGTCAGCGTCTGTGAAACCCGACTGCCCGGCATTAGCGATCACCTGGTCTTGCCGCTGAATCACTCGGGACTGGTGTTCTCTCCCGAGGTGGCCCGCCAAACCGATTACTTCCTGTCCCACGGAAGCTTCCAGCGGGACGAATAACGCTAGTCCAGCAGTTTCTTCAGACGATAGAGTTCCTCCAGCGCCTGCCTGGGGCTGAGTGAATCCGGGTCAATATCTGTGAGCGCCTCAATCACCGGATTTTCCAGTTCTTCTTCCGGTTCCATCGCGAACAGCGCCAGTTCTCCCTGGGGTGGGGCGGCCTGCTGATCGCGCTGTGATTCCAGTTGATGCAGGTATTTGCGCGCCCGGGCAATGACCGGTTTGGGCACCCCTGCCAGTGAGGCAACTTGCAGACCGTAACTCTGGTTTGCAGGGCCGTCTTTCACCGAGTGCAGGAACACCAGCTTGTCGCCGTGCTCGGTGGCGTCCAGGTGCACATTGGCGCAGGCAGCCAGTTCCTGGGTCAGTGTTGTCAGCTCGAAATAATGGGTGGCGAACAGGGTGAAGGCGCCGACTTTCTCAC
>CAKZML010000039.1 GCA_937128475.1 uncultured Chromatiales bacterium
TGATACTGTAAATAATGATCAGCGCCAGTACTGACAATGACAGGCCAAAGGTGGCATTCATGTCGGCCGAGGGCACGATGCGCTGGTAGTGGATTCCAACGGTGCTGGCCAGCCAGGGCAGCAAATCAACCGGAATCAAATCCAGCATGTTCCACAGCAGTACCCAGAAGAAGACCGTCAGGGCCAGCGGCGCGACGAAACCCCGGGGGCCATGAAAACCGTCAGCAACCGAGTTGTCGACGAAATCCACCAGTATTTCCACGAAATTCTGCAGTTTCCCCGGCTCACCGGCGGTCGCCTTGCGGGCGGCGGCGTAGAACAGGGACAAAAAGATGATGCCGGTTACCCAGGACCAGAAGAGGGTATCAACATTAAACGTCCAGAAGCCTTCGCCCACAGAAAGGTGGGTAAGGTGGTGAGTGACGTACTCTGTGGGAGACTGTGCTGCGCTAGCCATGTCCTACCTGCCAATACCTGCTGGATCTAACCGTGTAAAAATCAATGCGAACAAGTAAACCGCCAACGTGGCGATAAACGTGCTTATCACCGGGAGAAACAAGTGGGCCAGGTACTTGGCCACCAGTGAAAAAATCACCGCCGCCAGGACCAGTTTCAAGGCTTCCGCCCTGAAGAACGCCGACATCGCCCCCTGTGGATCCTTCTTAGCATCCACCGAGAACACCTTGACCGCGAAATACAGAGTCAAAAAGACACTGATCCCGCCTCCCAAAACAGCCCCTGCGCCTGCGTGAATCCCACCAAAAATTGCCCAGGGAACCGCACAAACCAGAGTTATCAAGGCCTGCCAAACAACAATCTTCCCGGGCACGGTTTTGGCCGGAATGTTCATTGTAGGGATAGCCCATCGCTGAAAGCCGCGGAAGTATAAATGCTGAGCAACTTTCCCGCAACGCAAAAACCGGAAATTGGTACAGTTTCCGCTGAAAAACGGCCAATTGAGACCACTTTAGGCCTCCTAATGAATATGACCGAGGATACCTTCCAGCTCATCAGCACTATTGTAGGCGATAACCAGCTTGCCTTTCCCGCCGGCTGAGCCCTGGATCTTCACCTTGGTGCCCAACTTCTCGCCAAGCTCGCCTTCCAGGACCCGGACATCCGGGTCAACGGCAGGTTTAGCCGGGGTGTCCGGCTGGGGCTTGAGCAGGCGCCTGACCAGGGCCTCGGTCTCACGTACCGAAAAGCCCTTGCTGGCCACCGTCATGGCGGCCTCGACTTGCTGCCTGGCAGAGGGCAGGCCGAGCAGGGCACGGGCATGGCCCATTTCCAAGCGGCGCTCTTCCACCATGGCCTTCACTTCATCTGCCAGTTCCAGCAGCCTGAGCAGGTTGCTGACTGCGGCCCGGGAGCGGCCCACGGCGTCCGCGGCCTGCTGGTGGGTCATCTCAAATTCATTAATCAGGCGGGTCAGGGCCTGGGCCTCTTCCAGGGGATTCAGGTTCTCCCGCTGGATATTCTCAATAAGCGCCATGGCCACGGCGGCTTGATCAGGAACATCACGGATTACCGCCGGCATCTCCTGGAGGCCCGCCATCTGGGAAGCCCGCCAGCGGCGCTCGCCGGCAATGATCTCGTAACGCTTGGGCTGGCCGGGGGCAGACTTGATCGGCCTGACCACGATGGGCTGAACAACACCCTGGGCCTTGATGGAGTCGGCCAGGTCCTGCAGGCTTTCCGGACGCATGTCGTGCCGGGGCTGATATTTGCCCCGCTGTAACAAGTCGATGGGCAGATGACGCAGCTCACCGCTGTCAGCTGCTTCCCGCTTGTCCCTGGAACTGGGGCTGAGCAGGGCATCTAGCCCGCGCCCGAGAGTTTTACGTTTTCCCACCATTACCGTCTCGATTTCTTTTGTCGATATCGCCCGATTCTATCAGGCCGTTGCAGCACGTTGCTCGTCCTCCTGGCGGCGAATCATTTCGCCAGCCAGGGCCAGGTACGCCAGGGCGCCCCGGGAACTCTTGTCATGGTACAGGGCAGGCATCCCAAAGCTGGGCGCCTCGGCCAGGCGCACATTGCGCGGTATGACTGTCCGGTACACCTTTTCGCCGAAATGCAGGATCAATTGGCTGGATACTTCATTGGACAGGTTGTTCCGGGGATCAAACATGGTCCGGAGCAAGCCCATCAACTCGATGCGCTGATTTACCGTCGAACGAATCTGGTCGATGGTGCTTATCAACGCAGTCAGCCCTTCCAGCGCGTAGTACTCGCACTGCATGGGGATCAACACGCCGGTGGCGGCAGTCAGGGCATTGACGGTCAGCATGTTAATCGATGGAGGGCAGTCAATCAGCACGTAGTCAAACTGATCCACCACTTCCGCCAGGGCTGTACGCAGGCGCATTTCCCTGCCAATTTCACCCAGCAACTGAACCTCTGCCACGGTCAGGTCTTCATTTCCGGGAATCAGCCAGAACTTGGCCTCATCCAGGTGAATCATGGTCTCGGCCGCGCTGGCATCTCCCAGCAACACATCGCAGGAGGTGCGTTCAAGCTCTCGCTTTTCCACACCGCAACCCATGGTGGCATTGCCCTGGGGATCCATATCAACAAGAAGTACCCGGCGCTTGGTTGCTGCCAGGGAGGCTGCCAGATTCACGCATGTGGTGGTTTTACCCACCCCACCTTTCTGGTTTGCTATCGCGATTATGCTGGCCATCGTTAATTAGTCTCTTTATAGCTAGAGCCTGGTGCAGACCACCAGGTGGCGGTCAGCCTCTACACCCGGCGCCTTCAATGCCAGGACTTCATTCACCTTAAACCGTTCATCCACGCCGGCCAGTTCGGCCTCGGGGAACTGGCCTTTCATGGCCAGAAACAGCGCTCCGGACTCGCAAAGATGAGCCGAAAGATCCATCAAAAGACCCAGGGTCCCGACTGCCCGGCTGACCACGGTATCAAAGCCCTGTTCCGGGCGGTAGTTTTCCGCACGGCTTTGGACGACTTCCACGTTCTGCAAACCCAGCCTGGTCACTACATGACGCAGGAATCGGCACTTCTTGGCCGAAGAATCCATCAGCCATACCTTGAACTCAGGCCGCACTATCGCCAGCGGGATTCCCGGCAATCCAGCGCCGGTTCCCAGGTCTATCACCCTGGGGCCGCGCACATGGGGAATCACCGTCAGGCTGTCCAGCAAGTGCAAAGGCACCATTTGCTTGATATCGCGAATCGCAGTCAGATTATAGGCACGACCCCAACGAACCATCTCCTGGAGGTAATCCAGCAGCTGGCCTTTCTGGGTCGAGTCCAGGTCAAATCCAAGTTCAGCCGCACCGGCACCGATGCGCGACAGCAATTCTTCGTCAGCCATATCCGCCTCCCCTTCAGACTACCGAGCGGGCGGCGGAGTATAGCGCAGGGCGCGCTTGTGCGCCCCGTCCCATTAGCCGGCGTGGACCAGCAGGGCCATGAACTCGTTGACCGGGGCGCTTTCCAGCCTGGCCTGGTCCGAGCACAACTCGGTCAGGGCGCTGAATTGCTCGCCGGTCAGGCGATCACGGATGCTGGCCTCGAATTTCTTCAGCAACACGGAAATCCCCTCTTCCCGTCGTTTGAGATGGCCAACGGGGAGCTTCTCTTCCACCCGGTCACCATCAATGCCGTCCTTGAACAACATATTTTCCATTACGTAGCTGCCAAAGCCCCGGGTGAGGGTGAACGGCTTGCCCTTGAACAGCACGTCGAAGAAGCCCCACGTGGACGCCGACAGTGCTGAGGGGTAACCCATCTCACCGGTCATGGCCATCAGCGCGTGACGCACGCCGCGACTGGTTGCATCGCCGGCGGCCCAGCTCTTCCTGGAACCTGCATTGGGCCCATGACGAAAAGTACCCAGGGCGCCACCGTCGATCCAGGCATTGGATAGCGCGTTGATAATCTGCTCTCGGCTGCCGCCCAACATCCTGGTGACCACCGCAGAGGTTGCCACCCGGACCAGCAACACATGATCAAGGCCAACCTGGTTGAAGCTGTTTTCCAATGCCAGGACGCCCTGAATTTCATGGGCCTTCACCATGGCCACCAGCACTTCACCGACGCTGATCGGCGCCTTGCCTTCGAGCAGGTTCTTGCGGCTCAGGTAATCCGCCACTGCCAGGATGCCACCGAAGTTGTCCGAGGGGTGACCCCATTCGGTCGCCAGCCAGGAGTCGTCTGCATCCAGCCAGCGAACCATCGCGCCAATATTGAACGCGCCCTGCACCGGATCCAGTTCGTAGGAAGTGCCGGGAACACGAGATCCACCAGACATGGTGGCCCCCGGGACCAGCGGGCCGAGCAACCTGGTACACGCCGGGTATTCAAGCGCCTGGAAGCCGCAAGCCAGCGCATCCATAAGGCAATAACGGGCTGTGCTCAAGGCCAGCTCGCTATCGATCTCAACATCAGTCACGTAATTCGCGATGTCCTGCAGTGCCTGGTCCGGATCGGCACTGCAGGTGGAGTTAGCGTCACGTTCAGACATGAATACTTCTGAAAAAATTACTGACTAACTTGAATCAAGTCCGGTCTTCGCGGGCGACCCATTTCTGAAGGCTCGGGCCAATGTAATCGGCTGCCGGACGAATCAAGCGATTATCAGCACGCTGCTCCATGATATGAGCAGCCCAACCAGTGATACGCGAGCAGACAAAAATCGGCGTGAACAGGTAGGTGGGGATGCCCATGAAATGGTAGGCGCTTGCCGAGAAGAAGTCGGCGTTGGCAAACAATTTCTTCTGCTCCCACATGACCCGCTCAACGGTTTCGGACACGTCATACATCCAGGTGTCGCCAACTTCTTCGGACAGACTCTTGGACATGCGCTTGTTAAACGCGTTGCGGGGATCAGAAACCGTGTACACGCGATGGCCGAAGCCCATGATCTTGTCCTTGCGCTCCAGCATGCCCAGCACGCCAGCCTCGGCTTCTTCCACGCTACGGAACTTGTTGATCAGCTCCATGGCCGCCTCGTTGGCGCCACCATGCAGCGGGCCGCGAAGGGCGCCAATGGCGCCAGTCACCGCCGAATGCATATCCGACAGGGTGCCGGTGATAACCCGGGCAGTGAAGGTAGACGCGTTGAACTCATGCTCGGCATACAGGATCAGCGAGATGTCCAGATTGCGACGGTGCTGTTCACTGGGGGCCTTGTCATGCAGCAGGTGCAGGAAGTGTCCGGCCACACTGTCGTCATCGGTCTCGGTATCAATGCGCAGACCGTCGGTGTGGAAGCGATGCCAGTAGATAATGATGGACGGGAACACCGCCAGCAGGCGATCGGCCACGTCCAGCTGGTTCTCAAAACCGCCCTCGGGCTCCAGGTTGCCAAGGAAAGAACAACCGGTACGCATCACGTCCATGGGATGTGCGGTAGCAGGGATGGCTTCCAACAATGTTTTCAACTCATCGGGCAATCCGCGGAGGCCTTTGAGACGCTTGATATAGGCCTTCAATTCGGCCCCGGTGGGAAGCTTCCCGTAATGCAACAGGTAAGCGGTCTCTTCGAAGCTACCCTTGTCAGCAAGATCCGTGATGTCGTAGCCGCGATAGGTCAGGCCTGCGCCTTCCTTCCCGACTGTAGCGATAGCGGTTTTACCTGCTACGACGCCAGCCAGACCACCGGCTTTTTTTTGCTTGTCACTCATGGGCTGATCTCCTGATTATTTTTTGAAAAGGCCGACCTGGCGGCTTCCCTGTTTATTAGCGAAATTATTCCTTACCCTGGGCGAACAAGTCGTCCAGCTTGTTTTCATATTCGTGATAACCCAGCACCTCGTAAAGTTCCGAGCGGGTCTGCATGCGATGTAGCGTGTCTTTCTGGGTGCCCTTTGTACGCAGTTCCTGGTAGACCATCAAGGCTGCCGCGCTCATGGCGCGGAAGGCACTCAGCGGGTACAAGGCAAGTGCCACGCCGGCACTACCCAGGTCTTCCACGGTGAACATCGGGGTCTTGCCAAATTCAGTGATATTGGCCAGCACCGGCACCTTGATCTGGGCGGTAAACTCGCGATATTCATCCAGGCTTGCCAGGGCCTCGGCGAAGATCATATCGGCACCGGCTTCCACATAGGCGGCGGCCCGATCCAGGGCGGCCTGCTGACCTTCTACCGCATGGGCATCGGTGCGGGCCATGATGACAAAATCATCGTCGTGGCGTCCGTCAACACCGGCCTTGATCCGGTCGACCATTTCCTCGCTGGATACCAGGGCTTTGCCCGGGCGGTGTCCGCAGCGCTTGGCCTGCACCTGGTCTTCCAGGTGACAACCGGCGGCGCCGGCGCGAATCATTTCTGAGATCGTGCGCGAGATCATGAACGCCTGTCCCCAGCCGGTATCGGCGTCTACCAGCAACGGCAGGTCCGTGGCGCCGGTGATCCTGCGAATGTCCTCGCAAACATCATTAAGAGTGGTCAGGCCCAGGTCAGGCAGTCCAAAGGATGCGTTAGCAACACCGGCGCCTGAAAGATAGATGGCTTTAAAGCCAGCCTGTTCCGCCAACAGGGCCGTGTAAGCATTAATCGTGCCTACCACCTGCAGCGGTTGCTCTTCATTAACCGCAGCGCGAAACCGCGCGCCAGCCGAAGGAAGTCTTGCCATCATGCCTGCCTCTTGGTTAGTTCGTCTCGTCTGTACCCGGGTGAGCCGCGGGGCCCATTAGTTTAGCATGCTGTCGTGCAACATCGAGTACCGACCTTGGTATGAGCCCGGGGCGGTTCCTACTGGTCAGAATGATCCAGCCAGAACTCCAGCCCCTGCACGTTCAGCCGTACATCATCGTCCAGAATCCGGTGCCGCTGGTCCTGATCGCCGGTGAAACCGTTAGCATCCAGGCGCCCGTCCAGGCACTCGAACATGGCCCGCTGCATCATCTCGCTGCGATTTTCGTGGTCACGGTATTTGCGCGCCAGTTCGACAAAGGCATCCAGGCATTGATGCATGGCCTCGGCCAGGCGAGGCGAGGCCTCAATCCGGCTAAAGTGGGTGGGAAACAGGTAGGTCGGCGCCAGGGCCATGATCCGGTCTACCGACTCATGGGCAGCCTCCGGGTCGAAATGCACCGGGGTGGTGGTGGGGAAGATGAAGGGCCCGGAATCGCTATCCAGTTCCCGGTAGGAAATCCCAAAACTGTCTCCGGTGAACACCCCCGAGCCCTCGGGATCGGCCAGGCAGTAATGATGACGGGCGTGGCCCTCGGTAAACATCACTCGCAAGGGCCGTCCGGCCAATTCCAGGGTTTCTCCGTCCTCGGGTACATGAATCCGTTCGGCGGGAATCGGAATGATGTCGCCGTACATACGTTCAAAGGCCTCGTCGCCATACACAGCCCGGGTTCCGGCAATCAGCTTTTCAGGTTCCGCAAGGTGCCGGGCACCCCGGGGATGCACCACCGCAATCGCCTTGGGAAGAGCCTGCATCAGGGCGCCTGCGCCACCGGCATGGTCCAGGTGTACGTGGGTGACAAAGACGTAATCCACTTGCTCCGGGCTTATTCCCCGGTCCGCCATGGCCTTTAACAACCCGGGTACCGAGTGGCTGGTCCCGGTATCGACAAACGCTGCGCGCCCCCGGTGCAACACCAGGTGGCTGGCATCCAGCATGGGCCGCACATACTCAACATCAATGGCAGTGATGCCGTTGTCGAAATCTACGCTGTAGGGCGCCTGCTGCATGAACCGTTCTCCGCGGCAAAGTGCCCATTGTAGCCTTTCACCGCGACGCAAACAGCCGATGCGGATTTGCAGACACGGCAGAGCGCGTCCGCCGGACTGGCTGGCGAAAGCACTGGGAAAAACACTCTGGAAAACACCCCACGGACACCTGCCGGCCAGCGGCCGGCAGGATCCGGATAACAATCGGGCCTAGAGGGCCGGGGTAAACAGGCCTTTCTGGGAGGAGAAGTACAAGGAGATCGCCTCAATATCCTCGTCAGACAGTGCGCTGGCAAAACCACTCATGATGGGGTTCTTGCGGCTTCCATCACGGTAGGCGTGCAGTGCCTTCTCCAGGTAACTGTGGTGCTGCCCGGCCAGGTTCGGGTACATGCCCATGGCGCTGATACCACGATCACCATGGCAGGCTGCGCAGGTAGCGACCTTGTCACTCACCGGTCCGCTTGCATCCGCGGTACGCGGGGCGCCAAGGCTGGACAGGTAAGTGGCCACATCCAACATATCCTGGTCCGAAAGCGTGGCGGCCTGGGCGGTCATGGTGTCGTGCTTGCGCTCGCCACTGGCATAACCTTTCAGGGCTGCGATCACGAACTCCGCATTCTGGCCACCGATCTTCGGCACCTTGTACACCGGGTAGGAATTCTTGTAATTGGGAATGAAGTGGCATCCCTTACAGGTGTCAGCCAGGTCTGCGCCCCGGGCGGCATCGCCCTCTGCAAACACTGAAACAGAAGACATGGCCAGCAGCATGGCGGCCAGGTAAGAAACGAGTTTAAAAGGGCGTTCAAAGCTCATAATGCGAAGGCTCCAAAGAATCGGGTCCCCATTCGGGATCGCGTATGGTAATTATCCCATCCCAAAAATGCCAGCCACTTAAAGGTGTTACATGGCCAAGGAGGAATACAGAATGGACTTATTCTCGGATTATAGCCTAGCTGCTCTGGATGGCAGCGGCCCATTGCTGGAGACCACCCGGGGCAAAGTGGTGTTACTGGTAAATGTGGCCAGCGAATGCGGCTATACGCCCCAGTACGCGCAGCTTCAGAGCCTCCACGAGGAGCTCCGGGGCATGGATTTCACGGTACTGGGCGTCCCCTGCAACCAGTTTGGAGCCCAGGAACCGGGCACGCCGGAGCAAATCCAGGCCTTTTGCAGCACAAAATACGGCGTCAGTTTTCCACTTTCCGCCAAAATTGAGGTCAACGGCCCAGGTAAAGACCCACTTTATGCCTGGTTATGCGCCCAGGAACAGGGGTTCCCTGGGGATATCGACTGGAATTTCGAGAAATTCCTTATCGGCCGGGACGGCAGGGTCCGGGGCAGGTATCCGGCGGGGACAAGTCCGCGGGACGCGGGGCTGCTGGCCGATATCGCCGATGCGCTGGGCGAGATCCAGGTCTGACGCCTGTCATTGACGCGCCTAGTTGATAAGCGGGTGGTGACAGGCCACCTGGTGCTCGGCAGCCACATCCGCCAGCACCGGCGCCTGTTCCTGGCACACCGGGGATGCCAACTCGCAGCGATGTCGGTAGCTGCAGCCCCCTGGCAACGCCTCTGCAACGGCCACGGCTTGATGATGCCGGGCCGGTCCCGCCCCTGGCACTGCCGCCAGCAGGTCCCGGGTATACGGATGGGCTGGTTGGCCACACAGCGTCTCGGCAGGTCCCTGTTCGAGCAGGCGGCCCCGGTAAATCACCACAATCCGATCACTGATATGACGAACCACCGCCAGGTCATGGCTGATAAACACCATGGCCAGGCCCAGTTCCCGCTGCAGACTCATTAGCAAGTTCAGCACCTGGGCCTGCACCGACACATCCAGGGCGCTGACCACCTCGTCACAAATCAGCAAGGAAGGCTGAACCATCAAGGCTCGGGCAATGGCAATGCGCTGGCACTGGCCACCGGAGAACTGGTGGGGGTAGCCGGACAAGGCCGTCGCCGGCATGCCGACCAGGTCCAGCATCTGCCTGGCCCGGGTCTGACGTTGCTCGCCCGGCATCCCGGATTGATGCACTTTCAAGGGCTCTTCCAGGCTCTGCAGGATAGTCATGCGTGGATTCAGGGAGGCCACCGGGTTTTGAAACACCATTTGCACCTGGTGCCTGAGATGCCCCGGAACCTGGCCAGATGGCAACAGGTCTTCTCCCATCACCTGGATACTTCCCGAGCGGATCGGGCGCAAGCCTGCCAGCGCCCGGGCCAGGGTCGTCTTGCCAGAGCCGGATTCTCCCACGACGCCCAGCACCTGCCCGCTGTCCAGGGCGAAGTCGATACCCTCCAATCCCACTCCGTCACCGGCGGCGGCATCAAACGGCATGCCCAGTCCGCTCACCTGCAGCACCCGGCTCATGCCCCACCTCCAGGATTAAAGCAGGCACGTAAATGTCCCGGCGAAACCGGCTCCAGGGCGGGCATCTGCACAACACAGGCGTCCTGGCTACGGGGGCACCTGGGATGGAAGGGACAGCCCCCGGGCCAATTCCCCGCACCCGGCGCCTGGCCAAGCAGGGAGGGCAGGTCCGTCCCGGGAATCGAATTCAGTCCCGGCGCGCAGGCCACCAGCCCGGAGGTATAGGGATGTCCGGCCGAGGCAATAATCTCTGTGGTGGGGCCCTGCTCCAGGACCCGTCCCCCGTACATCACCAGGACCCGATCGGCCACACCCCGCACCACCGCCAGGTCATGGGTAATCAGCAACACGGCAGTGCCGGTCTGGCTGGCGAGATCCCGGATCAACGCCAGCACCTGGGCCTGGGTGGTGACATCCAGCGCGGTAGTGGGTTCGTCCGCCACCAGCACCGCCGGCTTGCCTAACAGGGCAAGCGCCAGGACCACCCGCTGCTGCATGCCACCGGAAAGTTCGTGAGGATATTGCTGCAGCAAGCGGGCCTGATCACCCAGGCCTACCGAGGAAAGCATGGCCTCGGCCTCTGACCGGGCCGCCTCGCCCTTCACGCCCCGGTGACATTGCAACAATTCCAGCATTTGCCGACCAATGGTCAGGTACGGATTCAAGGCCTGGGCGGGGTCCTGGGACACCAGTCCAATTCGCCTGCCCCGTACCATCGTCCAGCCGGCCTCGTCCAAGTCCTGCAAGGCGCTGCCCTCAAGAATCATGCTGCCGCTGCGCCGGGAGGTGGCAGCCAACAGGCCCATCAGGGCCAGTGCCGTCTGGGTCTTGCCTGAGCCGGATTCCCCCACCACTGCCAGCACTTCGCCGGGGTAAAGTTCAAAATCCAGGCCCCTTACTGCATGCACCGGGTCCGCGACACTGCCATAGGCAATGTCCAGTCCGGAGACCCGGAGCACCGGCTGGCCGGTCGAGGCGTCCATCAACCGACCCCCTTGTCACTGCGAACCGGATCAAAGGCATCGCGCAGTCCATCGCCCAGAAAATTCAGACACAACAAGGTAACGCCCAGGCCAAGACCGGGATAGATCAGCATCCAGGGCGCGTTTTCCATTTCTTTCGCGCCCTCGGCAATCAGGGAACCCCAGGAGGTCAGGGGTTCATGGACACCCAGTCCGAGGAAGCTCAAGAAGGATTCAGCCAGGATGACCTGGGGCACGGTCAGGGTGGCGTAGACCACCACGATACCCGTCAGGTTGGGCAGGATATGTCGCAACAAGATGTCCCGTGACGACACCCCCATTGCCCGGGCAGCCAGGACAAATTCCTGGTTACGAAGACCCATGGCCTGGCCTCGCACAATCCTGGACATGTCCAGCCAGTTTATGGCGCCGATAGCCAGGAAGATGAGAATGACATGGCGACCGAAATACACCGTGAGCAAGATCACCAGGAACAGGAAGGGCAGGGCATAAAGCACATCCACCGCCCGCATCATCAACTGGTCGATGCGCCCGCCAAGATAGCCTGCCACCGCCCCATAGCTGACTCCGATCAAGACACTTACCAGGGTGGCCACCAGGCCTACCGCAAGGGAAATACGCCCGCCCGCCAGGATTCGCGCCAGCAGGTCCCGGCCATTTGCATCGGTGCCCAACAGGTGACCATTGGCCAGGGAAGGGGGTGTTGAGATGTTGTCCCAGTCCACCGCATCGGGGGCCACCGAAACCAGCCAGGGGCCCAGCACCACCGCCAGGCAGATCAGGACAAGCACGACCGCCGCAGCCAACGCTGCCCGGTTGCGTGCAAGTCGGCCCAGGGCTGCCTGCCAATGGGTGGCGATAAGTGGCTGGTCGTTCATGATCGCCTCAACCTGGGATCAATCAGGCGATAACTGATGTCCACCAGCATGTTGAAACCAATTACCAGCGTGCCGTAAAAAACCACCACGCCCATAACCAGGGTGTAATCACGATTCACCGCGCCCTGGACAAAATATCGACCGATGCCCGGAATGCCAAAAATTTGCTCCACCACGACGGACCCGGTCAGCAAGGCCGCAGCGGCAGGCCCCAGGTAGGAGGCCACCGGCAACAGCGCCGGGCGCAGGGCATGGCCCCAAAGTACCCGCCGCTCACTCAACCCCCTGGCCCGGGCCATGGTGATGTATCCCGCCCCCAGCACATCAAGCATGCTGCTGCGGGTGATGCGGGCAATGTAGGCAATCTGGGGAAGAGCCAGGGCAATTACCGGCAACACCATGTTTCGCAAACCCATGCCCCGGCCGGCCTCTACCGCCATGGCCGGCAGCCAGTCCAGGTGGATGGCGAACACCAGCACCAGCAAAGGCGCCACGACAAAATTGGGCACCGATATGCCCACCAGGCAAAACGCCATGATGCCCATGTCCGTCGGTGAATTGGCGTGTCTTGCGGCCACCACCCCGGCAGGTATGCCCACGGCGAGAGCGAGCAGGAAGGCCAGCCCGCCCAACTGCAAAGAATAGGGAAGACCGGCAGCAATTAATTCGGCAACGCTGTAATCCGGGTATTGGAAAGAGGGCCCGAGATCACCCTGCAGCAAGCCCCCAAGGTAACGCAGGTATTGCATCCCCAGGCTTTCATCCAGGTGATAGGCGGCTCGCAGATTCTGTTCTACCTGGGGGGTGAGATTACGCTCCCCCGCGAAGGGCCCGCCGGGAACCGCACGCATCAGGAAGAAGGCTGCGGTAACCAGTACCAGCAACGTGGGGATGGCAGTCAAAAGCCGCTTAAGAATCAGCCGTAGCAAGGAGGGCGCTCCCGTATCCCTATCGGGTAGGCCGCAGCATGAATTAATCCCGCTGCAATGACAAATGCCTGCTGTATTGAAGGTTCATGATGTTGTCCTGCCAGTCTTTCACCCAGGGTTTGACCAGGTGTCGACTTACATGGAAATACATCGGGATAACCGGCGTATCCGCCAACATCAGGGACTCCGCCTGTTCGAGCAGCCCGCGCCGCTTCGCCAGGTCGTTTTCCCGGCTGGCCTGTGCCAGCAAGGCATCATAAGCAGGATTGTTATAGCCGCTGAGATTCAAATCAAAGTCTGACTGGAAGAACACCGCGAAGGTCTGGGCATCGTTGTAGTCGCCTATCCAGCTGGAACGGAAGGCCTGGGTAATCTCGCCCTGGCGGATGTGCTGGATCAGCACCTGGAATTCTTCGTTGACCAGGGTGGTCTCCACCCCCAGTACGTCCTTCCACATGCTGGCTACCGCCACGGCGATGCGCTGGTGTGTCTCGGCGGTGTTGTACCGGATTTCCACCTGGGCCGGATTCTCCGGTCCATAGCCTGCCTGGGCGTACAGCTGCTTTGCCCGGGCATTGCGTTGTGCGGCATCCATTCCCGCCCAAGCAAAACTTTGTGGCGTGTAGTTGCTGGTTCCCGGCGGCACCCAGCCATAGGCTGGGAGTTCGCCGACACCGGTGATTTTTTCGGTAAGCAACTCACGGTCGATAGACATGGCCAGGGCCTGTCGCAGTTGGGGGCTATCCTTGAACGGCGGCTTGCGCAGGTTCAGTCCGTAGTAATAAGTGGTCAGGTAGGGATGCACCCGGAATTCATCCGCCAGGTTTTCCTTGATCCAGCGAAACTGTTGCAGGGGGATGGTGTAGGTGAAATCCAGCTCGCCGGCCCGGTAACGTTTTAGTTCCGCACTGTCGTCCGAGGTGTTGTAGAAAATTACCCGGTCAATCCGGTTGCCCTGGTTACCCCAGTAATGGTCATTTCGACGAACCGAGATATAGGCGCCAACCACCCATTCCTCCAGCACGAAGGCGCCATTGGAAACCAGGTTTCCCGGTCGGCCATAGTCCTTGCCGTGAGCATCAATGGCCGCGGCATTCACCGGATACATGCTGGGGTGAGTGAGCAGATCAAGCAAATAGGGCGTGGGGGTCACCAGGTAAACAACAAAGGTGGCCGGATCGGGCGCTTCCACGCCCAGTTCCGAGGCATCCATCTCACCAGACAGGATGGCCGAACCATTCACCACCGGCGCCATGTTCTGGGCGTAAAAGGCCGCGGTGGAGGGATCTGCCAGGCGACGGAAGCTGTATACAAAATCGTCTGCCACCACAGGGTCGCCATTGGACCAGCGGGCATCGGGGCGCAGGTGGAAGGTATAAGTCAGGCCGTCCTCACTGATATCCCAACTGGTCGCTACCCCGGGAACCAGATCGCCGTTGGGGGCGTGGGTCAGCAATCCCTCGAATAAATCCCTGGCAAGGTTAAATGCCGGGTCGGTGCGCGAATTCTGGGGATTAAGGGATTCTGGCTCCGGGCCATTCCCCCGCCGCAGAACCGCTTCCGTGGGCTGGTTTTGCTGCTCGGCAAGCCCGGGAGTTTCCGTGCTCTGCTTTCCCGTTGCCTGCCAGACCAGCAACGCCACAACCGCCAGTACAACGGCGGCAAATAGATGTTTTTTGTGTTGTTCGCTCATGCTGCTAACTGTACTCCATGGCGGCAGGCGACCCAAGATGCCGACGCATACAGTTATGCGCTACGCCGGACCATATCCCGCTTTTTCAAATGGATCAGCAATAGCGACACGGCAGCCGGCGTTACTCCCGGCAGGCGCGATGCCTGGCCAATGGTTCCTGGCCGGGCGGCCTCAAGCTTCTGGCGAACCTCGTTTGACAAGCCCCGGATGCCTGAATAATCAAGGTCATCGGGTAGCGACGTCTTTTCGTTACGCAACTGGCGATCAATTTCTTCCTGCTGGCGCCGGATGTAGCCATCGTACTTGGCCTGCACTTCCACCTGTTGCACCACCTGGGCCCTGAGCTCGGGGGACAGCAGTTCCAGGTCAGGGTTTGCGCCAACCGAGTCCAGGCCAACCATCCCCTGGTAATCCGCCTCGGGACGCTTAAGCAATTCAAACGCCTTGGCTTCCCGGGACAAGGGACCGCCAAACACGGCCCGGGATTGCTCCCCGGACAAGTGCTCGGGACGCACCAGGGCCTGACTCAAGCGCTGCACTTCCGTTGCGACCAGTTCCTGCTTGGTCTCGAAGCACTGCCACCGGGCATCATCTACCAGGCCAAACTCACGTCCCTTGGGTGTCAGCCTCACGTCCGCATTGTCCTCACGCAGCAATAACCGGTACTCGGCACGGCTGGTAAACATGCGATAGGGCTCGGCCGTACCCCGAGTGATCAGGTCATCCACCAGCACGCCAATGTAGGCCTCGTCTCGACGGGGGCACCACGGATCCCGGTCGCTGACCTGCAGCGCCGCGTTGAGTCCGGCCAGCAAGCCCTGGGCACCGGCTTCTTCGTAACCGGTCGTGCCATTGATCTGTCCGGCAAAGAACAGTCCTTTCAAATGACGGGTTTCCAGGCTGGTCTTCAAATCCCTGGGGTCAAAATAGTCGTATTCGATGGCGTAACCGGGGCGGGTGATATGGGCATTTTCAAAACCCACCATGCTGCGCACAAACTCCACCTGCACCTCATAGGGCAGGCTGGTTGAAATACCGTTGGGGTACACCTCGTGGGTGGTCAGGCCCTCGGGTTCCACAAAAATCTGGTGGGAAGCCTTATCCGCAAAGCGCACCACCTTGTCTTCCACCGAAGGGCAATAACGCGGACCCACACCTTCGATAGCGCCGGAGAACATGGGCGAGTCACCCAGCCCCCCGCGAATGATCTCGTGGGTGCGTTCATTGGTATGGGTGATAAAACAGGAAATCTGTCGAGGATGTTCGCTGGCGCTTCCCATGAACGAGAACACCGGCACAGGGTCATCCCCCGGCTGTTCCTCCATGACGCTCCAGTCCAGGCTGCGGCCATCAATACGCGGCGGGGTACCGGTTTTCAGTCGCCCCACCCGGAAGGGTAGTTCTCGCAGACGGGTGGCCAGGGCGTTGGCAGGCGGATCACCGGCACGACCACCCTGGTAATTAGAGCGGCCCACGTGGATACGTCCGCCAAGGAACGTGCCCACGGTCAGCACCACGGCACGGGCGCGAAATTCCAGACCCATCTGGGTGCGCACGCCCACAACCTTCTCGGCCTCAACCAGCAAGTCATCAACCGCCTGCTGGAACAAGGTCAGACCAGGCTGGTTTTCCACCATGGCGCGTATCGCCTGGCGATACAGCACCCGGTCTGCCTGGGCGCGGGTGGCGCGCACTGCCGGTCCCTTTCTCGCATTCAGGGTTCGGAACTGGATACCGGCACGATCAATCGCCCGGGCCATGGCGCCGCCCAGGGCATCAATTTCCCGGGTCAGGTGTCCCTTGCCGATACCGCCTATGGCCGGATTACAGCTCATCTGTCCCACGGTCTCGATATTGTGGGTAAGCAAAAGCGTACGCGCACCAGCGCGCGCCGAGGCCAGTGCTGCCTCGGTGCCCGCGTGACCGCCGCCGACCACGATCACGTCATAAGATTGTTCGTACGCCATAATTCTCTCTCGCCGCCTTCTGGGCGGCCGGGCATTTTATCAGTAGATCAGACAGTTGCGCATCTTCGGGCACGCTTTACTTGCTCCAACCGGACTGGGAAGATGGTCAAAATTCAACGAAAAGGAACTCGGAATGGGTCATAGGATGTTGCTCCCGTTTTCTCTCGCAGTGCTATTCCTTAGCCTGCCAGGGACAGCTAACGCCGAAACGCTGGAGCTAAAGGACTGTCGAATTCATGACACGACCGGGGCGGCGTCCATTCACGCCGAGTGCGGATACCTCACTGTGCCGGAAAACCCGGACGAGCCCCAGGGAAAAACAATTGCCCTGTTTGTTGCCCGAATTCCAACCCTGAATCAGCAACGCTCCGAACAGGCATTCACGCTGTTGGCGGGCGGCCCGGGCCAGGCGGCATCCGAGGCCTTCGTGGCCTACAGCAAGGTGCTGCAGCGTGTCCGAAGCAGCCATGACATCCTGCTGGTGGACCAACGTGGCACCGGCAAATCCAACCGTCTGTCCTGCGACTCATCCCCAGAGGATGCTCTGCTGGAATGGGATGAAGAAAAAGCCACCGAGATGCTCACCAGGTGCCGGGACGGCTTGTCCGGCGATCCGCGCTTTTACACCACCAGTGTTGCTGTCCAGGATCTTGACGCGGTGCGAGAGGCGCTGGGTTATACACAGATGGTCGTGTACGGAGGGTCTTACGGCACCCGGGTTGCACAACATTACCTTCGCCGCTTTCCGGAACACACCCAGAGCCTCATCCTGGATGGCGTAGTCCCGGCGGACATGGCGCTGGGCCCGCGAATTGCGCTAGACGCGCAACATGCGCTGGATGTGATCTTTGAGCGCTGCAAGGCAAATGCCGAGTGCAACTCGGCATTCCCCGAGCTGACGGCGGCCTTCGAAAGACTAAAGAGCACCCTGCGCTCCGCCCCGGTTGAGCTGCAGCTTACCGACCCCAATACCGGCATCACGGCCCCGGCAACATTGTCCTACGCCAGCATGGCCGCCGCAGTCCGGCTGCTTAGTTACCGTTCTGAATCAGCCGCCCTTTTACCACTGCTGATCAGCGAGGCGGACAAGGGTAACTATGGCCCCATAACTGCCCAGGGAATGATGGTCATGAAATCGTTGGAAGAAGCCATGGCATACGGCATGCACAACGCTGTGGTTTGCGCCGAGGATGCGCCATTTTTCATCCAGGACGAGATAGACGTGGAGGCCCTGGAAAAGACTTACCTGGGCAAGGAGCAAGTCACCGCCATACAAACCATCTGCAAAGTCTGGCCCCGGGGCCTGGCGGACCCTGACATCAAGGAACCGCTGGTTTCAGACAAACCAGTCTTGCTGCTATCCGGTGAAGCCGATCCGGTCACACCCCCGAAATTCGCAGAGCAAGTTGCCGCCCACCTGGGTAATGCGCGTCACCTGGTCGGACCGGGGCAGGGCCACGGCATGCTGGGCGTCGGTTGTATACCGCGACTGGTAACCGACTTCGTCAAAGACCCTTCACTGGAAAACCTGGATGGAGAGTGTGTTAAACGCCTCGGTCCATCACCCTTTTTCCTGGACTTCAACGGACCCACGCCATGATCGAAGCACGCGGATTAAAAAAATCATTTGGCTCCGTTGAGGCGCTGAAAGGCGTCAGTTTCAGCGCACCGGATGGCAAGGTGACCGGACTGCTTGGACCCAACGGCGCGGGCAAGTCGACAACCCTACGGATTCTTTACACAGTATTAAAACCTGACGCCGGCGTAGCCACGGTTGATGGCGATGACGTATGCACCGCCAGCATGGCGGTAAGGCGCAATATCGGCGTGCTACCCCACACTTCCGGCCTGTATCCCAATCTCAGCGCCAGGGAAAACATCGCCTACTACGGTCGCCTGCTGGGCTTGCAGGACAAGGCTCTGGACAAGCGCATCGATGAACTTGCAGGACTGCTTGATCTGGAAGAGGTAATAGAACGACGCGCCAAAGGCTTCTCCCAGGGAGAGCGAACCAAGGTCGCACTTGCCAGGGCGCTGGTTCATAAACCCAAAAACCTGCTTCTGGATGAGCCCACCAACGGACTGGACGTCATGGCAACCCGCGCCCTGCGCGAATTAATTCTCAGGTTAAGAGACGAGGGGATATGCATTTTGTTCTCCAGTCACATCATGCAGGAGGTCGCCGCCTTGTGTGACGAGATTGTCATCATCGGCAGCGGACAGGTGGTGGCCTCGGGTACACCCGAAGCATTACGGGAACAAACCGGTGAACAAGGCCTCGAAGATGCCTTTGTAAAAGCCATAGGCAGCGAGGAGGGACTACTGTGATGGGACAAATATTTACGGTTTTTCGCAAGGAAGTCACCGACAACCTGCGTGACCGACGCACCCTGATGTCAGCGCTGTTTTTCGGCCCCTTGTTTGGTCCCTTGTTGTTCGCCGGCATGATTTCCCTGAGCCTGCAACGCTCCGTCGGCGAATCGATTGAAACCCTGCAACTGCCCGTATCAGGCGCCGACAATGCTCCCAGCCTGATGGAATACCTTACCCAGAATAATGCCGAGATTCTGCCAGTGGAACTCACCCTGGAGTCGGCAAAAGAACTGATCGATGCGGGCACCGAGGATGTGGTGCTAATTATTCCGCAAGGCTATGGCGAAGCACTGCGTAGCGGAAACTCTGCAATTATTCAGCTGGTCTCGGACAGTGCCAATAGTAATGCCAGAAAGAATATTCGCCGCACCGAGGGCTTGCTCAGCAGCTATGAAAGACAGCTGTCGGCCCAGCGCCTGATGGCCCGGGGAATAAACCCGGCGCTGATCAATCCTATCGCGGTGGAGGACGTGGATGTATCCACCCCCACCGGGCGTTCAATTCTGTTACTGGGCATGATGAATTACTTCATCATTTTCTCCATGCTCATGGGTGGTCTTTACCTGGCCACCGACACCACAGCAGGGGAACGTGAGCGTGGCTCCCTGGAGCCCCTCCTTACCCTGCCGGTGGAGCGCTGGCAGCTAATCGTCGGCAAGGTCATGGCAACCTGTCTGTTTATGGTGCTGTCACTCATCGTCAGCCTCCTTGCGTTCTCCGTGTCACTGTCCTTCGTACCGCTGGCGGAAGTCGGCATGGCCAGTAACTTCGGTCTCCTGGTGGCGGCTAAAATATTTTTGGTCATGCTGCCATTTGCACTGATTGGCGCCGCTGGCATGACGGCCGTGGCCTCGTTCACCAAGAGTTACAAAGAGGCACAAACCTACCTTCAGGTCCTGATGCTTGTGCCAACCCTGCCGATTATCGTTGCCGCGTTGTTCACCCTGAAACCCACCCTGGCGCTAATGCTGATTCCCTCGTTGTCCCAGCACCTGGTCATCACTGGTTTAATGAAAGCAGACCCCCTGGCCCTGAGCTTTGTCGCGACCTCTTTCATTGCCACCTTCGGCATAGGTCTGGCACTGCTGGGACTTGCCACCCGGCTCTACAGGCGAGAAGGGATATTGGGATAACCCGTATCCCGTGACCTGAGTCACGTTTCGAGCCAAAAAAGCTCTCATTCCCGAGCCGCCTGAGACAATATCAGGCGAGGCGAGCCATTGGCCGTCATTAAAGAATTACAAAGCGCCTGAGCGTTGCAAGCGGTTACAAGAGGAAGGGATGAAACACTGGTTCAAACCAGACGAAAATCCAAAGCAGGCATTGCGCCTGCGACGTTTTCTTATGGGCCTGTCTTATTACGGTATCTGGCTGGCAATTATCGGCCTGATGACCATCCAGGGCAGCATGCACGTGTCCCCGGTGTTTCTGTCTATAGCCATAACCGGCGCAGTGATCTCAAACCTGGTTTTCTTCACGCTATTGCGTTCCGGAATGAACCTCCAGTTACAAGACCCCTCAATGACGTTTTCCCAACTCGTCGTGGGGTTAAGCTGGGCGATGATCTTGCTGGTCATGACTTACGAGGTGCGCGACCTGTTGCTGCTGGCGTATATCTCGCCGGTTTTTTTCGGCATGTTCAGGCTGGATAGAAAGGGCTTCATCCAATTAGGCGTATTCTCCTGGGTCGGTTACCTGGCAGTGACAGGTATCGACTACCAGTTGCATCCCGGCCAGGTAGACACCGCCTACCAGTTGCTCCGTCTGTTCGTGGTCGGCGCCATGTTGTTTTCAACGGGCTATTTCAGTCTCCATGTTGCCCAGTTAAAAGGACGGCTTCGCCAGCAGACCCGGGAACTTGAGGCCATGGTCGCAGAGGTGACCGAACTGGCGGAACGCGATGATTTGACCAAAGCATACAATCGTCGATTCATCATGGATTCCCTTGAAATGGAGAAGACCCGGGCCAATCGATCCGGAATTCCATTTTCGATCTGTATTCTCGACCTGGATAATTTCAAACTCATCAATGATCGCTTTGGACACCTGGCCGGCGATCGCGTACTCACCGCGTTCGCCGAAAGGGCGAGGGCCGAGCTTAGAGGCCTGGACGTCATGGGTCGCGCTGAGAAAGGCGCCTGGTTCGGTCGCTACGGCGGAGAGGAATTTATCATCCTGTTTCCCAACACCTCTTTGCTGGGCGCCAGGAATTGCGTTGAGCGAATCCGGCACATCACTGCCAACTCTGCTTTTGAGGAAGTGCTTCGGGTTACGGTCTCGGGTGGTGTTACCGAGTACCGCATAGGAGAGGATGTAGAGGAGACGCTACGCAGGGCCGACCAGGCCATGTATGACGCGAAAAATGGCGGTCGAAACCTGATCGAGTGTGCCGGTGAACTCGGTAGTACTCACGTTCCGTCGGATTTCGGAAGCCAGGTAGTCGTCGGACTGTTTGGAAAGGGAAAGGCCGTTCCGGCCAAATAACACCGCGCTCCCCCATGAGCCTTTCGGAACCCGTCGATAGCGACGATTCCAAACTCATAAAGACCTGCCCCCGGGTTACTCAATAGCGCAGCGGTTGGCCGACGAATAACGCGACGGCCAGACACCTGCCTTGCCTTACGGAGCGACCAATAGCGATTTCGGGTCAGGAAGTCGATACCAAAGATTTTCATACGCCAGGTCGGACCAGTTCGCATAACCCAGTGCCTTACTAACCATATCCTCGTCAGGTTCGCTTTCCTCGCCGTAATCCGAGTCCCTGTAGATAAACTGCCTGGGTGACAGGTCTCTTTGCAGCACCAGGACCTTGTCGTTTTCCAGGTAGGCCATGCTGGTGTAGTACTGCATCAACGCCCTGCCCGGATCGGCAGCAATCTCAGGCCGGGTCAGGTCACGCCCGACCATCGGATGTTCCGCGCTTAAGCCCATCAGGGAAAGCAGGGTCGGGCCCAAGTCAATCTGGCTGGCAATTGCGCTGTGCCGCCCAGGACTTACGCTTCCGCCCAGGATCAGCCCTGGAATATGGAATCGCTCAATCGGCACCAGGCTTGCACCATAGACCCGGGAATTGTGATCGGCCACCACCAGGAAGATCGTGTTCTCCCAGTAGCTGGACTTCCTGGCCTTTTCGAAAAATTCACCCAGGGCATGATCAGCATATTTGACTGCGTTGTTTACGGTATTGGGATCCGGCTCATAAAGCTCAATTCGCCCATCAGGGTATTCGTAGGGCGAATGATTCGTAGAGCTGAATACCAGGCTGAAAAAAGGTCCTTCGGCGGCCTCGAACTCTTCATGTGCCCGCTGTAGCAGATCCTCATCAGAGACGCCCCAGGAGCCCAGGAACACCGGGTTCTCATAATCGTTCTGATCAATCACGCTGTCGAAGCCGTTACCCATAAAGAAGCGACGCATATTGTCGAAATGCCCCTCGCCTCCATAAATGAAACTGGTGGAATAACCCTGGGTTTTAAGTAACGAGGCCAGGGTGAAAAAATCTCGCTGGGATTTAGACAGCTTGACCACGCTTTCCTTGGCCGCGGGAGTAAAGCCGGTAACCACGGCCTCAATTCCCCGAATGGAGCGGGTGCCTGTGGCATACAGCCTCTCAAACCACAGGCCCTGTTCCGCCAGTCCATCCAGGTGCGGTGTAAGGGGCAGGCCGCCCAGTGAGCCGACAAATTCAGCGCCCAGGCTTTCCTCAAGCACGATCACCAGGTTCATCGGGTGATCGGCATGTGCGGTGGCAATCTGTTTATGCAGGGTAGGAATGGCCTCGTTCCGGAAACTGCCCGCCGGCAGTTTCATCTCGGTTCGGATTCTTGCCACCACTTCTTCAGCAGGCATTCTGGAATAGGGGAACCCGTCTCCGGACTCACGCAGCCGTTCATAGGCGGCGTAAAAAAGCGTGTAACTGGAATTCAGTGACAGCTCATTGACCATGGGGTCATTGGACAAGGCCACGACGCTGGGATTCACGGGACGGTGATCCAGGGTGGAGCGAACCATCATGACGCAAATTACCAACAACACCGGTGTGGCAAGCAAGGCTGTGAAAAATCCGGGCTTGCGGGCCATTTCCAAAGACCAGCGCAAACGACCCCGCATGAAAAACAGGCTTATCGGAGCTGCCGCAAAACCCAATACCAGCTGCATCGGGTATGCCTTCCACAAGGTGGAGAGCACTTCTTTCGGGTAGATCAAATATTTAAAGAACAGCGCATTGGGGCGCACATCGTATTGGGTGATGAACGATGGCGTGGACAGTTCCATGAAAACCAGCAAGGCAAATCCCAGCGGCAGATACCAGCCGAGCATGCCGCGCCAAAATGACCAACCCACTCGTCCCATTCCCGCCAGGGGAAATGTAAGTACCGGGATCGCGAACAGCAGTCCACACATCACCAGGTCAAAACGCAGGCCTTGGACCAGGACGTTCTGCAACATGCCCGCATCAGTAACCCGCTGCCACTGCCACGCAACTAATCCCAGCCGCGAAAGGCCGAGCAAGATTAATGCGAAAAGCAAGAATGTGCGTAGTGGCTTCAGGACATCCATCAAGTCCACAAACCTGCTTGAAATCGTTTTTTCCATATGCTGCTTAACAACCTGCGTAGGGACTATGGCCTTGTTGCTATAGCGTCATGTCTGCCCCGAATTATAAAGGCAGTACATTGGGTTAAACGGTGCAATCCCTGCGAACGACAGTCTACTTGCCGATACAGAAGCTGGAGAAAATTCGACCCAGCAAGTCATCACTGGAAAACTCGCCAGTGATCTCTCCCAGCGCTTCCTGCGCCAGGCGTAACTCTTCGGCCATCAACTCGCCTGCTCGTTGCTCACGTAGTTGACGACAACCTTCATCGAAGTTTCGCTTCGCTCTTCGCAGCGCATCCAGGTGACGACGCCTGGCAGAAAGAGTGCCGGATTCACTGACACGGTAGCCCATGCTGGACTTCAAATGATCTCGCAACAAGTCTATTCCGTCGCCCGTCAACGCGGATAAGGAAAGAATGGGATGAGCGCCTTGCTCCAGGCCAGGCTGTTCATCGCTCAAATCAATCTTGTTGCGCAGTACGGTGACCGGTACACCACCGGGAACCTCCGCCAGCAATTGGGCTGAATCCTGATCCGACTCCGGCGAGGCATCTACCACTAATAAAACCCGATCAGCGGTGATAAGTTCCTTACGCGCCCGGCGCATGCCTTCAGCTTCAATGTGATCTGCATCATCTCTCAAGCCGGCAGTATCGATAATATGCAATGGCATGCCATCGATATGAATTCGCTCGCGCAACACATCGCGAGTGGTCCCGGGCACATCGGTCACAATCGCTGCATCATATCCAGCCAGGCGATTAAGCAGGCTGGATTTTCCGGCATTCGGGCGACCCAGGATTACCACCCGCATGCCTTCCTGCAACAGGCAACCCTGGCGAGCGTCACGCTCCAGATTGTCGAACGCAGAAAGCAGTGATTCTATGCGGCGAGTGATTTCCACATCGGAGAGAAAGTCGATTTCTTCTTCCGGAAAATCTATTGCCGCTTCCACGTAAATTCGGCATTGAACCAAGGCCTCGACTATCTCGTGAACCCGGCGGGAAAACTCACCTTCCAGCGAACGCAGGGCTGCACGCGCAGCTTGCTCCGAGCCACTGTCGATCAGGTCGGCAATCGCCTCGGCCTGGGCAAGGTCCAGCTTGTCATTAAGAAATGCCCGACGGGAAAACTCGCCCGGTTCTGCCAGTCGCGCCCCCAGTTCAAGGATTCGCGCCAGCAACATATCCTGAACTACCGGACCTCCGTGGCCATGCAATTCCAGGACATGTTCGCCCGTAAAAGAATTAGGAGCGGGGAAATACAATGCAATGCCATCGTCTACGGATTTCCCGGTGGCATCACGAAAGCGAGCGACGACCGCCATGCGCGGTGTTGGAAGACGCCCGAGTAATGCCCGGGCCATTTCCGGTACATCAGCGCCGGATATCCTGACGATGCCCACGCCTCCCCGACCCGGGGGCGTGGCAACTGCGGCAATGGTATCGGTGTAGCTGGCGCTCATGATCCAGGCAGGTACGGGAGTGTCGATGCTCCAATCATACCTTGGCCTTTCACCCTGTCGTACGGGAGCTAGTGCTCCCGCGCGACCACCTTGTTGATTCGCCACTGCTGTGCGATGGAGAGCAGGTTATTCACGAACCAGTACAGCACCAGGCCAGACGGGAAGAAAGCGAAGAACACCGTGAAAACAACCGGCATAGCCATCATCACCTTGGCCTGGATGGGATCCGGAGGCGTCGGGTTGAGCTTCTGCTGGAAGAACATGGTGATGCCCATCAGCAACGGCAGGACGAAATAGGGATCCTTTGAGGACAGGTCGTTTAGCCACAGGGCAAACGGCGCCTGGCGCATTTCAACCGATTCGATAAGCACCCAGTACAAGGCGATAAACACCGGCATCTGTACCACGATGGGTAAACAACCCGCTGCCGGATTTACTTTTTCCTTGCGGTACAACTCCATCATCGCCTGGCTCAAGCCCTGGCGATCATCCTTGAAGCGTTCCTGCAGGTGTTTCACCCGGGGTTGCATATTGCGCATCTTGGCCATGGAGCGGCCACTGGTTTCCTGCAACTTGTAGAACACCAGCTTAATCATCATGGTCAGCAGAATAATCGACCAACCCCAGTTACCTACGTAGGACTGGATCTTGCGCAACACCCAGAACAGCGGCTGGGAGATCACGGTCAGCCAACCATAATCAACGGTTAGTTTCAGGCCGTTTGCAGTGGCTTCCATCTGGTCTTGCAACTTGGGGCCGGCAAACAATGTTTGCTCGACACTGGTGCTCTGTCCTGCGGGCAAACTCTGGGGCAAACCGATCGCTGATTGCAGTACCTGTCCTCTGCGAGTCAGGTTTACCTTGTAACCGTAGCTGTCGCCCGTATGCGGTATGGCGGCAACCAGGAAGTGATGTTGAATTGATGCGATCCAGCCACCAGTGGCAGTCAGGCTAACCGGCTCTTCGGCCAGGTCTTCAGGATTCAGCTTCT
>CAKZML010000040.1 GCA_937128475.1 uncultured Chromatiales bacterium
TTCCCTGCCAGCCTGGATGTGCAGGAAGAGATCAAGCGACTGGGCATGAAGGAAGGCCTGCTGATCTACGCTCGACGTACGTCTTTCGGTGAATTCGGTGACTGGCTCATGATGACGCCGCCGCTGATTGCCACGCGGGACGACATTGACGTGTTGGTGGAGCGCCTGGAGAGGGTATTGCGGGCGTACCAGGATGACCTGGCCGCCCGCGGATTTCTCGATTAGGAATTGCTACCCGGAAGTTTCTACTCATCCTTGTGCAGGGTACGGGCAAAGGACTCGACTTCTTCGGTCTGGGTCTCTTCTTCGATGCGGGTGATCTTGATGTCCCGGAAGCCGTAGAAGATCGCCACCAGCGGGTTGATCAAGTTAAAGAACGCGAAGGGCAGGTAGGCGAAGGTTGGGACGCCCAGGGTGCCTGCCATGAACGCACCACAGGTATTCCAGGGCACCAGCGCCGATGTCATGGTCCCTGCATCCTCGATAGTCCGGGACAGATTCTCCGGGGCCAGTCCACGCTTCTTGAATTCTGCACGATACATCTTGCCGGGCAGGACAATCGCCATGTACTGGTCCGACGCGATGATGTTCAAGCCTATGCAGGTAAACACAACCGACATAATCAGGGACCCGGTTGATTTGGCCGCATGCAGGACCGACCCAATCAGGCGGGTCAGGATACCGGCGTGTTCAAGTACCGCGCCAAAGGCCAGGGCACAGATAATTAACCAGATGGTGTTGAGCATGCTGCTCATGCCGCCGCGGCTTAGCAGGGAATCCACCCGGGCATCACCGGTGTTGGAAACATACCCGTCAGCCAGGGCCTTCCAGACGCCTTTCAGGTAGGCCAGCGGGCCTGTCAGTCCTGAATCAGCCACCAGGCCTTTCACTACGTCCGGTTGCAGTATCACGGCCATAATGCCGCCCACCAGTGCGCCAATCAAAATGGTCGGCATGGCTGGAAACTTCCGAAATGCCATGAACATGACCAGCACCAGGGGAAGCAGTGCGATCAGCGTGATGTTGAATGACTCTTCCAGTACATCCATGGTCTGGGTTACCAGTGCCGCATCCCCCGAGCCATGGCTATTCAGGCCCACGATGGTAAATAGCACCAGGGCGATGATGAACGATGGCGTCGTGGTCCAGACCATGTGTCGAATGTGGGTAAAGATATCCGTACCCGCGACCGCCGGAGCAAGGTTGGTGGTATCCGACAGCGGCGACATCTTGTCACCGAAGTAGGCGCCGGAAATGACGGCGCCGGCAGTGATTTCCGGCGACAGGCCCAGGCCACTGGCGACACCGATCAAGCCCACGCCCAGGGTGCCAGCCACAGTCCACGAACTACCGATGCTCACCGAGGCGACAGCACAAATCAGTGCACTGGCTGCGAAAAAAACCCGTGGATCCAGCAATTTAAGACCCAGCCAGATCATGGTCGGAACCGTGCCCGACAACATCCAGCTTCCGATCAGAGCGCCCACCGAAAGCAGTATTAGCATGGCGCCCATGGCCGTGCCGATACCGTGAACGATGGCCTGTTCAAGGTCTTGCCAGCGATGGCCGTTGCGAATTGCGATGATCACGCCGATACCGCCGGCGAAGAGCAGGGCAATTTGATTTGCCCCGTAGGAGGAATCCGAACCGAACAGGTAGACCGACATGGCCAGCAGTGACACGAGTGTTGCCACAGGAATCAGTGCCTGGAGCATTGTCGGTGTTTTTATCTCGTCAGTCTGGTTTTCGCTCATGCTTTAGCCTTCGGCGTAGTGCCCTTGTTAAATTCACGCGATCGCTGTCGCTACGCATTGTTGTTCCCTTGCGGGGTGGTTATCAGATGGGGTGAAACTCACCTGCATCTTTCCCCATGCTCAACTGCTTTGCGTTCCTTGCCGAAAGTTGAGGCTCGCCGGCCACCCTAGCAAAAAAAACAAGAGCGGTCGCGTGTAGTTCGTTCCGAGTATATCCAGAAGATTGTTTTGCTTGCCGCCAGGGGCAGTGGCTCGGGGTAGGTATGTTCAATCATCCAACTAATTCATTGAATGTCCATCACCCCGGGTTCCACCATATGGCGATTACTGTTCTGCCAGCACCTCCGCGAGGCTTGCTTCCAGCATCTCCATGGCTTCATCTATGATGGCCTTGTCCACCATCAGGGGCGGCATAAAGCGCACCGTGCTGACCCCACAACTGAGCAGTAACAGTCCCTTTTGGAAGGCCTTGCGCACGAGTTCATCACAGACAGTCTTGGCCGGTTCCTTGGTCTGGCGATCCTTAACCAGTTCCATGCCAATCATCAGGCCCTGTCCCCGCACTTCGCCGATCACATCGAAGCGGGTAGCCATGTCACGCAGCTTGCCCATGAAGTACTCGCCCATCACCGCTGCGTTGGCGGCGTATTCAGACTCCACCAGGCGCAGGGTTTCAATCGCCGCCGCGCAGGCCACCGGATTGCCGCCATAGGTGTTGCCATGGGCGCCGTGTTTCCATTGGCTCATTACGCTCTTGCGAGCAACGATCAGGCCTATGGGCATGCCCGAACCGATGCCCTTTGCCAGGGTCATGATGTCCGGTTCCACGCCCCAGTTCTGGCAGGCGAACATTTTGCCCGTGCGTCCGACGCCACTTTGCACTTCATCAAAAATCAGCAAGATGCCGTGTTTGTCGCAGATGTCCCGCAGCCCCTTCAGGAAACCCTCGGGCGGAACGATGTAACCACCTTCCCCCTGCAAGGGCTCAATCAGCATGCCCGCAACCTCGTTGGCCGGCAGATTGTGCTGGAAGAGTTGTTCGATGTACTTGAGCACGGCCTTACCCTGGTCTGCACCCTCGAAAACCGGGCGGTAGTTGTTGGGGTAGGGCACGTGGGTGACGCCCGGCATGGTCGGGAAGAAGCCCGACTGCTGGGTGTACTTGCTGGAGGTGAAGGACAGCGACCCCATGGTGCGGCCGTGGAAACCGCCCAGGAAACCGATGAAGCGCGGGCGCCCGGTAACCGCACGGGCCAGCTTCAGGGCTCCCTCAACAGTCTCGGTGCCGGAGTTGGCAAAGAAGGTCATGGCGTCTTCTTCCATGGGTGCCAGCCTGGCCATGGTTTCGGCCAGGGCAACCTGGTTCTCGTGCCAGTAGTCTGAGGAAATGTGCAGGAACTTGTCCGCCGCACCCTTGATGGCGTTGACCACATCGGGATGGCTATGACCGGTGGAGCACACGGCAATGCCGGCCATGAAATCCAGGAAGCGATTACCGTCCACGTCCCAGACTTCGGCGCCCTTGCCGTGGTCCATGACAAACCCATAGTCACGGGGATAACAGGGAGCTACAACCTTGGCGTCGCGCTCCATCATTGCGCGTGCGCGGGGTCCGGGTAACTCTGTCTTGATGTGCTGTTCACTCACGATGTAATCCCTCAAAAAACGTAACGATGAATTCTGAAAATCTAGTAGGGCAGTTTCCGGGCCCGTTTGTGCGCCTCGGCAGTACGTGCATGCAATTGCCTGAGCGTGTGCAGTTCTTCTTCGCCAGGGGGCGGGATGCGCTCCAGCGATTCGGCCACCGCCAGCGGCCAGCCGGTAGCTGCCTTCACATCCTCCACGCTAATGCCTTGGAATAACCCGGTCAGGGTCAGCTCGCCGCTTTGCGGGTCGGGTTGGAGTACCCCCAGGTCAGTGATGATCTTTTGCGGGCCATCGCCCCTGGCGCCTGCCTTGCGACGGGCCTCGGTATCACCGATGTAACCCGCGGAAGTAATGAAGTCCATCTTGTCGACAAAGCTGCGAGGAGACTGGCGCAGCATGATGAACGTTTCTTTGGCGTGGGCTGCGATCTCCGGTGCGCCACCGGCGCCGGGCAGGCGAACCTTCGGCGCGTGGTAATCACCGATGGCGGTAGTGTTGAGATTACCGAAGCGATCAATTTGGGCCGCTCCCAGGAATCCCACGTCAACCCGGCCGGCTTGCAGCCAGTAGGTGAAAATTTCCGGTATGGCTACCAGGCACTCGGCGGTCTCTGCCAGGTCCTCGTCTCCGATGGACAAGGGCAGGACGCTGGGCTTGGTACCAATGGTGCCTGACTCATAGATCAGGACGATCCCGGGGGCATGGGTCAGTCGGGCAAGGTTCGCCGCTGCACTGGGCAGTCCGATGCCGACAAAACATACACAGCCATTCCACATCAATCGTGAGGCGGCAATGGTCATCATCTCGTCCCGGGTGTAGTCAGGTGTACTCATGATCGCGCCCCCAGTCGAGCCAGGTAGCCCGCATGGTCACCGGTATCGAGTACGTATTCCTGAATCCATGCCCTGAAGCCATCCCGGTCCCTGGAGATGGCGTCCCACTCCTGGTAGAACGCGTTATCCCGGTCATACACACCGTGAACATAGGATGGGTGAGCGCCGCCGGGCACTTTGGCCACAGCGCTTACCACCCAGCTGGGCAGAATCACCGAGTTCTGTGGCGCATCCAGTTCGTCCACCACGTCCTCGACCGTGACAATCACTTCCCGGGCTGCCATGGCGGCCTCTTTTTGCACCCCGGTAATGCCCCTGAGCAGCACATTGCCGGCCTTGTCGGCCAGGTGCGCGTGGATGATACCCACGTCAGGGGTGAGGGCGGGTACTGCTGCCAGGCGTTGACCGGTAAAAGGACACTCGATGTGACGGATATTCGGATTCACCGAGGGCAAATCACTGCCCACGAACCCAGCCAGCATGGCGAAAGGCAGTCCCGATGCCCCGGCCTGGTAGGCAGCGGCCATGGCGGCATGACTGCGCTCATCCAGTTCGATGGGACGCGGCCAGTGCTTTTCGACCGCATCACGCAGGCGGTGCAGCGAACCCACTCCGGGATTACCACCCCAGGAGAAGATCATCCGGCTAACACAACCCATGCCTATCAGCTGGTCGTAAATGATATCCGGCGTCATGCGCATCAACGTCAGGTCCTTGCGACCCTGGCGGATAATCTCGTGGGCTGCGGCGAATGGAATCAGGTGGGTAAACCCTTCCATCGCCAACGTCTGCCCGTCCTTGACGAATTCTGCTATCGCCTGCTGCAGTGATAGATGTTTCATGCGGCGCTATTCAACTATTGTTTGTGACTGCTCACGAAGGTAAAGCGGCAGATAATAAAAACTGGCGATTGCCTTACCAGTGCTGCCAGAACCTTTCCATCCTCCGAAGGGCTGGTAGCCAGGCCAGGCGCCCGTCGTCGCACCCTGGGGACGGTTTGCGTAGGTCACGCCAGCCTCCACGTTATCCAGGAACCAGCGCACGTCATCCTCGCTGCCGTAGACACCGGCGGTAAGACCCTGGTCCGGAGCATTGGTCAGTTCCATGGCGGTTTCCCGGTTGGGAACCCTGGCCAGGGTGAGGATGGGAACAAACATTTCTTCTTGCCACAAAGAATGATCCAGGGGCAGTTCCACCAGCGTAGGCTGGCAGTAGAAGCCATTTGCCATATTGCCCTCACGGGCCTGGGCGCCACCGGCCAGGAGGCTTACATCATCGGATTTGAACTGTTCGCAGTAACTGGCGAAATTATCGTATGCCGCCGCATTGGCGACCGGACCCAGCCAGTTCATTCTTTCGGTTGGATCACCAATACGAATCTTGGCAATCTCGGCCTGTAATTTCTTGATCAACTCATCGGCTACGGTGTCGTCCACGTACAGTCGCGACAAGGCCGAACATTTCTGCCCACTCAGGCCATAGGCGGAACGCACGATGCCCATGGCGGCCCGGTCCAGGTCCGCACTACGGGTAACGATGGTGGCGTTCTTGCCGCCCATTTCAGCAATGCAGGGGCGCGGGTAGGCGCCTGCGGCGAGACTGCGGTAAATATGCATGCCGGCCTTGTATGAACCGGTGAAGGTGATGCCGGCTACCCGGGGATGTTCCACCAGCACCTGTCCCACGTCGTGGGCTGATCCATTGACCAGGTTGAACACGCCCGGGGGCAGACCTGCGTCGTGCAGGCACTGGGCCAGCATGACTCCGGACCAGGGCGTATCAGTGGCGCCCTTGAGCACCACTGTGTTGCCGGTGACCAGGGCAGCGGCCACCGGTCCGCCGGCCAGGGCGAAGGGGAAATTAAACGGGGTGATGACGGCCCAGACGCCATGGGGTTTCATTATCGAGCGATTGGTGCTCTTGAATCCTTCAAGCGGATCATCGGGCAGGGCGCGGTCGAATCCGTTGTTGCTTTCAAAATCGTCGCAGTAAACGGTAAAGAAATCGGCGGTCTCCTGGACTTCGCCCAATGCCTCCATCCGGTTCTTGCCGACTTCCAGGGCCACGGCAGCAGAAATCTCGTATACCCGTTCTTCAATCAGGCTGGCAGCCTTGCGCAGGATCTTGTTGCGTTCGTGGTAGGGCATGCTGCGCCATTCGGGCCAGGCTTTTCTTGCGGCATTGACGGCCATCTCTGTTTCATCAGGGGTTCCGTCGCCAAAACGGCCCAGGAGCATGTCCTGGTCAACCGGGCTGCGTTTTTCCCGGTACCTTTCGGCCTCTATCGTCTCGCCGTTGATGTAATGCCCGTGCTTCTTTCCCAGGCTTTCTTTGACTGATTCCAGAGCTGCCTCGAATCGGGTGTGCAACTCCTCTGGCGGAGCGAACATTGTGGAATAGGTCAATCTGAACGGCTTGGTCATGCGGTATCCTCTTTAGCGCCGAACTCAATCGTTCTGCGCTATAACTTCACTATCCTCCCGCTAAAAATTCGATGAAGCGATGCATTTCCTGCCGTCCGGGGCGTCTTTTATCCTTTCGAGGGTATTCCCACAATAGCGGGCACCCACAGTACAAAACGACTCGCGAGAGCCGATCACAAAAATCACATCGTTGATCTGAGTTCCATGGAGAGGGTAAACAGAAAATAATTCAATCCCGGATTCTTACAGACCTGACTGGCCAGCGGCAAGGACTTATCAATAAATGGCTAGGGTTGCCCGGGATTTGAATTGTCGGTTTGTGGCTACTTGCCCGGAACCCGCTTTTTTCAAGCTTCGGGCTATTGTCTGAGGACTGGATAGAACACGCTGAGGAGATTCCAGGCTGTGGTGATATCTGGATGATGATTATGGGTCCGGATACGCCGGCTATGGGAGAAGTCGGGCCCTGGCCAGAGGTGTTCCAGGGCAGCGTGGCCAGCACGACTATCCAGCTACTTGGATTGGAAAGATTTTGATCCGGAGGCGGCACCCCCGGTGCCGGGTGTTACAGGGTCTGCAAAAGAGGTTCAATAGCCCCGGGTGAAATCCACCAGGTGGTGAGGTTGCTCACCCGCCAGGTAACGACCGAGGTTCGCAAGGAACAGGGGCGCGATGTCCTCAACGAAGCTCACAGCAGAAGTGTGGGCGGTGATGGTGATGCCCGGACAGTCCCACAACGCATCCCCTGGAGCCAGGGGTTCATGTTCAAAGACATCCAGGACGGCTCCGGCCAGTTCGCCGGCCTTCATGGCGCTCAACAGTGCCTGCTGATCCAGTGATCTTCCGCGACCCACGTTGATGATGACCGCGTGGGGTGGGAGGGCATCCAGTACCGGGCCATCCACCAGGTGACGGGTTTCGGGTGTATCTGGCAGGCTCATCACCAGGTAGTCCGCGTCGCTCACGGCCTGGGGCAAATTCTCTACCTGGAAATGTTTGTCGACCAGCGCCGTCTGGGCCCCCGATCGTGTGACCGCGCTGGTGCGCATGCCAAATTGCCGGCAGCGCAGGGCGCATTCGCCGCCAATGGATCCCAGGCCGAGAAAAACTGCGTGCTTGCCGGCAAGCTGTCCGGGCATTCTATGGTCCCACGCTCCCTGCCTTTGGGAGTCGAACCGCTGAATCACCTGTCGCTCATGGGCCAGCATATAGCAGAGCGTGTATTCCGCCATTTGCGTCCCGAACACGCCCTTCACACCGCTAAGCAGGTAATTGCGTGGTAATTCGGGGGCAAGCAGGGACTCGACCCCGGCCCAGGTGGACTGGACCCAGCGCAGGCTGGTCAGCCGGGGCAGGGCGCCGATCAGCAATCCCGGTGGGGCCAGCACGACCTCCGCCAACGCCGCGCCCTCGGGAAGGCCCGACGGGTCGGTCGCCAACAAGACATTCAGTCCAGGCAGGTGGGCATTCTTCACAAACTCGTTATACGCATCTGCCTGGGAATCCAGAATGAGCAGGGTTGTCATGTCTATGGGTCCTGGAGAGCGGTTTAATCGATGGGGATCGCGGTGCGCTTGATTACGGTACGCAGGGCGAAGCCAGATTGCACCCTTGCCACTGCCGGCAACCGGGTCAGTTGCTGATAGTGAATCCGTTCAAAATCCGCCGCATTGGCGACCACCACTCGCAGCAGGTAATCCGAATCACCGGTCATCAAGTAGCACTCCATGACCTCGGGTACCCGTTGAACCGCTGCCTCGAATTCCTCCAGGTCTTTTTGTTGCTGGCGTTGCAGGGTGATGCGCACGAATACATTGCCCGGCAGGCCAGCCTTTGCGGAATTCACCAGGCCCACGTAGCCATCGATCACGCCTTCTTCTTCCAGAACCCGGACACGTCGCAGGCAGGCGGATTCGGAGAGATTTACCCGGCGGGCCAACTCAACGTTACTCATGCGACCGTCTTTTTGCAGCTCGCGAAGAATGGCCCGATCAGTCTTATCTGGCAGCATTTTCGAATTTTCCATCATTAGTTGACTCCGTAGCGGCGGATTCTTGCGATTCTGGCCTTAAACGGTGTTCGATCGCAAGTTAATTGCAGCCATGAAAAGGTATCATGTGCGGCTACCGGTCGATACAGCCCGGCCTAATTTGAGGGAGTTTCCATCATGCTTATTGGTGTACCTAAAGAAATCAAGAATCACGAATATCGTGTGGGCCTGGTGCCCTCAAGCGTCAAGGACCTGGTCCACGCGGGTCACGAGGTCATCGTGCAGACTGGCGCCGGCGCCGGTATCGGTAGCAGCGACGACGAATACGTTGAGGCGGGTGCTAGCATCATCGGCACCGCGAAAGAGGTCTTCGCCAAGGCCGAAATGATCGTCAAGGTTAAAGAGCCCCAGTTGGTGGAATGCGAAATGCTGCGCCCCGGTCAGTTGTTGTTCACTTACTTGCACCTTGCGCCAGATCCCAAGCAAACCGCTGCCCTGATCAAGAGCGGCGCCACGGCTATCGCGTACGAGACCGTGACTGCAGACGATCACAGCCTGCCGCTGCTGACACCCATGAGTGAGGTTGCCGGTCGTATGTCTATCCAGGTTGGCGCTGCCGCTCTGCAGAAAGCCTCTGGTGGCTCCGGTGTGCTGCTTGGCGGCGTTCCCGGTGTTGCCCCCGCCAAGGTAGTGATCCTCGGTGGCGGCGTGTCCGGTACCGCTGCAGCGGAAATGGCCGTTGGCCTGCGCGCAGAAGTGGTGGTCATTGACCGCTCTTTGAAGCGCTTGCGTGAACTGTCTGACCTGTTTGGTAACCAGCTCAAGACGGTCTATTCCACGGTCGATTCGATTGACCGTTACGTAACCGATGCTGACCTGGTCATTGGCGCCGTGCTGATCCCCGGTGACGCAGCGCCCAAGCTGGTGTCCCGCGACATGGTCAAGCGTATGCGCGATGGCTCTGCACTGGTTGATATCGCTATCGACCAGGGTGGTTGCTTTGAAACCAGCCGTCCCACCAGCCACGCCGAGCCCGTCTACATTGACGAGGGTTGCGTTCACTACTGCGTGACCAATATGCCTGGCGCGGTTGCCCGCACCTCGGCCTTCGCCCTGAACAATGCCACCCTGCCTTTCGTGCATGCACTGGCCTCCAAGGGCTGGCAACAGGCTGTGGCTGACGACAAGCACCTTCTGAACGGCTTGAACGTCCACGCCGGCAAGGTTGTCTACAAGGCTGTGGCCGACGCCCTGAACCTGGAATACACGCCCTATGGCGCTTGATTCCTGACTAACAGGGAATGAATAAAGGGCAGGCAGCCTGCGGGTTGCTTGTCCTTTTTTTTGGCCAGCAATTACAATAGCGAATTACCTCAGGCCGACCTACGCAGTCCGCCAGGCAATGAACACACGGAGTTCAGCCATGTACGATTTCAAACAGTTTTATATCAACGGCCAGTGGGTAGACCCGGTCACCCCGCGTGAATTAGGCGTTGTGAATCCGGCTACCGAATCGGTAGTGGGAACCATTTCCTTGGGCTCGCCTGCAGACGTGGAAAAGGCCGTGGCAGCAGCCAGGGCGGCCTTCGAGACATTTGGTCGCACCAGCCGCCAGGAACGTATAGAACTGCTGGAAGCCGTGCTTGCCGAATACCATAAGCGCAAGGAAGAGATTGGCCTGGCCATCTGCGACGAGATGGGTGCGCCCATGTCCCTGGCGCGAGGCGCCCAGGCAGGTTCTGGCGACCAGCATATCGGAGGCGCACTCCAGGCCTTGAAGACCATGCACTGGGAAGAAAAGGTTGAAGGTGCCCGGGTGGTACGTGAGCCCATTGGTGTGGTCGGTCTGATTACTCCCTGGAACTGGCCCATGAACCAGGTGGCGGCGAAAGTTGCCCCGGCCCTGGCTGCCGGTTGCACCATGATTCTGAAGCCCAGCGAAGAATCACCCCTTAGCGCCTATATTTTCAGCCAGGTGTTACACGATGCAGGCGTGCCGGCCGGCGTCTACAACATGATTAACGGTGATGGTCCCGATGTGGGCGCGCCGATTGCTTCCCATCCGGGTATCGACATGGTGTCGTTTACCGGTTCAACCCGGGCAGGTATCGCGGTAGCCAAGGCAGCGGCAGACACCGTTAAGCGGGTTGCCCAGGAATTGGGCGGCAAGTCGCCAAATATCATCCTGGATGATGCAGACCTGGTTCGCTCGGTGCGCGCCGGTACGGCCATGTGCTTCCACAACACCGGCCAGTCCTGTAATGCACCAACCCGGATGCTGGTACCCGAGGATCGTCTGGAAGAAGCCGAGGAAGTGGCTCGCAGCGTGGCGGAAAGAACTCGCGTGGGAGATCCCAGGCAAGAGGGCATCTCCGTGGGTCCTGTGGTCAATAAGACTCAATGGATCAAGATCCAGGAATTGATCCAGGCTGGTATCGATGAGGGCGCAAAGTTGGTTGCCGGTGGCACAGGCCGACCCGAGGGCCTGGACAAGGGTTATTTCATCAAACCAACCGTGTTTGGCCATGTCAGCAACGACATGACAGTTGCCCAGGAAGAGATTTTTGGTCCCGTGCTGGTCATCATCCCGTACAAGGACGAAGAAGACGCCATTCGAATTGCCAATGACACGCCGTATGGTTTGTCAGCATACATTTCCTCCGGCGACCACCAGCGTGCCCTGCGGGTTGCCAGCCGGATTCGTGCTGGCATGGTACACATCAATGGCGCTGATCTTGTGGACATGGCGCCCTTTGGCGGCTTCAAGCAATCGGGTAATGGCCGTGAGTGGGGTGCCCACGGGGTGGAAGATTTCCTGGAGTGGAAATCGATTTATGGCTATGACGCCTGAGCCTTGAGCCAGACCTGGCCCTAACGAAAAAAGCCGGTGTTATACCGGCTTTTTTTATGTCTGCAGAAAACTAGAATTCGTCATCCAGTTCCATGGCGTCGAGCTGCTCCATCTGCTCGATCAGATTGATCGCAACCGACACAAAATCAGTGTCGGTGATAATGCCCTGGAGTTTGCCGTGGTTCACTACCGGAAGGCAGCCAATTTTGTGTTCTTCCAGAAAGCGCGCGCACTGGCGCAGACTGGCATGCTCATCCACCGACACGATGTCAGTAATCATCACATCGGCCAGTGTGATACAAGCCGGGTCAGCCCGATCCATGGGTTCCCGCAAGGTGGAGTCCGATGCTGCCAACACATCGCTCATGGTCACCAGGCCAACCAGGTCGCCGCTATCATTAACGATAGGCAGATGCCTGATACGCTGTTCAATCATCAGCTGCTTGGCATCCTCAAGAGTGTCATGGGGTTCCAGTGTGTACAGGTCTGCAGTCATGACCTCAGCAACGGTAATCATTTAAAAATGCTCTCCAGTTAGTGCGACAGGGTTAATTAATGCCTATAGGAATAGAGTGTAGGAGGCATGTATGGCTTTTTTAATACGGGCATTCCACTAGACACCTTTTAAGATGAGAACAAGTTGCACATCTGCAGTGCAAACCCATTACAATATGCGGCTGATCACCCGTGCCCGGGTGGCGAAATTGGTAGACGCAAGGGACTTAAAATCCCTCGGTAGAAATACCGTACCGGTTCGATTCCGGTCCCGGGCACCATTCCTTTCCGGCCTTGCTCCAGGCCCTGGTCAGACCACGCCTGAAGTGGCCCCTGACTTTTCCCAGCCGCAATTTTGCTGTATTCATTGACCTCAGGGAACCTGGATTCCCGCCGCGAGTCGGTAAAAATTCAGGACAGCCCAAGGCACGGGCGAATCGTTACAAGGCAATCATTGGGATCGATCGAATCTCGGGAATAGCTCCCCGAATAGTGTTATTCATGGTCGACAGGGAGGGGTATGAAGACTGTTTCATGGAAAGAAGTGGCAGAGGGAGTCGGTGTGCTTAGCATCGTGGCGGGCCTGGCGCTGGTGGCCTGGGAGGTTCGCCAAGCCAATCATATCGCCAGGACCGAGGTCATCATCACTACTCTTCAGCAGTGGAACGAATTCAACCTCTCTCGTTTCGAAAACCCGGACGTAGCCCAGTTAAGCCTGATTGCGATGAATCCGGAAAAGCATGAGATCACACCCCTGGATCGCTCTCGGCTTAATGGTATGGCCTGGCACTTCGTGAACATTGCCTGGGCCTCCCAGATCGCCTACGACGCTGGTCTGCTGGGCGAGAGAGATTTGCTCAATGCAAAGACGGACCTGAATTGGTCGCTGGAAGAGATGCCCGGACTAACGCCGGAGTTACTGGCGATCTATGATCAAATCCCTTATATGAAGGGGGTATACGTGTTCGAACCCCTGGCCGATGCGGCCGCGAAGGGAAATTTACCCGAGCATAAAAGTCCACCCCCTCAAAGCGAGCCCACTAAAGACTCCCCGGAAGTGGATCAGTAAAAGCGACTCGTGAGTTGCGACTAGATATGCAGGATAAAGACCAGGGGAACGGCAACCAGCCACCACCACCACAAGGCTGAGCCCAGGACCTGGCCCAGGAACTTCACGGCACGATTGTGGCTATGGGTTTGAACCATACTGCCGGCGTAGGCTGCCAATGGACCAGGAACTATTACAAAGGTCCATGCCATCAGGAAATGAACAAATCTCACTGCAATCACTCCAAAAGCGCTTGTTGCGCGCGATGACCACTCGTTACCCGGGGAAGGATTTCCTCCGGTAGGCAGGATGGCCTTAAAAACCTCGAGAGGGGCGTTTTTATTCGGGTTGTCCAATGGTCCCCGGAGGCCGCCTTAATTGCTCTCTTGGCGCAGTATTTACGCCTGAATGCGAAAACTCGGAATAAGTATTTATACGCATGGGTCCCGCATAAAAAAACGGGTCGGTTTTTAGCCGACCCGTTTCAGGAGTCTACCGAGTCCAAAACCCGGTAAATACAGTCTAGTCGTCGCCGTCAGCCGAAGCTCCGCCAGCTGCCTTGTTCCAGTTCATGGCCGAAATCTGACCCTGCCTGGCGTAGTCAGATGCCTCACCCAGCACCTTTGCCGCTTCCTGGGGCGCATGGAAGCCCATGGAATTTTCGGCAGCGATGAAGTCCAGGCGCCATTGTGCCTTGCGCTGCAGTTCCAGAGCTTCATTGAGCTGCGCGTCGGTAGCGCCTTCAGCCTTGGCTTTCTGAACCGCATCAATCAGGTCCATCAGGGCTGCGCCACCACGCTGCAACAAGTCGTAGTTGCGTTGCTGAATAACATCCACGCGCTCGGCCATTTCAGTCTCGGACTCACGATGACAAGTCTGGCAAGCACGGGAAATGTTCAACAGCGGGCTGCGTACCCAGTGATCCGACGTCTTGGTCGCGCCATCGCGCTGGTAGGGCATGTGACAATCTGCACAGGCCACGCCGCTGCGTGCATGAATGCCCTGGCTCCACAACTCAAACTCAGGATGCTGAGCCTTAAGCACGGGAGCGCCGGTTTCCTTGTGTTTGAAGTCAAAGAAACGGGTGCCATCGGGGAACTTAGTGTTGTCCCAGAAGGATTCCACGTTGTCTGCGGTCATGCCTTCACCCCAGGGGAAGGTAAGCGGCATTTCACTGGAGCAGTAATACTCCACGTGACACTGGCCACACACGTAGCTGCGCATCTCGGTGCGAGTGCCATCCACGTTGGGATCGTAAGGGGTGCTGCGATCGCCTTCACGCCACTGCTGCATTGAGGGCAGGTGGGGAACCGGTGCGTCACCTTCGGCCAGAATCTGGATGCCGTTGATGAAGCCGGGGCGCGTTACACGAAGCGCCATGCTTGTGGGCTCATGACAGTCAACACAAGACACCGGATGGCCATTGCCCATATTGTGCAATTCGGCATTCAGATCCTGGTAGGACCACTTGTAGGTTTCCATGAAACCAGCCATGGCATCGCCATTACCCAGTTTGCGGTACAGGGGCATCACAGAGCCGTGGCAGTGCAGGCACGAACCTGACTGGGGCTTGGTCAACCGCTGAGTGTTTTCCTGGTCCTCGAGCATGTAGGCATGACCGCGACGATCCCGGTAGTCGATAGAGAAGGCATAGCCCAGGAACATGCGCTTGAGCCACGGATCACGTTCGATTTTCTCGGCCGGCAAGGCTTCACTGCCGCCATGACCGCCGAAACGGGTCTTGGTGCTGATTGCAGTGCGCTTGTAGGAATCATATTGCTTGGGCCAGTTCTTTCCCCATTCAGCTGGATCGGTGGTGTCTTCCGTCACCTCCACCAACTGGACATAGGTCTGCTTGGCTTCGCTCTTGCGCTCGAAGACGTTTACCAGCAAAGCCGTAACGGCTGCTGTTGCCACCGCGACAATGGCAATAGCCACTATGACGCTGAATGTTGACCAACCGCGTTGTACAAATCTCATAATCCCGCTTCCTCTTCCGAGTAATTATCCTCGGGACCTCCAAGTCCCGTGGTTTCTCCATGTCCTACCGTTACGTGACAATGCACGCAGCGGACGTCATCTGGTTGTCCATTCACACCGAGCACCATTTCATGCACCGCATCCTGGTGACAATCCAGGCAGGCGTTCTGAAGAATGCGTTGATTCTTCCCGGTCATGATGATGGGTTCGTGAAAATTCTGAAGGGTAAATGCCTTGGAGTGATTCCAGCCGTTTTCGGCCTTGGCAAGGTACTTACCGATAAAGTCGTGGGGCAGGTGGCAATCGATGCATCCGGCGACTGCATGGTGGCTGGATTTCTGCCAGGAGTCGTACTGGGGCTGCATGATGTGGCAGTTTGCGCACACTTCCGGGTCCGTACTCATGTATGAGAGGCCCTTGGCGTAGAGGAACGTGTAGCCTCCAATCCCGATTCCAAATCCCAGTGCGAGGATTAGAATCAATACAAACAAGGACTTGCCGCGTTCGGCTGCTTGTCTTCCCATGAATAACTATCCCTGTCTCGTTTATTAGCGGGGCTCGACCAATCAATAAACATAATGTGCGTAGGTAGCGCATGGCAATACGGAAACTACCTACCTAACTGGAATTTTGCTCATGTTGGTTATTACTGACGCTTACAGAAGGGTTCTCGAGGTATTGGGAATCGCTTGAAGAGCATGGAGGCTAGGGTCGGAATCGAACCGGCGTACACGGCTTTGCAGGCCGCTGCATAACCACTCTGCCACCTAGCCATGCTCAAGCGAGGCGAGAATTTAACACACTCTGAATTGAAAAACAGGGTCTATCTTCGATCAATTTACAAAAACTTCGCCAATTAGCCCTGACGGCGAGACGCGGAAGCCGAAGCAGAGAGGATGACGCAGGCCCGCAGACGGTTTTTACCGAAACTGGCCATGCGCTCGAACTGCTTCTTCAGGACCGGCAGATTGGCATTATCGGTCGCGGTACGCATATGGGCCGGGTCCGCATCCGGGTCGTTGATGTAAACAAAGCGCTCATCCATGCCAACGATAACTACCCAGTGGGGAACCTTACTGCTGCTAAAGCGGTAGGTACTCACCAGGACCAGGGGAATCCCGCCTGCTTCCAGGGCTGCCTCCAGCTTCTTCATGCTTATCGGTTGGTAGTGCACATCGATTCCCGACCCCTGGACCTGCTTGCGGAAGTCCTCGTGAACCACCCGCATGACGGCCTTCTTTTCCTCGCTGCGTACGCCATTGAGGAACAAGGGGCCCTTGTGACTGATATACGCCTGGACGGCAAACCCGCGCCGTTCAGCAGCCAATGCCAGTCCATGAGGGCCGCAGCCACCGTGACCTGACATCATGAATATGGTGGTGGATTCTCGCCACAGCTGAAGTTCCAGGGTTCTATCCATCGCGCGGCTCGGTTCCAGGCTGCGCATGGCCATCAACAGGCAGGAGGGACCACAGGTGAAGGGTGTGGTTTGGGAATAGTAGGGCACCTTCAAACTGGTGCCGCCGGGTGCCTCGAACAACACCCGCTTTTCATAGCGCAAGGCATCGGATTTGTCGTCGTAATACTGTTTATACAAACCGAAACGGAAATAACCCGCTTCTTCATACAGGGCAATCGCCCGGGCATTGTCAGGGTGCACTTCAAGACGCAAATAGACACAATCATTGTCCACTGCCGCTGCCTCTGATCGGGTTAGCAATTCCCTGGCCAGGCCGGCGCCGCGAAAAGCCTTGTCCACGGCGATGGAGTACATCCGTGCCAGGGACGTGCCCTTGTGAAACAACAGCAGGGTATATCCAGCCAGTGCGCCATCAATTTCCACCACCATGAAAAATGCATGGGCCTTGCGAATCATCCAGGTGAAGTTGCGCCGGGTGAGTCGATCAGTGGCGAAAGACTTTTCTTCCAGCGCCACCAGGGCATCCAGGTCACGTATTGTGGCGGCTCGGTAAACCGGCTGTTTTTCCTGGGCTTTGGTTGTTACTTTTCGGGTCACTTCAATTCCTCGGAAGACAATCCGTCCAGGGCCATCTGGATAACCTGGCGGGAACGGAATATTACCGCTTCCTGCCAATCCGTGGTCGGTGGATTGAAATGCTTGAGCATGGACTGGCGCACTTGCTCCAGTTGGCCTGCATCAGCCGCCGACAAAGGCGCCTTGTGCAGAGCATGGTCGCGCCGGAGGGATTCCATCAATTCAATAAACGGGAAGGTTCCGAACTCCAGGGTCAGGAAGCAAACTTTATCACCAAAGGCTTGCTGCCAGGCGTAATCAATCAACCCCAGCTTGGGTACGGAGCTGGATGTTCCCAGAGCCGGTTCGGCAACGTTGGCGCCATACCATCGACGGGCCATCTGCACGCCCTCGCTATTCGGTGGGTGGTCGCAAATCAGTTCTCCATAACCGTATGGCCCCAGGCCGGTATGCAGGTCCAGCACGGCAATCCTCGAGCGCTGGGCCAGCCTGAGATCGACAAATAATTTTTCCAGTACCTGGCGTGACCAACTGGATTTCGCGCCCCCGTAAAACGGTCCTTCTGGATCGCTGAATTGACCGCCGCTGACAGCCTGGTGAAAGCGGGTGCTTCCCCAGTCCCGCTCATAGCGCGCAAGCCGGTCGCTAGCCTGGTCCCAGGCGGAAAGGTTTTCCGGGATCAGGGCCGTGCGCAGCTCCTCGTAATCCGGATTTGCCGGCGCAGGCGCTGAGAAATCCACGAAGTTGCGATTTAAATCCACCCCGTCCTCGTTGACCCGCCTGCAATTGAGGAACCCATGAGGGTTGACGGCGTGGATGTGCAAAACGGCCACGCCGGCAGGCAAATCCTGTTGATCCTGGTTCAGTAATTGATCCAGCTGAATGGCTGAGCCGGCAAAGCCTTCCACCCCGTGAACCGCCGACTGGGTCACCAACACCCTGGGGGCCTCCGGGTCGCCTATCCAGGCATAGTCCAGGCTCAGCTGTTCACCGGCGGGGCCGGGAAGGGGATGGGCGATGGACTGCCGAAGGCAAGGTGTGCCAAGCCGGTCGGCGGCCAGGATAAATTGGTTCCTGGCTTGAAAGTAATCACTGGAAAACAGGCGGGCAAGCCCGTGGGCGTCTGGCAGCTGCAACTTCATGGCGGGTCGTGTCCTGGCCAGCTTCAGCAGCGGGCCTTCCAAATTGTAACGTTCTAGCCTAGATTCACGCGATCGATGTCCCGCGATGCGCCGGCTACCGATACAATTGCAATCTTGAAATTCTCAAAGGGATTTACCTGATGCCCAAGCATCTCATAGTCATTGAAAACGCGAAAGACTGGAACCTGGAGGCTGAAGACGTCCAGGTTGTGGATTATCAAAGCTATTTGATGGCTCCCCATTCGCCAACCGATCTCAGGGTGATCAACATGTGCCGGGGCTATCCCTACCTGGGCAGTGGTTACTACACCTCGTTGATGGCCGAGGCCAGGGGCCAGCGAGCCCTGCCTTCTGTGCGCACAATTAACGATCTTAGTCGTCGTGCTCTGTACAGCCTGGACCTGGGTGACTTGATGTCCCGCCTGAACAAGGTGGCAAGCAAGATGGAAGAGGTGCACGAGGAGGGCGCAAATGAACTGCGCTTCAAAGTCTTCTTCGGACGCTCACAGATCCCACAACTGGAGGAACTGGGCAGGCAGATTTTCGAGGCCTTGCCTGCGCCCATTTTGTCGGTGCGTTTCAAAAAAGGTCTTCGCTGGAGACTGGAATCGGTCAGGGCTGTCGGCCCCCAGGACTTGAAAAAAGCGGAGAAGGAAGCCCTGGGCGAGGCCTTTGCTGACTTCACCAACAAGAGCTGGAAGCGGCCGAAGAACATGCCCAATGCTCGCTTTGACCTGGCTATGCTGGTGAACCCGGACGAGAAGATGCCGCCTAGCAGCAAGGCGTCTTTGAATTTCTTTATCCAGGCTGGCCGACAACTGGGCATCTCGGTGGAGACTATCGGTCCCCGTGATTTTGGGCGGATTGCCGAGTTCGACGCGCTGTTTATTCGCGAAACAACTAACGTGAATCACCATACCTACCGGTTCGCCAAGAAGGCCGAGTCGGAGGGCCTGGTGGTGATGGACGATCCGACCTCCATCCTGCGTTGTACCAACAAGATTTACCTGGCGGATCTGCTCAGTCGCAACAAGGTGCCCGCACCGCGTTACCGCTTGTTGACCGAGGATCAGGACCCGGTTCAGCAACTCGGTGACATGAGCTACCCGGTGGTGGTGAAGATTCCGGACGGGTCGTTCTCCCGAGGTATGTTCAAGGCGAAGAACGAAGCAGAGCTCAGGGAAAAATCTGTCGAGCTGTTTGAGTCTTCCACGGTGCTGCTGGCCCAGGAGTTTGTCTACACGGACTACGACTGGCGGGTAGGCATGCTGAACGGACAGCCGATTTACGCTGCCCGCTATTTTATGAGCAAGGGCCACTGGCAAATCTACAAGCACGGCAGCGGAGGCAAGGTGTCCTCGGGCAAGGCTGATACCTTCCTGGTAGAGGATGTGCCGAAGGAAGTGCTTGAGGTGGCCAGCAAGGCCGCGGGGCTGATTGGTAACGGCCTGTACGGCGTGGATCTCAAGCAGGTGGGCGACCGTGTGCTGGTCATCGAGGTCAACGATAACCCCAGCGTGGATCACGGCTACGAGGATGCGGCATTGGGCAAGGAGCTTTACCGGGTTATCATGGCCGAATTCTTGCGCCGGCTGGAACTGAGAGTACAAGGCGGAACACCGAAGTAACCGGCACGACCCTCTCTTGTTTCCGGCAAAGCAGTCCGGGAGCGGAACACGTCCTGACCAAGGAATTCAACCATTTCTCTGACAGCCACATTTCGTTCCACCTGGGCGCTGTTCCTGGGTATTGCCCTGATGATGTTGGGGGTAGGCCTGCAAGGCACCTTGCTGGGCCTGCGAGCGTCGCTGGAAGGATTCCCTACCGTAGTAACCGGCGTAATCATGTCGGCGTACTTCGCGGGTTTCGTTGGCGGTTCCCTGATGACACCCCTCATGGTGGCGCGGGTGGGCCACATTCGGGTATTCGCTGCACTGGCCTCTACCGCCTCCATTGCCGTGCTGGTTCACGGGGTGGTGGTTGTGCCCTGGGTGTGGATGCTGATGCGTCTGCTGTCAGGTTTTTGCATGGCAGGTCTGTACATCGTTGCCGAGAGCTGGATTAACGATCGGGCGACCAACGAAAGCCGGGGCAAGTTAATGTCCCTGTACATGGTGATTGCCCTGGGCAGTCTCGGCCTGGGTCAATTCCTGTTGAATGTGGCGGATCCGGCCGGGGTGTTGTTGTTCTTGCTGGCCTCGGCCCTGGTGTCCCTGGCGGTAGTGCCTATTTCGCTAACCAGTGGCAGCGCTCCGTCCCACGATGAGCCCGAATCCATGGGTATTCGTACCCTCTGGAAAGTCTCCCCCCTGGGGCTGGTCGGCGTGATGGCCGAGGGCATGGCAGCAGCCGCCTTCTATGGCATGGGAGCGGTGTATGCCAAGGACCAGGGGATGGATGCGTTTCAGGTGTCCATGTTGATGGCGGTGGCCACCTTCGGGGGAATGGCCCTGCAATGGCCGGTTGGCCACGCATCGGACCGACACGACAGGCGCATTGTCATTGCCGTGGCAAGCGTGGTGGGTGGCCTGGCGGCGATCGCGGCGGTGTTTGTCAGCGGTACTGCCCAACTGGTGGCCGTGGGGTTGCTGGGTGGCATGATGATGCCCCTGTACTCATTGTCGGTGGCTCACACCAACGATTACCTGCAGCCTACCCAGATGGTGGCCGCAAGCAGTTCAATGATCCTGATGTCCGGAGTGGCAGCCATCGCCGGGCCGCTGCTCGCTTCATTAAGCATGCAGGTCCTGGGCCCGGACGGGTTCTTTTGGTTTATCGGTATGAGTATGCTGCTGGTAGCGGTTTTCGCCGTCTACCGCAGCATCCTGACTCGCCTGCAGGCCAGGCGAAGCTAGCTAGTCACCGGACGCTCAGGCGCCCCGACTGCTGGCGAGGAAATCCTTTAACAGGCTGACCAGCAGCTTGTTGTGTTCTTCCAGACCCACCGTGACCCGCAGACAGTCGCCAAGGCCGTATTCCTTAAGGGTCCTGGTGATTACGCCGTTGGAACGCAGGTGGAAATCTGCCGCTGCGGCTTCCTCGCCCGAGGCAAACCGGGCCAGCACGAAGTTGCCCTTGCTGTCGGTCATGTCCAGGCCAAGGGCCGAGAGTTGTTCATTAAGCCATGGCAACCATTTGGCGTTGTGATCTCTGGCCCGCTGCTCATGATCCTGGTCCTTGACCGCAGCCACAGCAGCCTTGGCCGCGATGGTGGTCACAGTAAAAACGCCACGCAAGCGGTGCAGGGCCATGGCCAACTCCAGTGAGCTGTATGACCAGCCCAGGCGCAGGCCAGCGAGGCCGTAGATTTTTGAGAAGGTGCGCAGAACCACCACGTTACCGGGATATTCGCTTACCAACTCAAGTCCCGCGGTGTAGTCCTCATCTTGCACGTATTCAGCGTAGGCCCCGTCCAGCACCAGCAGAACCGATTCCGGTAGCTCACGGCGCAGGCGCAGGATTTCCTCGGTAGGAAGGCTGGTACCGGTGGGATTGTTCGGATTGGCCAGGAACAAGACCTTGGTGCGCTCGCTCACAAGGCCCAGCAGGGCGTCCACATCGGTGGTCAGGTTCTTCTCCGGTGCTGCCACCGGGGTCGCGCCACAACTCAGGGCGGCGATCTTATAGGCGATAAAGCCATGAGCGCTGTAAAGGATTTCATCACCCGGGCCGGCAAAGATCCGGGCGATCAGGTTAATCAATTGTTCTGAGCCCGCCTCGCAGACAATGCGCCTGGCATCCAGTGCGTAGCGATCGGCCAACGCGTGCCTGACTATGGCCGCGCTGCTCTCCGGGTAGCGCTCCAACTCGTCCATGGCTCCCAGCGCAGCGGATTTTGCCTCCGGCGAGGGTCCCAGCGGAGTTTCGTTAGATGACATTTTTGTAATCTTTGTCACCCCGGCCACCGCCGAGTCTCCCGGCAGGTAGGGTTCGATTTTCAGCACGTGGGTGAGTGGTTTAACCGGTGATTCCATTTTTTAATGTCTTCCTGAAAGTAGCTCTGACCAAGCGGTTTGAGGCGTCATTCCCAGCGTATCTGGCCGGGAATTCTAGCATGGCCCCAGCCCGGGCACAGTGGCCCCCACAGACTTAAAAACCAGTATTCAAAATCTGTCTGTTAAGCAATGTTTAGGGGGGTGATTTAGAAAAAGTCTAGCATGGCCTTACGGGTATCCGTATCCTTACCGGGCCGTTATGCGCATTTTCCGATATTGCGTCGGGAAGGCAATCTCGGCAGAATTCGCACCATACTGATTTTTCAGAAATTATTTTAATAAAACAGATATTTGAACCGCCTATGAGTATTTCTGAAGCAAGCCTCCAGGGCCGGGGTTTAAGCCTTTGGCGAGGTGATCGCTGTCTATTTCAAAATCTCGGTTTTGAACTTACCAATTCCCAGTGGCTGCATGTCAGTGGGGGCAACGGAAGTGGCAAAACCACCTTACTACGTGTGTTGGCCGGTCTGACCATGCCCGAATCGGGTGATGTCTACTGGGATGACAAGCGTATTAGCAGGTCACGTTTCGAGTATCACCGCTCGATGATCTATATGGGTCACCTGGAAGGTCTCAAGGGAGATATGAACCCTGAGGAGAACCTGCGCTTCCATTACCAGTTGCGTGACAAGCAAGCCGGTGAACGAATCGAGATGGCCATTGAGCGTCTTGGACTTCAACGTTGCCGCTCTCTGCCTTGCCGCTCCCTGTCTGCTGGCCAACGCCGCCGGGCAGCCCTGGCAAGAGTGCTGGTCTCCAGCGCCACCTTGTGGATTCTTGACGAGCCCTTCGCCAACCTGGACGTAAAGGGCAGGGAACTGGTGGAAGAACTTGTGTCGGAACACGTGGAGCAGGGCGGAATGGCAATTCTGGCCGCTCATCACGAGATGCATATCAATGGCGGCACCCGCGTGCCACTGGAGCTAAGTTGATGCAGACCCCTGGAATGCTGGACGCAGGGTGGTCCCTCCTGGTCAGAGATATCAAGCTGGGTTACCGGCGGATTGGCGAGTTAGCCAACCCCCTGGTATTTTTCCTGGTCGTGGCAACACTGTTTCCCCTGGCCACCAGTCCTGAAAAAGAACTGCTGATGGAAATTGGCCCGGGCATTGTTTGGGTAGCAGCCTTGCTTTCCTCGGTGCTTGCCCTGGATACCTTGTATCGCTCGGACATGGATGACGGAACCATGGAGCAGATGGCGCTTAGCCCTCAGCCCCTGGCATGGCTGCTCCTGGTCAAGACTGTTGCTCACTGGCTGGTAAGTGGATTGCCCCTGGTAATTCTTGCACCGCTGGTGGCCCAGGCGTTTTTCCTGCCTGCCGAGGCCGGTCCGACCATGGTGGCCTCGCTGGCCCTTGGAACGCCGACCCTTAGCCTTATTGGATCGATTGGTGCTGCATTGACAGCAGGACTGCGCAGGGGTGGGGCGTTGGTAGCCATGCTGGTACTGCCGCTTTCCATGCCGATACTTATTTTTGGAGCGCGGGCTACCGACCTGGCGATGGATGGACTGGATGTCACCGGTCCCCTGAACCTGCTCGCTGCGATTATGTTCCTGGCGCTGAGCCTGGGACCAATTGCGGCAGCTGCCGCCATCAGGGTTAGCCTGGATTAATAGAAGGGAGATTTATATCGTGTGGACCTGGTTTCACAAGCTTTCATCACCGCCGCATTTTTATCGACTGTCCGGGACAATGATTCCCTGGTTTGGATGGTTGGCCGCGTTGTTGATCATCCCCAGCCTGTATGCAGGACTGGTACTCGCACCGGCTGATTATCAGCAGGGAGAGGGATTCCGTATTATTTACGTGCATGTCCCCGCGGCGATGTTGTCACTGTTTGTTTACATGTTTATGGCGACCGCTGCAGCGATTGGCATGATCTGGCGCATGAAGCTGGCCCACTCCGTGGCAGTGGCCTGTGCACCGATCGGCGCATCGTTCACTTTCCTGGCGCTGGCCACCGGTTCCATCTGGGGCAAGCCCATGTGGGGCACATGGTGGGCCTGGGATGCACGCCTGACCGCTGAACTTATCCTGTTGTTCCTTTACCTGGGATACATGGGATTACGTGCCGCCATCGATGACACCAACCGTGCCGACCGCGCCAGCGCGATCCTGGCCCTGGTGGGTGTGGTTAATGTGCCTATCGTTCATTACTCGGTGACCTGGTGGAACAGCCTTCACCAGGCCTCAACATTGCTCAAGAAGGGCGGTCCCTCTATCCCCCCGGATATGGCGATCCCCCTGTACGGAATGATCCTCGGTTTTATGTGCTTCTTTGGAGCCGTCTCCCTGACCCGGGTAAAACGTGAAGTCCTGGTCAGAGAGCAGAACTCTAAATGGGTTAAAGACATGGTGGCAAGCAAATGAATTTAATGGAATTTATCGACATGGGCGGTTATGGCGCCTACGTTTGGAGCTCGGTTGGCCTGGCGCTGGCCGTTTTGATCCTGAACGTTGTCACCGCACGCCGAGCAGTAAGAATTGAACTTGAACGCCTTAAAAGGCGCTACGCAAATGAATCTACGCAGGGAGCTTCCTGATGACCGCTAGACAACAACGCATGCTTATCGTCGCACTGGTATTGGCCGGAGTCGGCATTGCCACCGCATTTGGATTGCGCGCATTCCAGGAAAACCTGCTTTATTACTACACGCCTACCCAGGTGCAGGCGGGCGAGCCTCCCCTGAACCGTAAGTTCCGGGTCGGCGGACTGGTTGTTCCCGGCACCGTGGGCAACGAGGAAGGCAAGCTGGAAAAAACCTTTGACCTGACCGACAACGGCGCCATGGTTACCGTGCATTTTGCCGGCATCCTTCCGGATCTGTTCCGTGAGGGCCAAGGCATCATCGCCCACGGCAAGCTCAACGATGACGGCGTTTTTTACGCCGAGGAAGTCCTGGCCAAGCATGATGAAAATTACATGCCGCCGGAAGTTGCTGAGTCCCTGAAGCAGGTCCATGGAGAGGAGCCGAGCGAATGATCCCCGAACTTGGACAATTTGCCCTGATCATAGCGCTGATTCTCAGCGTGGTTCAGGGTGTTGTGCCGCTGGTAGGCGCACAGACCGGCAATCGTGCCTGGGTACGCCTTGCATGGCCCGCAGTGAGCGCGCAGGCGCTATTCGTATTTATTTCATTTGGTTGCCTGGTGTGGTCATTCCTGCAGAATGATTTTTCTGTCGCCTACGTCGCCAATAACTCCAACTCGGCATTACCGACCTTGTATCGAGTCTCCGCCACCTGGGGCGCCCATGAGGGTTCCATGTTGCTGTGGGTCGTAATGCTGGCGTTCTGGGGCGTGGCCGTAGCCGCTCGCAGCAAGCACCTTCCTGAGATGTTCGCCAGCCGGGTAATCGCCGTGCTGGGTTTGATCAGCTTCGGTTTCATGCTGTTTACCCTAATTACATCCAACCCGTTTGACCGGCTGATTCCTGCCGCGTTTGATGGCAGAGATCTGAATCCTCTGTTGCAGGATCCGGCCCTGGCAATCCACCCACCCATGCTCTACATGGGTTATGTGGGCTTTGCAGTGGCTTTCTCATTTGCCATTGCCGCCATGCTGGAAGGCAAAATGGACGCATCCTGGTCACGCTGGGCCAGGCCCTGGACAACTATTGCCTGGGTTTTCCTGACCCTGGGTATCGCCCTGGGAAGCTGGTGGGCATATTACGAACTCGGCTGGGGCGGCTGGTGGTTCTGGGATCCAGTTGAAAATGCCTCATTCATGCCATGGTTGGCGGGTACTGCCCTTATTCATTCCCTGGCAGTAACCGAGAAACGCGGCCTGTTTAAGAGCTGGACTTTGCTGCTTGCGATTTCTGCCTTCTCATTGAGCCTGCTGGGTACATTCTTGGTGCGTTCAGGCGTACTGGTGTCTGTTCACGCTTTTGCTACCGATCCTGAGCGAGGCCGGTTCATCCTGGCATTCCTGGTAACCGTTATCGGCGGCGCCCTGGGCCTGTATGCCTGGCGTGCACCGTTGCTTAAATCCGACGAGGGCTTTGGCAAGGTCTCAAGAGAAACCTTCCTGTTGGGTAACAATGTGCTGCTGATCATCGCCACCCTGGTGGTATTGATTGGAACCTTGTTCCCCTTGTTCATGGATGCCCTGGGCGGGGGCAAGTACTCAGTGGGTCCCCAGTACTTCGCTGCAGTATTTGTAATACCGACAATCCCTCTGGTGCTCTTGATGGGCTTCGGAATGCATTCAATCTGGCGTCGCGATAACTTTTCACGAATCGCTCGTCGCCTGAGAGTGCCTCTGATTGCTTCCATTGTGCTGGGCGTGGCCCTGCCGTGGATGTTATACGGCCAGCCGAGTGTGATGACCGCGATTGGCTTTATTGCTGGCCTGTGGGTAATCGGAACCGCTCTGTTTGATCCCATAGGCAGCCTGTTTGACAAGAGTCGCAAGCTTCGCGTAACTCGCGGCCAGTTGGGAATGATCGTCGCCCATTTCGGTATCGGCATCTTTATCCTGGGTGTCACTGCAACGGAGTCCTACAGTATCCACCGTGATCAAGCCCTGCGGATTGGTGAAAGCCTTGAGGTCTCCGGGTATAAAGTGACGTTTGAGTCACTCAAGCCAACAACGGGCCCCAATTACACGGCTACCGAGGCAAGCTTTGTAATCACCCGTGGTGGTGAGCACATAGTTAGCCTGAACCCCCAGAAGCGCACATACCGGGTGCAACGTAATCCCATGACCGAAGCGGGAATCGATGGCAGCCTGGCTCGTGACCTTTACGTGGCACTGGGTGAACCGCTGGGTGCTGGAGCCTGGAGCATGCGCTTCCAGTACAAGCCCCTGGTGCGTCTGATCTGGCTCGGCTGTATCTTCATGGGACTTGGCGGACTCATTGCGATCACCGATAAGCGCTATCGGGTAGTCGTCAAAAAAGATGATGAAGCTAAAAAAGATGGTAAAGCTAGTGGCCGGGAGGCTCTCGCAGGAGGAACCAACTAATGTGGCGCTCTCTAATTCCAATCGTAGCTTTCGCGGTCCTGGCCTATTTCTTAAACGGAGGACTGTACAAGGATCCGCGGGTAATCCCGTCTCCGCTAATTGGCAAGCCAGCTCCGGAATTTAACTTGCCGGTCTTGGGTGACCGGGCTCGGCAGGTTGCCATGGCTGATTATCGTGGCCAGGTGGTGATGGTGAATGTCTGGGGAAGTTGGTGCAGTGGTTGCAGGGCGGAACACCAGACCCTGCTGGCCATTGCCTCGACCGGTGAAGTGCCTATCATTGGCCTGAACTGGAAAGACGAAGATCCGGCGGCCGAGAAATGGCTGACTGATCTTGGTAACCCCTACCAGGTGAACCTGGTGGACGTCGAAGGACGTACAGCGATCAACTTTGGGGTCTATGGCGCGCCGGAAACTTTCCTGATCGACAAGAAAGGCGTCATCATTCACAAATTCACCGGACCCATTTATTGGCAGGCCTGGACCGAGGAGTTACTTCCCCTGGTCAAGAAAGCCAAGGAGGCCACATGAAACGCCTTTTGACGCTGTTGATACTGATGACCTGGCTGCCAGCAACCGGGTTAGCTATTGATGCCGAGTTAGCCTTCCAGGACCCTGCTTTGCAGGCTCGCTATGAGGAAATAAACGCCGGACTGCGCTGCCTGGTTTGCCAAAACCAGACTATCGCTGACTCGAGCGCGTCGCTTGCCATCGACCTGCGTAGCCAGGTCAAAGAAATGATCACTGCCGGCAAGACCAATAGGGAAATCCTTGATTACATGGTGGAGCGTTACGGAAACTTTGTTCGTTTCAAGCCGCCTGTAAACAACGAAACAGTTTTCTTGTGGGCAGCGCCCGCGGTGATGGTGCTTGGCGGCTTGCTAATAGCAGTGTCCATCGTGCGCCGCCGCTCGACATTACCGGTTGACGATGACGAACAGGCCCCCAAGGGAGATGCCTAGATCATGAGTACTTTTTATATTCTCGCCACCGTTATGGTGGTTATAGCCATGTTGATTGTTGGCTGGCCCCTGATTCGCACATTTGGCGAACAGGAAAACAGCAGTCGCAAGAATAACCTGGTGGGAGGCCTGATCATTATGCTGGCGCTTCCCGCCGCCGGGGCGTGGTTCTACAACACTGTCAGTACCTGGGACTGGAACCAATCCGGCGCCCAGACTCCCCAAGAGGCGCAACCCCATGACACCAGCACTGCCAACTTGGCTGACATGGCTGTGAAGTTAGAAGGGCGTTTGAATGCCAATGGCGGAACCCCCGCTGACTGGGGTCTGCTTGGCAGAACCTACCTGCGTGCGGGTAACACCGAAAAAGGGATGGCTGCTTTTGAAAAGGGCATGGCATTGGGTGGTGAGAACGATGCCGAAGCACTGATCCAGTATGGCCAGTCCCTGGTAGAGTTGGACGAATCAAACATTACAGGTCGTGCCGGAGAGTTGTTTGAAAGGGCACTGGCACTGAGCCCTGATGAGCCTGCCTCCTTATGGTGGGGCGGCTTTGCTGCGCGGGCCACTAACCGCCTGGCGGAAGCCCGGACTCGCTGGAGTAAATTGCTGACGCTGAATCCGCCGGAAAATATCGTCACGATACTTAACGAGCAGATCGCAGGCATTGACCAGGCAATCGGTAGCGCACCGGCAGTCGCTGCAACCGCCGCCGAACCTGTTGTCGTGAAACCCGTAGCAAAGGTTGTCCAGGAGAACATTCCCGAGGGAACCATTGCCCTGCACATAAGCGTCGATCCACAACTTAACCTCAGTGGCTTGCAGGGTCCTGCCGCAGTCTTCATCATCGCTCGCCAGGCCGGCGTGCCCGGACCGCCTATCGCAGTCATTCGCAAGACCACCGACGATTTGCCGGCTACCATCATGCTCAGTGATGCCAACGCGATGATCGCTGGCACCAGCCTGACCGGTATCGAAGAACTGCAGCTTGTTGCAAGGATTTCCCTGAGCGGCCGCCCCATGGCAGCACCAGGTGACCTGTACGGACAACTTGACTATCGCTGGGAAGACGGCAACTCTCTTGATTTGGTAATCGATACACTCGCCAAATAAGTGAATTTGCACGAACTAAAAAGCAAACTACCTGGAGCGCAGCACACACCAGTGCCGCGCTCCAGGCATTTTAAGCATATGCCATCCACGGCATGGCATATGCTGCGTGGCGTAACCGCAAACAGAAAGCCCCACCTGGATGAGTCTGAGAGCCTTCCAAGCCTTCAGTTTCAGGTTGACAAGGTCATGGCAGGGCGTTACCGCCTGAACCGTTATCGGCGTGCTTGTCGCTTCAAGGCCCGGGATTACATGCCGGTGACCTTCCCACAAATACTCGCCATGCCGTTGCACACCGCACTGGTTGCACACCCGGATTTCCCGCTGCAGTTACTCGGTCTGATCCACCTGCGTAACGACATTACCCAGTACCGGCAGATTGGTGCAGATGAAGTGTTGAGGATCGATGTTCGCAACACCGCCCACCGGGAAGTGGATGCAGGGCAGGAATTTGACCTGTGTACCGATGTCTACGTTCAGGATGAATTGGTGTGGGAAAGCACCACCACGGTGCTTGCCCGAATTAGGGGTCGCGTCAAGAAAGCCGACCGTCAGCGCCAAGCCGACGCTGAGCCAGAGGAAACCCGCCGTGAGTCCTGGCAGGTGCGTAGCTATTACGGCCGCCGCTACGCTCGTATCTCCAGGGACTTTAATCCGATTCACCTGGCTCGAATTACCTCCCGCTGGTTTGGGTTTAAACGGCCCATCGCTCACGGCATGTGGAGCCTGGCCCGCTGTCTTGCCGCAGTGGACGCACGGCAGCCGATTACCGCCGCAAAGATCGAGGCACGCTTCATGCTGCCGGTTTTCCTGCCAGCGTGGGTGACCTTCGTCACGGGTGAGGACGGCAGAAGAAAACGCTTCCGCTTGCTGGACGCATCCGGTCGCCGGCCGCACATCCTGGGCTGGATTTCCCCCCTGGATTCCTGATCCCGCAAGGCCTTCTGCGGGCATTACCAATTGTATTTTCCAGACCCATCAGAGACATTGATCTCAGCGGTGCGTTATTACCGACAGGATGTGGGTAGCCCGCTGTTAAAAGCAGCGAGGTCGACTTGCCACAGCAGTGGTGGACGACATGAACGAGCAGGGATTCTCGCCTGAAGCCGAAGTCAGCCGCGCCATGGAAAAGGTGCTGGCGGTTGAACGATCGACTGACATTGCAGTTAAGGCAGCCGGGCAGTCGGCGGAGACTGTACGCAGGGCGGCCACCGAGCAAGCCCAGCGCATCATTGGGCGCACCGAACGCCGAATCACTACTAGCCACCGCAACGTCGATGTCCAACTCAGGGAGGAGATCGCACGCATCCAGGCCGAGGCCAGCCTGACAGTCGATAACTACCCGGACCTGCAACCCAGTGACGAGGAACTGGATCGGCTATCTCGCGATGCCGCCCAGTGGTTGATCAGCGATGCCAATATCTGAACGGGCAGCATTCGGTTACATTCGCGCCAGGATTATGGCAAGGCACAGCCAACGCCCGGGCAAGGACCAGTGGCAACAACTGGAACACGCCAGGGGCCTGGAGGCCTTCCTGCAAATAGCCCGTCAATCACAGCTGGTAGATTGGATACGCCAATTTGAAAGCGCTGACGACAGTGCGGCCTGGGAGCGATCTCTCAGGGCCGACTGGCAGCGGTATCTGGCGCGACTGGTTTCATGGACTCCCGCGCGCTGGCAGCCGAGCCTGGCTTGGATCGGGGTACTGCCGTTTCTGCCCGGCATAGCCCGAGTATTGGACGGCAAGGCTCAGCTGGACTGGATGAAGGGGGAATTATTTTTCCAAGGCATGAATCTGGATAGCAGCGAGAATTTTCGTTCCGAACTGGGATCCGGACCCTGGGCAGGGCTGCTGGAATTCTGGGAAGACAACTCGCCACTAATCGCATGGCACCTTGCCTGGCAAACTCTTTGGCCCGAGAAGCACGAGGGGTCTTTCAGGGCCCTGGAACCAGGTTGGGAATTGCTCAGCCAGCCCGCAAGCCAGGAGAGCGAGGAGCTGGAAAAGTTTCTCATCCGGGTATTGCGCTCCCAGCAGGCAACGATACTTCCAGTTACTGCACACTTTGGCCTGCTGAGCCTGGATCTTGGGCGACTACGGGGCAACCTGCTAAGACGGCAATTACGTTTGCAGCAAACGAGATCGGCGGCATGAGGCCCCATCGTGCAAGCTGGTTTGAGTTGCTCACCAGCAGGGAGGAACTGGGCGGGGTTCTGCAATGCCTGGCCCGAAGCGGGATAGTGGAACTGGAGACCTACAGCGACATAAGTCAGCCTGAATGGCTTCCGGATATGCAAGAGGTGCTTCAGCAGTTCAGAAGCCTGTCCGATCGATACCACCGGTACTGGCCGGACCCGGCCCCGGCACCTGAGCATCATCAGCGCACCGACAGTGATAGCGGAAGGCAGGTTGTCAGGTCCCTGCTGGAGTGGTCCGTCCAGGCAGAACCGCTGGTGGTGGATTTCCAGCAACTGGGCGCTGAACAGGGGCTGCTTCAGTTACTACGACAATGGCTGGAGAACGTGCCGCCTGGAGCCTTGCCGGATATGCAAATGCTGCATACCGCCGGTCCGATCATGAGCGTACGTCTCTATGTGCTCCCCACAGGCTGCTGGCCCGAGACGGCGAGTCCGTCCCTGATGCTGCACAAGACAGAAAGTCCGAAGCATAATTTTCTCCTAACCCTTGGTCGCAAGGCCCAGGTGGAGGTGCTGGATCAAGCGATCCAGGGTCTAAAGGGCAGGGTGGTGCCCCTGCCAGATTGGTTGCCCGGGAATCTGGCCGAGGCCCTGTCCGCGATCGAGGCGCGCGCCCACAATATTGATCAGCGCAAGCAGAAGATTACCGTGGCCATTGCTGAGCTTTCCCGGGATCATGACCTGCCGACTTTGCTGGCACGGATGCGTTTTCTGAGCTGGGTCGTGGAGCAGGTCCCACAGTTGGCGATGACTGAACATTTCGCCTGGGTGACCGGCTGGACCAGCGACCTGGAAGGAAGCGCCCTGCGAGCCCGGCTGGACAAGTGCGGTCACAACTACCTGATTCGATTCCCGCCTGCACCGGCCAGGTCCCAGTCGCCCATCATCCTTAAAAATCCTGCCTGGGCCAGGCCGTTCGAAGTCTTCGCAGGATTACTGGGAACCCCCTCTGCAGGGGAAGCCGACCCAAGCCCCATGGTGGCGATCATCGCTCCGCTGATGTTTGGCTACATGTTCGGTGATGTGGGGCAGGGCGCGGTGCTGCTTTGCCTTGGACTACTCTTGAAGGGCCGTTATCCGGCGCTGAAACTGCTGGTGCCGGGCGGGCTGATGGCGATCCTGTTCGGTCTGCTTTTCGGCAGTGTGTTCGCCAACGAAAACCTGTTGCCGGCACTGTGGTTGCATCCCATTAATGCACCCCTGCCGGTGCTGCTGGTGAGCCTGGGTATAGGCGCCACCGTGATCAGCCTGGGTATCACCCTGGATGCGGTGCAATCCCATTGGGCAGGCATAGGTTGGCAATGGTGGCAACGCAGGGCAGGACTGGCATTGAGTTATGCGGGTGCGCTTGCCGCAACTGTTTGGATCGACACGATCTGGCTGGTCCTGGCAGGCATGCTTTGGTTCGTAGTCGGCAACGGACTTGCCGGTGGCAAGGACAAGCTGCAAAGCGCCGGCAGCGCCCTGGCCGAGTTTGCTGAAACCATGTTGCAACTGTTGGTGAATACCGTGTCATTTGTGCGGGTGGGTGCTTTCGCGCTGGCACACAGTGGACTGTCCATGGCGGTAGCCGGGATCGCCGAGGCCTTTGATTCCACGGCGGCAGTCATTGCGGTTTTCGTGGTTGGGAACCTGTTCGTCCTCACCCTCGAAGCCCTGGTCGTGGGAATACAGGCCACCCGACTTGTGCTGTTTGAATTCTTTATCCGATTTCTGCGAGCTGAGGGACGGGCATTTCACCCCCTCAGCGCACCGGATCACCCGTCTGACAAGAACATCAGGAGGGCATTATGAGACTAACGAAAACTCCCTACTTACTGGCCTTGCTTGGAGTCACCCTGACGCTACTCATAGTCACGGTGGGTATTGTCGTGGCAACCGGCTCCGCCTGGGGAGCTGAAACCCCGGGATTTACCCAGGTGGATCCGGATGTGCTTCGCTGGGGCCTGATGGCCGGTGCCCTGGCGGCCAGTGTGTCGGCACTGGCGGCAGGATATGCGGTTGCCCAGGTGGGTACCGCAGCAGTCGGGGTGCTTGCCGAGAAACCCGAGCTGATTGGTCGGGTGTTGATCCTGGTGGGGCTGGCCGAGGGAATTGCTATCTACGGCCTGATTGTCGCCATCCTGATCTTTAATCGGCTGGGCTAGCCATGGGCATGCGCTGCATCCTGCTCGCTGATCGGGTGACCGCTGCGGCCTATCACCTGGCGGGCGTGGAAGTTCGTCAGCCGGGCAATGAGGGCCTGCTGGCGGCGTTCAGGCAGGCCCGCAAGGACTCGGGGGTGTTGCTGCTCTCCCGGCCGCTGGCAATGAAGCTCCCGAATGATGAGCTAACGCAAGCGATACGGGATGCCACCCCGCCGGTTCAGGTTATTAGCCCAGTCTACCTGGACAGGGCATCACCGGATGCGGCCATCCGGGCGCGACGGGCCCTGGGGGTAAGCACGTGAGCCGGGACAGCCTTTACCAGGTCCAGGCTGATGCACTGATCAGCCAATTAAAAAAGGATCAGGAGGCCGCCATTCGAAAACTGGACCACCAGGCCGGGGACTGGAACAGGCAGCGTTTGCGTGACGCCCGCCACCAGGCCTTGCAACACTTTCGAAAGGCGGCAGCGATGGAACGGGAACGGTTTACCCGGGAAATCTCCGCCGCGGAGGCGGCCATCGCCGCCGAGGCACGCAGCCGTCATCAACAGCACCTCTCCGCCATGGTCCAGGCTGTTATCGATCGATTGCCCGGGGCCCTGGAACAACGCTGGCAATCTCCTTTGCACAGGTCTGAGTGGATACTGTCGGCACTGCAAAATGCAGCCCGACGTCTAGGGGAAGGCGAGTGGCAAATTCGCATTGCTCCCGGTCCGGGGCAGGAAGAGCGACCAGAGGGTTTTGAAGGGGCACGCCTGGATTGGCAGGAAGACCCGAGTATCAGGGCAGGCCTGGTGATCGAAAAAGGCGGGGCCAGGCTGGATGCCAGTATCCGTGGCTTGATGGCCGACACACCCCGGGTTCAGAGCCATGTGCTGACCTTGCTTGGCGAGGTCAGGGGCGGAGGTCGGATTCATGTCTGAAGCACGCATCAGCTGGATTGGCGGCCCGGTACTCAGGGCAATAACCCAGGATAATTTCACCATCCAGGAGGCGATCCGAGTCGGTCCACGTGAATTACCGGGAGAGGTAATCAAACTCAATGGCCAGGAGATTATTGCCCAGGTGTTCGAGGACACCACCGGGCTGGAACCCGGCGAACTGATTATCGGCACCGGCGCTCCATTAAGTGTTCGACTGGGCCCGGGGCTGCTGGGACATATCTTCGACGGTCTGCTGCGCCCACTGAAGCTGAACGAAGACCCGTTCATGGAACATGGCCTGTCCGAGCGGGAAGAGGTGGTCTGCAAGTTTACACCTGGCCTGGCGGCGGAGGATGCCGTCCAGGGAGGAGCAATCCTGGGGCAGTGTGAGCTAAAGGGAATTACTGGCGCTGTACTGATACCGCCCGGAGTAAGCGGAAGCCTCAGCTGGATCGCCGCCGGGGGCGAATATACGGACATCGAATGCATCGCCCGGGTACGCGACGCGGCGGGTGCGGAGCGAGATCTTTGCATGTCCCACACCTGGCCTGTACGACTCCCGCGTCCGGTGAAAAAACGGCTTAGTCCGGATCGACCCATGATTACCGGCCAGCGTGTGCTGGATACCCTGTTCCCGATTGCTATGGGAAGCAGGGCAGCTATGCCCGGTGGTTTTGGAACAGGAAAAACCATACTCCAGGAAGCGCTGGCCAAGTGGTGCAACGCTGACATCATCGTGTACGTGGGCTGCGGCGAGCGGGGCAATGAAATGGCCGAAGTCCTGGACGAGTTCCCGGGCCTTGAAGATCCAAGCACCGGCAAGCTTCTCATGGATCGCACGGTAATAATCGCCAACACCTCCAACATGCCGGTGGCAGCCCGTGAGGCAAGTATCTATACCGCCATCACCGTGGCCGAGTATTTCCGTGACCAGGGCCTGCAAGTTGCCTTGATGGCCGATTCCACCAGTCGTTGGGCGGAGGCTCTCAGGGAAGTGTCGGGCCGGCTGGAAGAACTGCCTGCGGAGGGTGGCTATCCGGCCTACCTCAGCGCTCGACTGGCGGAGTTTTACGAACGGGCAGCCCGGGTACAAACCCTGAATGGGGATGAAGGTTCAGTGACGATTATTGGTGCCGTCAGTCCTCCGGCGGGTGATTTTTCGGAGCCGGTTACTACCCACACCAAGCGCTTTGTGCGTAGCTTCTGGGCCCTGGACCGTGACATGGCACAGGCACGTTTTTACCCTGCCATACATCCGCTGCGGTCCTATTCCAGCGATGCTGAGGCACTGGCTCATTGGTGGCAGGGTCACGGCAACCCGGATTGGGCCAGCCATCGACGTCGTCTCCTGACACTGCTGGAAGAACAAGCCCAGCTAGAGAGGATGGCTCGCATCGTGGGCCGGGATTCCCTGCCGGCAGCCCAGCAATTGACCTTGCTGTGCGCCGAATTGGTGAACGAGGGAATCCTGCGACAATCCTCTTTCTCGCCGGTAGATCGGTATTGCTCACCCAAGCGCCAGACCGCGATGCTGTTGATTGTCATGGATTTCATCCGGCTCGCAGAAAAAGCCGTCCAGGCAGGCACAGCGCCTGCCGAGATTGCGAAGCTGCCCCTGATTGGGCGACTGCATCGGCTCGGCGAAGAGTTTGGTGAGGACCAGATAAAACGCCTTGAGCTACTTCGCCGGCAACTGGAATACGAGGTGGAATCACTGGCCGGGAGCAGCAGCGATGAAAGCTGACCTGGTACTGGATAAAGCCTGCCGGCGCATAGAGGGACCACTGCTGTTCCTGGAGCGTAAGGTCCGGGTGGGGCTTAACCATGCCGTAGAGGTGATCTCACCAGACGGGCAGACCCGTATCGGACGGGTGGCGGCACTGGATGAACACACCATCGTCGTGGAAGTACTCGGCTCCACAACCGGGCTCGGCTTATCCGGCACCCTGGTGCGCCTGGATGATTCCCCATTGCGGATGCCGGTGGGGCCAGGACTGATGGGGCGGGTGTTCAACAGCGTTGGGCGTCCCCTGGATGGCGGTCCCTCCATCGTGGCCGAGCAACATCGACCGGTGGACGGTCGGGCCCTGAACCCGGCAGCACGAGCCCTGCCACGTGATTTTATCGAAACCAGTATTACGGCCATCGACCTGATGAACTCCCTGGTGCGGGGTCAGAAGCTGCCGATATTCTCGGGCGGCGGCTTGCCCCATGACCGACTGGCCACGGAGATTGCCCAGCGTGCACGTCTGCGAGAGGGCGTCAGTGGCGGTTTCTGTGTTGTGTTTGTGGGCATTGGCATCTCCCATGATGCCGCCGAGACATTCCGGCTGGCCATGGCCGATAGTGGCGCCCTTGAGCATACGGTGATGTTCCTCAATCGTGCCGACGAACCCAGCGCCCAGCGACTGCTGACACCCCGTTATGCACTGACCGCTGCCGAGTATTTGGCCTTCGATCAAAACCAGCACGTACTGGTGGTGATGACCGATATGACCAACTATTGCGAGGCATTGAGAGAAGTCTCTGCCAGTCACGGCGAAATCCCCAGCCGCAAGGGCTATCCCGGGTATATGTACTCCGACCTTGCGAGCCTGTTCGAACGGGCGGGCTGCGTTGCCAAGCGCCAGGG
>CAKZML010000041.1 GCA_937128475.1 uncultured Chromatiales bacterium
CGATCGCGGAAATTGTATTCGTGGTCGAAATCAAAATACTCATCGGCCATATTCCGTCCACCGGTAATCCCGGCGATCCCGTCAAAGATGGCTGTCTTATCGTGCATGCGCTGATTAATGCCACGGAAATCAGAAGCGGTATTAAACAGGCGATCCCAAAAGGACACACCTACCGACAGGTTGGGGTTATAGATTCGTATCTGAACGTTGGGATGTGCCGAAAGCAACAGCAAGGTTTGATCCTCGGCATCCACCAGCAAGTCATCCACCAGGACCCGGACCTTGACCCCTCGCTCGGCGGCCAGCAGCAATTGTTCTGCGGCAAGAGTGCCGATGTTGTCCGTGCTCCAGATGAAGTACTGGATATCGATAGAGCTGGTTGCGTGCTGGGTTAACCAGGCCCGCCCGATCAGGGCCTCTTCTCCCTTTTCCAGTATGTATACGCCGGTGCGCGACTCCATCAGCGACGCACATTCCGGGCAACTTTCATCCACCCACTGCTGTAACGACTGGGCACTCGCCGGATTTGGCGCCACCCCCAGCAGGGCCATTCCAAAGAGCAAACAGGCAACCCAGGTTTTGCTCAGAGAAGAATATGTTCTATTCATGTGTGCTTATCGTCGACCAGGTTGCGATTGAGTCTAATAGCAGGATTCCTGGAAGTACAACTCCCACCAGGCCATGAGCGCGGGCGGCAGTACTCGGACCTCGCCACGGGGAATTCATCAAAATCCGGGCATAAAAAAAGGGCAAGACCCTCAGGTCTTACCCTCTTTCGCTCAACCCCTGGGGGTCAAGCCATCACAATCTGATTTAGATTGCGACGATGTTCGCTGCCTGGGGACCCTTCTGGCCCTGGGTGACAGTGAATTCGACTTTCTGGCCTTCGGCCAGGGTCTTGAAGCCTTCACCTACGATTGCACTGTGGTGCGCAAACACGTCGGGGCCATTTTCCTGCTCGATGAAACCAAAGCCTTTAGCTTCGTTAAACCATTTGACAGTACCAGTAGTAGTAGACATATCTATATCCTATTAAATCAAGAGTAATTAAAGCCTTATAAAAAGGCCGGTGTTGCGAGAAGTGTTGCTATTACTTATGAAAAACAGGACGAGGTACTACAATGGAACTTCGAAATGATGGGCATAAATATCGGGCGAACTTGCACGCTACCCGGGATTATAGACTGACTGCACATATAGTCAACAACTAGTTGATTTGACGGGAGAACATACCGGCGCCAGTCTAAATGGTGTCCAAGGCTGGAAACCCCTGACCCAGCCCGTCAGTATCCCGGCTATCTCTTCCCAAAGCGTTGTCTGGCCACGCTTTGGGGGCTTTTTGGCCGGGAGGCCCGGATTACTCTTGGCTGGCGCCGTGCTGTGTGGCAGGCACCGAGAATCGACCTGTCAGCAACGGCGCCGTCCCCATTACTGGCTCTAGGTAAGCCGGGGCCTGGAAGGTTCAGTCACGGCCTTCTACGGTAATCCGCGCACCATAGCGGCTACCGTCGACTATAGTTTCCAGGACATCGCAAGCCGCACGGTGGACGCAAAGTTCGCCGGACGGCAGCGTCGCCTATAAACTCCCGGGCATGGAGAAAGAGAAAATTTCGAACGGATACCGGGCTTATGTGCTGTGCATGCTGGTCCTCGTTTACACCTTCAATTTCATTGACCGGCAAATCGTCGGCATTCTCGCCATTCCTATCAAGGAAGATCTCGGGCTTACTGATACACAGTTGGGCCTGATGGGCGGTCTTGCATTCGCGTTGCTCTACACGACACTGGCGATCCCGATCGCGATGGCAGCGGACCGTATGAGCCGGACATGGATCATGACGGGCGCGCTTGTGGTGTGGAGTGGAATGACCGCCCTGTGCGGCACGGCCCAGAACTTCTGGCAACTGTTCTTCGCTCGGGTTGGCGTTGGCATCGGTGAGGCCGGTGGCGTCGCACCCGCATATTCCCTTATTTCTGATTTCTTCCCGCCCAACCAACGAGCGCGGGCGCTGAGCGTTTTCTCATTCGGCATTCCCATCGGTAGTGCCCTGGGTATCGTTTTTGGCGGCATCATTGCAACCCTGGTGGACTGGCGCTTTGCATTCCTGGTTGTCGGCGTGGCAGGCATCGTACTGGCACCCATTTTTCGCGCCACGGTTCGCGAACCCGTCAGGGGAGCGTTTGATGTCGGGGGCAGTCAGTCCGGCGCAGCAAGCCTGACTGAAATCATGCGGGTCCTGGTACGCAAGCCAAGTTTCTGGGGCTTGTCATTAGGCGCCTCATTCTCTTCGATGATGGGCTACGGATTATTCTTCTGGCTGCCATCATTTTTTGTTCGCAGCT
>CAKZML010000042.1 GCA_937128475.1 uncultured Chromatiales bacterium
TGGTGACCGGTCGCTCCTGGCGGGGCACCGCGTTCGGCGGCGCACGAGGCAGGACCGACGTGCCCACCATCGTGGACTGGTACATGGAGGGGAAGATCAATATTGATGACCTGATTACCCATAGCATGCCGCTGGAGAAGATTAACGACGCATTCGACCTCATGCATGAGGGTAAGAGCATTCGTTCGGTGGTGGTGTATTGATGAGCCTGGAACTGCTGGGGAAACATGCCTGCTTCGGTGGTGAGCAGCGCTTCTATGCTCACCAGTCATCGGTACTGGGTTGCCGCATGCGGTTTTCCCTTTATCTGCCGCCAGCCGCCAGCCAGGGTCCGGTGGCCGGGCTTACCTACCTGGCGGGTCTGACCTGCACCGAGGAAACCTTCGTCATCAAGGCGGGGGCCCAGAGGATGGCTGCAAAACTGGGCATGGCCCTGCTGGCCCCGGATACCAGTCCGCGGGGACTCGGGTTGTCAGGGGAAGACGATGACTGGGACTTTGGTTCCGGCGCCGGTTTTTACCTGGATGCAACTCAGGAACCCTGGTCGGGACACTACCGGATGTACAGCTATGTCATTGGGGAGCTTCGGGAACTGGTTATGTCGGAGTTCCCAATTGATCCTGGCAGGCAGGGAATATTCGGACATTCCATGGGCGGTCATGGAGCCTTGACGATAGGGCTGAAGCATCCCGAGCTATATCGTTCGATCTCGGCGTTTGCGCCTATTTGCGCGCCCTCGTTGTGCCCCTGGGGGCAAAAAGCCTTTTCCAATTACCTGGGAGACGATCGCTCCGAGTGGGATGCCTGTGATGCCTCGGTTATCGCCTCCAACCTGCTGGATGGAGCGCAACGCAGTCCACTGCTGGTAGACCAGGGGATGGCTGACCAGTTTCTCGAGGAGCAATTGTTTCCGGAGAGCCTGGAGGCGGCCTGCCGGCAGTCAGGACTGGATCTTAACCTGCGTCGTCACGAAGGCTACGACCACAGCTATTATTTTATTTCCAGCTTCATGGAGGACCACCTGCGTCACCACGCCGGGATTCTTGGTCTCACGGAATGATTGTGTCCGTACAGCCGGATGACCGGGGTTGAGCCGATGTTGAGCCGATGTTGAGCAGCCGTCGGATTATCTTCGGAGTGCTGTTGTGCGCCAGCATTCTCAGCATGGCCTCCACAGACCTGTATGTTCCCAGCCTGCCGGATCTTCCCGAGTACTTCGGCACCGGCGAGAACATGGTCCAGCTCACGGTCACACTGAATGTGCTGGCTTTTGCCCTGGGGCAATTCGTTTATGGACCCATGGCGGATCGCTACGGCAGGCGTCGGATATTGATGGTGGCCATGGTCTTGTTCGGGATTTCCAGCCTGGCCTGTGCCGCATCCCAGACCATCCAGCAACTGCTGGCTGCCAGAATCTTCCAGGGCCTGGCGGCGGCGGCCGAGGGTGTGGTCGTACTGGCGGTTATCCGGGATCTGTTTGACGAAGGTGACAGGGTCCGCGCCATGGCGCTGTTCGGCGTTCTCTGGGCACTGGCTCCCGCGGTCGCTCCGGTGATCGGGGGTTATATCCATGTCTGGCTGGGCTGGCAGGCGAATTTCCTGGTCCTGGCCATCGCCTCGGTGATCGTGGTGGCCCTGATCAAGGTTTTTCTCCAGGAAACCGCGACCAGGGATCTCCAGGCCATGCAGCCCGGGCGAGTTTATCGCGCCTACCGGAAGTTGTTTACCAATTCCCGGTTCGTGGCTTACTCGCTAATGTCTGGATGTTGCCTGGGTGTGATTTTCGCTTTTGTGACAGCGGCGCCGTTTATCCTGGTCAACCGTTACGGCATCGCCATAGAACACTATGCGTTCTACCAGGGCACCCAGGTCCTGGCGTTTTGCCTGGGCAGCCTGGTGGCCAGTCGAATGGCTCGCAGCATGGACGCGGACCGGTTGATGACCCTGTCCTTGCTGCTGGGCACGGCAGGGGTGATCGGCTTACTGCTGGTATCTCGCTCTGCGTGGCTGGATCCGGTCTCCCTTAGCGCCTTCGTCGCCATTGTATTCTTTTCCTCGGGGCCAATATTTGCCGCCGCCCCGGCCAAGGCCCTGGATATGACCGACGGCGGCGGGGGCGTGGCCGCAGCCACACTGGGTGCCCTGGAAATGCTTGGCGGCGGTGCCGGCTCAGCCCTGGTGCTGTTTCTGGATGACGGCAGCGCGTTTCCCATGGCCCTGACCATGACCATCATGGTGGGCGCCATCTGGCTGTTCAGAGGGATGAGCCGTGAGCGTGCGCCCGCAGTCGGCTGAGCGGGACTGTCTAGAGTCCGGAGATCCAGTCGTGCAGCGCCCGGGTGATCTCTTCGGGTGAATCCTCCTGGATGAAGTGACTGCCCCTGACCGTCACTTCCTGTTGATTGGGCCAGCTCCTGCAGTACTCGCGTATTGCTCCGGTAAGCAGAGCCCCGGGTTCGGCATTGATGAACAGCTTGGGTAGCGGGCTGGTTTCCATCCATTGGGAGTAGTCGCTGGCGATGCGGCTGACATCGGCGGGTTCTCCATCAAGGGGGATCTGCCGCGGCCAGCTCAGGGTGGGGCGGCGATCCTCACCGGGATTCAGGAAAGGACGCCGGTATACCTCCATTTCCTGGTCGCTGAGGCCCCGCATCACTGATCCGGGCAGCACTTTCTCGACGAACACGTTCTTGTCCAGAACCATGCTTTCCCCTGCCTCGGAGCGAAAGCCCTTGAAGATGGGGCGAATAATCTCCGGCCATTCGTCCCAACTTGCCGGCCGCACCAGGGCTTCCATGTAGGCAATGCCCTTGACTGAGTCCCGATGGCGATTGGCCCAGTCAAAGCCCAGCCCGGAACCCCAGTCGTGAATCACCAGGATGACATTTTTATTCACACCGAGTAGATCCAGTAGTTCGTCCAGGTAGTGCCTGTGCTCGATAAAGCGATAGCTTTCGGGTCCGCTGTCCGGAAGCTTTTCGGAATCGCCCATCCCTATCAGGTCCGGGGCGATACAACGACCCAGCCCAGCCAGTCCGGGAAGGATATTTCGCCACAGGTAAGAAGAGGTGGGGTTGCCGTGCAGGAAGACTATCGGATCCCCGTGACCCATTTCCGTGTAGGCCATGCGACGACCGTGTACCTGGGCGAACTGTTTTGGCAATTCCTGGTGGCTGATCATGCGCGGATGTCCTTTTGAAATGTTCCTGGGGTAACGATATCGACTTCGCTTTGGCGCCGCCAGTCGCAGCTGGAAATGGTCCACACTGCGGGAACCGAACCGATGGGTGTTTATGTACAGGAATTGCGAAACAGATCTCTCGGTCATGGTGGGGAGGGCCTGTTGCAGGCGTAATTTTTGTACGGCAATTACTTAAAGACACCTTGTGCCCGGACACAACAGAATGACGCCTATGGCGCACAAACATGGAAGGTGCAGAGCTATGACTATTGGAGAAGTCTGTAATCGTGGTGTAGTGGTTGTTGATAAAGCCGAAGGAATCGGCGCTGCGGCCCGGATCATGCGAGACCACCACGTGGGTACGGTGGTAGTGGTGGAGGGTGACGAGGGTGCCTGGAAGCCAGTGGGTATCGTCACTGACCGGGACCTGGTTCTGGAGGTGCTGGCCCTGGACCTGGTTACCATGAAATTGCGGATCGCCGATCTTACCGGCACCCGTTTGCTGACCCTGAATGAAGACGGTGATGTCACCGAGGCCATCAAGTCTATGAGGGACTGGGGTGTCCGCAGGGCACCGGTGGTGGATGATGAAGGCTTCCTTGTTGGCATTCTTGCCCTGGATGACCTGATTGACCTGATATCCGAGCAGCTATCCGACATTGTGGGGGTCATGGTTCACGGCCAGAAACAGGAGCAGAAACGCGCTGCCTGATTGCCTGTCCCGGGGTGTCCGGTGTCCTTGAGTCGCGCCAGTTGGCCGCTTTGGGTGGTATGCTCGGTGCCGGATTTTCAGACCAACCCTGAGGAAGATATGGCATACCCCCGTTTCCACCTGGCGTTCCCGGTTACCGATCTTGCGGCGGCGCGTGAGTTCTATTGCGAGACTATCGGCTGTGAAACAGGTCGTGAGTCAAAACGCTGGATCGATTTTAATTTCTTTGGTCACCAGTTGGTGGCGCACCTGGTGCCGGTCTCCGAGCATCCCGTCGCATCCCGAAATCCGGTGGACGGTGAACAGGTGCCGGCAACCCATTTCGGTCCCATCCTGGAATGGGACGAGTTCCAGAGTTTACAGAAGCGTCTTGAAGAGGCAGGGGCGGAGTTTGTGATCAAGCCGCAGATCCGTTTTGCCGGTCGTGCCGGTGAGCAGGCGACTATGTTTATCAAGGACCCCAGCGGCAATCACCTTGAGTTCAAGTCTTTCCGCGACCAGTCGATGCTGTTCGAGAAAGACCTGACCGCGTACGACTGAGCCTCCGGATTACTTCGTGAACCGTCTCCACAATGCCCGGGACACTATCCTGGCCTTGCTGGGCAGGTCAAAGCGTTTAAGGGTGGTCTTTAGGGTTCCTTCGGTGAACTGGGTCCGTTTGCTGTAGTCGATGCGTACATCGACCAGGACCGGCCCCTGGCGTCCCTGCTCAAACGCGGAGCTAATGCCTGATGCAATTTCGGAATTGTCGCTGATCCTTACGAAGGCGCAGCCGGTGGCCTTGGCCAATGCCTCGTAGTCCGGACTGGGAACAATCGTGCAGGTCTTCCGGTTATAGGGAATTTCCTGGGCCTGTGCGATTTGTGACAGTTCGCCATCGTTGAATACCAGGACTACGATCCCAAGCTTGCGTGCGCTGGCATTAAGTAATTCCATTGCCGACATCAGGAAAGCGCCATCGCCGACGATGCCGATCACCTGTTTCTCGGGGTTGACCAGCTTGGCTGCCACGGTCGCCGGCACGCAATAGCCCATGCAGTTGAAATCCGTGGGTGAGATGAACAAGCCATCGTCCGGGACGGTCAGTAACTCAGCGGCCAGGAACGTATGGTTGCCATCGTCACACGCGATGACAGCATCCCGATCCAGCTGGCGATTGATCTCATTAAAAAACAGGCCAGGATTAACCCGTTCCTTGCTGTCGTGAGCCACCCAGAGATCCCGATAAGCCTGTTTGTCTTTGGCAATTTTGGCGGTCATGGCGCTGCTGTCCCGCGGGCTTTCCACGATGCGTTCCAGTTCTGCCACCAGGTGTGTCAGTACTTCCTTGGCATCTCCTTCTATGCTCAGGGCGCTGGGATAATTCACATCGAACACATTGGGATTGATGTCCACGTGTATCAGGTTCGAAGGTGGCTGCATGCCGTAGCTGCCGGTGCAAATTTCTGCGAAGCGAGTGCCCACGGCCAGCATGCAATCACAGTTGGCGAAGGCATTTTGTGCGGCGGGAACCGAGGAGGGGCCGGTGCCCATTCCAACGTGCAAGGGGTGGGTCCCGGGCAGGGTCGACAGGCCTTGCAAGGTGGTTGCCACCGGAGCGCCCAGTAGCTCGGCTATCCTGGCTATCTGTTGTTTCGCATGTCGCGCTCCCCAGCCCACGAATAGACCGGGTTGTGTTGCGTCTGCCAGGATTCTGGCCGCCTCATTGATCGCTTGTTGATCGGCTGGCTTGGGGTGACTGGGCTGATAGTTTGGTAGTTCATCCACCTCGCCGGTTAATAACTGGAGGTTGGCGGGTATCTCGATGTAAACAGGGCCCGGCTCACCGGTGGTGGCAATGCGGTATGCCTCGTAAACAGTCGGGATGACTTCGCGATAGTCATGCACCCTGAATGTCGCCTTGGTGATCGGGGCCAGCAAAGCCTGCTGATCCACGTCGTGCAATTGATATTTCTTGTCCAGGTCTGTACGGATACCGCCGCTGATGACCAGCATGGGGATGCCATCCAGGAAAGCCTCGCCGATTCCACTGCTGCTGTGGGTGATGCCCGCAGCGGGGACGACCACCAGTGTCCCAATGTGGTTAGAACTTCGACTCACCGCATCGGCCATGAAGCTGCCACACATTTCGTGTGTCACCAGGACCGGTTCGATGCTGTCCGATGAGGCCAGTTCGTCATAGATTTCCAGGTTATGTACGCCGGGAATCCCGAAAGTAAAACGTACGCCAATCTGTTCCAGGGCATGCCGAAGCAAAAATGCTGCAGTTTTCTTCACGGTGTCAGTTATCCATGGCAAAGTTCGCCACTAGAGGACGAACCGTAAATCAAATGTGAGTCCAGACTAGCAGAGATTAACGCTGGCCCCACTATCCCTTGTGGTGACTGAAATTGGCAAAGGTTGCATCACCCATAAAACGCTGGAAGTCTTCGCCATCAATTTTTATCAGGGCTTCATGGTCACCAGCTTCGAAATAAATTTCCTTAAGTGAGCATAGCGCATCGTCCACTACCGTGGTCAGCCCGTAGGCATTCCCCAGTACCGGTATGGCGCCGACTTCGCAGTCCGCAAATACCCGGGCAATTTCTGTCTCTGAAGCCATCACCAGGGGACGTTGGATTTTCTGCCCCAGGGTTCCGGTTTCCATTGAGTGGCTGGCAGGGATGACAGCCAAAACATAGCCGCGGTTGTCTTTGAGCAGGATGCCCTTGGCCAGTTTTTCACCGGAGACGTGGGCCGCTTCTGCAGTGGTGTCACTGCTTTCAGAATGAGGGTGGGGGATGACCGAATAGTCGGCGCATTCCCGTGCCAGGAAGTCCGTGATGCTTTTAGATGCGGTCAAACCGGAACCCTCACAACGCCCGATGGCCAAGGCTGAATTCCAGAATGGCCCACGCCAGCGAGGCGGGGTAATCGTGGAACATACGGACTAACCAGGTGATTGACGAGCGATCCGAGCATGGCAAATTCTCCCACGGCGAATATCCATGGGAGGTTGCCTGGTTCCAGTTGTTTGCGGGGTCAGTCGAAACTGGCTTCGATAGATTCTGAAAGTGCCTTGGCCTCTTCAATTTGGCTGGCACTCATGTCGCGTTCCAATGTGTCTCGTATACCGCGCTTGTTAGCGCCGTTTCCTATGGCCAGGCTCAGCCAGGCGTAGGCCGCAACGTAATCTTTCTCGATGCCGGTGCCGTGCTCATACATCTCGGCTACCCGGTATTGGGAATTTGCATCGCCCAATTCGGCTGCAACCCGGAACCACTTCATGGCTTCAGTGTAATCCTGGGGCATGCCGTCCCCGTCATGGAAGGTCTTGCCAAGCGTGTAGGCTGCGTAAACGTCTCCGTTACCTGCAGCTAACTTGAACCACTTGACGGCTTCGGGGATGTTTTTTTCAACACCATCGCCATCAAGATATTTGTAACCGAGCATGCACTGGTAACTGGGGATTCCCTCGTTGGCCAGACTAATCATTTCTTCAAGAGTCTGTGCGCTGGCAAACTGTGCGCCAAGCAACAACGAGATCGCGACAAGTGCTGTGGTGAGGGTCCTTCTCATGATTAAATCTCACTTAAGAGTTTTGGCCACTGTCTAATATTGTCTCTCGGCGGCCTTCATTTCTATCGTGGATTTCCCTCATGAGAGCCGCGGGTATTGAGGGATGGTTTGTTTTGACCAAACGAGTTTTCAGGGGGCAATTTCCTGCCTGTGCTCAGTTGGGGTCGAGATCTGGCGCTGAGTTTGCCTACAGGTTTTCAGGAACCATTGAGTAGACAATCTCCCTGAAGGAGACAATGCTTCCAACATTTCCGGCGGCTCGGTATTTTGCGGTGACCACAAAGTAGACTACTTGCCGAAACCCGAGCCTGTCGTTGGAACCCGCTGTCCATTCGTCAACACTGTCTTCTGCCTGCCAAAGTATTTTTTTGGCGTCGGGGATGTCTATATGCTGAGTGCGCTGCAGAATTTCCCTGTACAGGGTAGGGCCGGACAGTTCGGGATTCTCTGCGAGAGTTGCTGAATGGGCCTCCAGCATTTGTCTAATGATGCGTTTTGCAAAACGCCTTTCTTTAAATGCTAGAAACATAGGCGATGACCGACACTGTAAGATAATTTGTCTTCAGGGGCTGCGGCCATATTTTTTCCATCACAGGGAAGAAGTCGAATTGTTGTCGTTAATTATGCCAGTGAAAATAGCATCAAGCCGATACACTGTAGTAATTAGAGTATGGATTCGAAACTGCATAGCGTCGAAATCATAGTAAATATATCCCTGTGATGTTGCTAATTTCGCCGTTGGGCGGTGTCCTGGTGGACTGATGAAGGAGAATAAATGTCTGTGCGGCTGAAGATAATGCCTCTGCTTTGCGGTCTGTTACTGACTGGATTGCTGTCTGGTTGTGCTACCGCGCCGCCCCAGGATCCGGATAACCTTTGTTCGATCTTCAAGGAGAACAAAGACTGGTACAAGGCATCTCTGAAAGCCTCCAAGCGCTGGGGGGCGCCGGTTCATGTGCCCATGGCCATCATGTACCAGGAGTCGGGTTTCAAGCACGATGCCCGTCCGCCCATGCGTTATTTCCTGGGCTTTGTTCCCTATGGACGAGGCAGTTCCGCCTACGGTTACTCCCAGGCGAAAACCGAGGCGTGGAAAGATTACGAGCGTGAGACTGGTTGGGTGTTTAGTGACAAGGATCGGGATGACTTCGCCGATGCCGTGGATTTTGTGCAGTGGTATATCTACAAGACTCACCAGGTTAACGGCACCTCCAAGTGGGATACCTATAACCAGTACCTGAACTATCACGAGGGACGGGGCGGCTTTTCACGGGGCACCCATAACAAGAAACCCTGGCTGCTGAAGGTCGCCAAAAAAGTGGATGCTCGTGGGCGCAATTACGCGGCCCAGTATGCCAAGTGCAAAGACAAGCTGGGCAAGAGATGGTGGTGGTTTTAGGCAAGGCCCTTTCGCCGCCCGGATAAATACCTGGAGCTGCTACGGGGCCGTGCCTTGTCGCCCTTTGGCTAGAGTGCCGAGAGGTCGCCGTGAACGGTCTTGCCTTCAAACAGGGTGACCAGTGCCCTGGTGTCTGAAATCTTGCTCGGTGGTATTTCAAACAAATTTTGATCCAGCACTACCAGGTCCGCCAGTTTGCCCGTTTCTATGGATCCGGTCTGGGTATCCAGGTGATTGGTATAGGCCGCGTTAATGGTGAATGCGGCAATCGCCTCGTCCAGGCTGATACGTTCCTCGGGAATGAATACGCTGTCCGTATCGTCCTCCGGGTTCATCCGGGTGACCGCGACTTCCATTTCGGTGTAGGGGTTTGCAGTGGAGACTGACCAGTCACTACCGAAAGCGATCATTCCACCGCTTTGCAGGACGCTGTTGATGGGGTACATCCAGCGGGTTCGCTCCTCGCCAATAAACGGAATGGTCAGGTCCTTGATGTATTCATCGGCGAAGGCCCACAAGGGCTGGAAATTGGCAATCGCGTCCAGCTCAGCAAAGCGGGGTATGTCCTGGGGATCGATGAGCTGAATATGGGAAAGGTGGTGGCGGTGGTCGTTGGGACCGTTGGCCTTGCGGGCAGCTTCGATGGCATCCAGTGACTGGCGAATCGCGCCGTCACCAATGGCATGGAAATGTACCTGGAAGCCCTGGGCGTCGGCGGCGGTGACCGCATCCTTGAGTGCCTGGGGATCGAACATGGGAATTCCCCGGACATCACCATCCATCAGGTACGGTTCGAGCATCACGGCGGTATAGTTTTCCATCACCCCGTCCTGCATGATTTTCACCGTGTTGGCGCGCACGTGTCCTTTGCCATATTTCTTGCGGCGTTCTGCCATGGCAGCCAGTTGCTCCACGCCCTGGTCGCGACTCCACCACTGTGAGCCTTCCACCCGCAATGTCAGCTCACCGCTTTCGTCCAGTGCCTGGTAGGCCTGCAAATCCCGGTCGTTGACATTGGCATCCTGGATACTGGTGATGCCGTAGGCATTAAGCATTTTTATGGAATAGCGCAGACCATCCCTGAGTTGCGTATCGCTGGTGGGAGGCACCACGTGGTTCAGTAAGCTGCCGGCGCCTTCCTGCAAGCTACCCACCAGTTCGCCGGTGTCCGGGTGGCGATCAATGCGTCCGTCCGCCGGGTCAGGTGTATCTCGCGTGATCCCGGCCAGTTCCAGTGCCTTGGAGTTGGCCCATGCGCTGTGGCCATCCGAGGAATACAGCAGCACCGGTCGGTCGGGGACGATCTGGTCAATCAGTTCCTTGCGCGGCATGGCCCCCGGGCCGAAGGCAGACATCAGCCATCCGCCGCCGGTAATCCACGGCAAATCCGGATTGGCCTCGGCGTAGGCCTTGATGGTGGCCAGGTACTGGTCTGCGGTGGTCATTCCGTTCAGGTTGCAGGCCGATGCCTCGACGCCTCCGCTAATCGGATGAATGTGGGCATCCTGCAAGCCTGGCAGAACCAGGCGGCCTTTCAGGTCCACCACCTGTGTGTCGGGTCCGGCGAACTCATTCACTCCCTGGTTGGATCCCACGTAAACAATCTCGCCATCCCGAATTGCCACCGCCTCCTGCCAGGTGCGTTTCGCATCCACGGTGTATATGGCGCCATCGCGTAACACCAGGTCCGCATACCGTGTCTGGCTGGTCTGGCCGGATTCCGGGGAACAGGCTGCCAGCAATGTCAGTGCCAGGCTGGAAAGCAGGATAGTATTGCGTGAGATCATTGACGTCGTCTCCTTGATTCGGACTGGTGATTTGGGCCGATCAGGAAATTCGGCTGGATTCGATACTATCCTAAAATCGGTAATAGGTAGCGCCGGGCGGGCAGGGGGCTGGATAGGTGGGAGTGACCGAATCCCGGGGGATTCAGCCTCTGTTCAGCTAAGTGGGTGTACCTTGGGTCCAACGGTGGAAGATGCCGCGTGCGTTAAGCGCGGCAAAACCCGGGAGGACGAAATGCGAAAAATTATGCAACTAATTGAAAAATATAAGATATATGGCATTTTGCCTGTTATTGGGATAATGCTGTCCGGCCCCCAGTCCCTGCTAGCCCAGGATGACCTGGAATATGTGGCTGAACCAACCGTCGTGTTGGAGGACCAGGCAGGGACCGAGTTGCTGGGCGCCGAGGAATTGGCTGAACTGGTGGGCCCCATCGCGTTGTATCCCGATGATCTTGTAGCGATTGTCTTGCCCGCGGCCACCTATCCTCTGCAGATTGCCCAGGCGGCAAATTTCCTGGAGCGTCTGGAAAATGACGCTAGCCTGGAGCCCGATGAAGACTGGGACGACTCTATCGTCGCCTTGCTGAACTATCCTGAGGTCGTCACGATGATGAATGACGACCTGACCTGGACCTGGCAACTGGGTAATGCGGTGTTGAATCAGCAGGCCGATGTTGTGCAGGCAATCGGTGGATTCAGGGACCAGGCGTATGCGGCTGGCAACCTCAAGAGTGATGATTACCAGAACGTGGTGGTTGAAGAGGATGCCATCGAGATCACGCCGGTGGATCCGGAAGTGATTTATGTGCCCTATTACGAACCCGCCCAGGTGGTGGTGGTTCAGCGCGCACCGGTCTATCACTACTATCCCTATGCCTACCCGGTTTATTACTACCCCTATCCTTATGGGTATTCGTTCTCGTCAGGGTATTTCTGGGGTGTGACCACGGCCTTTACCATTGGCTGGCACAGTCACTACATTCACCAGCATCACTATTACTACCCCAGTCATCCTTACTACAGTCACTACTATTACCCGCGTAATTACACGCGTTATTACCCGCCGGGCAGAAATCCTGTGCGCCCGGCTCCTTATCGCGCCAACTACGATCGACATGATCGGTATTCCGGCGGGGATCGCTGGCAGTCACAGAATCACCAGGGCTCCAGGCCGGTAAGATGGAGTGACTCGGGTAGCAGCGGCAGTCGAACTGCCAGCAGAGTCGATGGCAACGTGGCTCGTGGTAACTCGAATCGAAATCGCTCTACCGCACAGATTTCTTCGGAGTACCGCAACGCCCTGGCCCAGGACAGTAGCCTGAGGCAGGTGCGAGGCTCGGACTCGCCTGCTACACGCGGCACTGACACTCGGGGTGCCGGCTGGAAGGAAAGAGACCTGGCGGCAAGTGCAAGCCGCAATCAAGGCAGCGCGGTGAGTAACACTAGTCACGACCAGCGTTCATGGCGTCGTCCTGGAAAGGAAAACGCCACCACATCCCAGGTCCAAAGGCAGGACACGGCGCCAGCTACCCAGCGAAATAACGCGGCGACCAACACCGGTGCCAGAGACGCCCGCGTGGCCTCGACTCGCAATGCCGGGGACACGGCCCAGCTTCAGCGACAGCTGCGCCAGGGGCTGGAGCAGGATACCCGCCAGCGCCAGGTGCGTGCTCAGGGCAGTGATACCCGTTCACAGGCAGCCCGGGTGAGTTCGGATTCCTCCCGTTCCCGGTCAAGCAATGCGGACACCAGTCGCTCTGCCCAGATCGGCAACCAGGTGAGGCAGAGTTTGCAGCAGGACACGCAGCAACGTAGCACCAGCAACGAAAGTGGTAATACGGGTGGCCGTGCCATCGCCAATCAGGGCAGGAGCCAGCCTGCGAATCGATCAACTGCCCGTGAGACCACCCGGAATACCAGGGAACAATCTGCCGCTCCCCAGGTAAGATCCCAGCCTGCTCCCCAGGTAAGATCCCAGCCTGCTCCCCAGGTAAGATCTCAACCTGCTCCCCAGAGTCAGCCGGAGGTGAGAA
>CAKZML010000043.1 GCA_937128475.1 uncultured Chromatiales bacterium
AGCATTGAACTCTGGTGACGATCAACCACGAATTTATCTGGCAAGTGGTGGCAGTGGTGGCGGCAGTGGTGGCGGCAGTGGTGGCGGCAGCGGTGGTGGCAGCGGTGGTGGCAGCGGTGGTGGCAGCGGTGGTAGCGATGGTGCTGGAGGACAGGGTAGTCCTGGTGAGACAGGCGGATTTGGTCAAGGAACCGTGGAAATGGAGCGCTCACGTACGATGGAGCAGACACGTACGATGGAGCAGACGCGTGACCAGGATCAAGTTCAGGATTTAGATCAAGATAGAGATCGTGATCGTGACCAGGATAAAGATCAAGACCAGGACCAAGACCAAGACCAGGACAAAGACCAGGACAAAGACCAGGATCGTGACAGGGTTCACCAATAAATGGAGACAGGCAGTGAAGGAAGAATTGTCAAAGATGAGGACCCACAGCAAGGCGCATCGCAGAAACGTGCTTGGCTTCGCAAATGCCGTAGCAGCACCTTGCGTTTGCAAGGAAGTGGCCTTGACCCCCTAAGGCGAACTGTTGCGGTGAAGTGATTATAGGGGTGGAGGAGGTTAGAATCATGAAGAAGAGTATCTTTGCTGTTGCAACAGCACTGGCTCTGGCATGCCTGCTCGCACTCGGCAGCACTGCCATGGCCGCAAAGGGTGGTGACAAAGGACCACCGGATGGAGGTGAGGGCGCGGGCGTCAACCAATTGTCGCTTCCGGCCATCTACACTACGTCTATTGATGCCTATTGGAATGTAAAGGCCGATCCCGTACTTGGAGTCGACTATTCCTATGGCTGCGCCGAACCTGAAGAATCTGGGATTTACAAGTACCCTAACACGTCGTGTGTCGACGATCTGATGAACCCCACCGCCTATCACACGAAGGGTGAGTGCGAAGGCGAAACTGGTAAATGTGCGGGGCAGGCTGTCCACCCCATCTATTGGCAGAAAAATCCTGCCAATCTCTGGTCGCCAGACCAGGACGTTAAAACGGATGGTGGTGACTTTGTGGAATATTTGGATTGGGGTGACGCCCTCGAGGCCGTTTCCTGGAATACACGTTCCAAAATCAGGGTGGAGACCCAGCCCTACAGCAGCACGATTCCAGAATTTGACCCTTCCGCTTGGCCATGTGCAGAGGCAGCAATGAATGGTCCTGCAGTCGACTGCAAGGTGGGCTTCCAGATGTGGCACGTGTCCGGCCAGGGGATTACCGAGCACTGGGGCGTGCGGGCCGACGAAGCAACTGGAGACTCCTACAACTACGACTCGCCGTTCCAGATCATCAAGACCGACAACGCAAAGTTGAACATCGCCAAGCTGGAATCGGGTAGCTCCGTATGCCCAAGCCCCGGTGGCGGTGAAGAAGAAGCAGTGGCTTTGGCTGCTAGTTACGAGATTCCCGACGCGGGTTCTTGGGAGTCTAACGAATGGGAAAAGGCAGTCTACACTAAAGAGGTGTCTTACAGCGTCGAAACCAGCGTCGGTGGCAAGTATGTCTACGGCTATAACTTGGATATGAATGCCCTGGCGATTACTGAGGGTGTGGAGAAGGCCGGTTGGTGGCGCCTGACCTTCTACACCACGGATGGTGCGGTGCAATTCTACGACCCGCTAGTCTCCGACCCAGAGGTTCTACCCGGAGAAGATCTCTATTATTACCAACTGACTGCACCGCCGGCCGTGCCTGTAGCAGCACGTAGTCTTCCTATTGCGACAGGTTACGATCGCTCAGATCGTGCAGAAGAGTTCTTCATCACTGATCTGACTGCAGAAGTGGAACCGGCTGTATCGGAACTGTACCAGCCGGTAGTTGATGCGTTCAACAACTTGACCTACCTCGACATCTGCGTCGTCGCCAAGGATCAAGGCGGCGGTGGCGGCGGTGGCGGCGGTGGCGGCGGTGGTGGCGACGGCGGCGCTGGTATTGGCGGCGGTAAGCCATCAACTACAAAAAATTTCGATAAAGTCCGTGGTCAAGGTAATAAAGGCAAAGGTCATAACAAGTAACATGATGCTGCCAAATTAAACCGTCTGATTGCGTATACATGACAAGCCGGGGAAGAGCAGGCAGATCTTCCCCGGTCATTTCAAGGGATGGGCAATGCCTCCCTTGTTTGCATTTTAATCCACCCATATCCCGCGCCGTGGAGGAGATCATGAGAAATTCGACATTGATCGGCACTTTTTGCGCCGCACTGCTGGTTGCCATGGTTTTCGTCAGCAGCAGCGAGGCCGCACCCAAGGATAAATCCAAACCCGAACCCAAGCCCGCGTTTGACTGGGTGACGGTGGTCAACAACAATGATGTTATGCCCGGAGCGCCGGGAGCAAGAACCTTCAACAGCTACAACCAGCCCTCGGTGAACCAAGACGGGCTGGTGGTCTTCCGGGCCCGCAGCAAGGGCGGCGATAAACTGGGGCAACCGACCCACGGCATCTACACGCGCGACATGCTCGCCGGAGGACCGATCGTCAGGATCCTCGACAGGACCACCGAGGTTCCTGATCCCAACAACTTAGGCACAACATTCGTCGAAACCCCGTCCTTCCCGCGCATCGACATGAGGTCGGACACCATCGCCACGCGCGGCAACCATCAGCCGGTGTGGACATACACCCCGCTCGACAGCGACGAGACCCGCGCCGGAACCACGGGGATCTACACCAACCCCTTCAGAGAGTTGATCACGGGAGCAAGCAAGCTGGGCAACGTTTCGGATTTCTCGTTCTTCGAGGTCCCCGAGCCCGAATTTCCCGGAATCCTTTTCGAAGTCTTCCCCGGGTCGCCTTCTGTGACGAATGGCAACACCATCGTCTTCAAGGGCAACTACACGGGAGACCGGGGCGGCGAGACCGGGGTGTACTACCGGCAGCTGGATAATGAAGCAGCCGGCGGCACCTCGCCCGTGGTGCTGATCGCCAACAATACAGATACCTTGATCCCGGGAACCGACACAGTTTTCGGCTCCACCGCCCCTCCCAGCGCTGCGAAAGAGAGGGTCGTGTTCGCCGGCTTTGACAACGAGGACGCTCCGACACTGGGCGGTATCTACCTGGCGCCGCTGCAATCGGAGCCGCCCCTCACCACACTGGTGAGCATCGGTCAACGGGTTCCTGGCGAACCTGCAAATGAGACCTTCAACGGCCTCGGCGAGGGCGGCGCGTTCGACGGACGTTTTGTCGGCTTCTGGGGCGCATGGGGCGAAGAGACCAGGACCGTGCGCCTCTACTGCGCCACGGAAGGCAACAAGGACCGCATTGCCTATTGCAATCAAAACCTGGTCTGCGCAGGCACGGACGTAACGTTGGGCTACGAATACAGTACCTGCGATGACGAAGACGACCCGTACTACAACTCCGACCCGGACAAGCGTATCTGCTATCAGGACAAACAGGTGCCGGACAACCAAGGCTTCTTTGTCCACGATATACACACGGGCAAGACGTGGACAGTAGCGAAGAGCGGTGAGGACTTTAACGATTTCCTGTACTGGAACTTTTCCGGCATGACACCCTGCAAAGGCAGCGGCCACTCAAAACCGGGCGCTGAAGCCGGCGCTGAAGCCGGCGCTGAGGACGACGGCGAGCCGGCACGATGGCGCTCCTCGGCATTCACCGCCGTTGCCGGCAAAGGTGCCAACTTCAATGCCGCTTTCAAGGCGAGGAAAGGGGTGTTGGTTGACGGAGTCTATACGGATCCGGTGGACGGCATCTACCTCAAGAGAGGCGGGCCAAGCAACAAGCAGGCGATGGAGACCGTCCTCGACACCACCATGGACGGCCAGACCCTCGACCCCTTGGCACCAGCCGACTCGATCATCACGGAACTGGGACTCGAGCTTGAGGGCCTGCGTGGCGACTGGCTGGCGGTCAGTGCGAAGATGGGGATTGAAGGCGGCGAGGAAGAAGACGACATGGCCGGGGTCTACCTGACGGAATTACCGAAGTAGG
>CAKZML010000044.1 GCA_937128475.1 uncultured Chromatiales bacterium
CGTGGTGGGTATATGCCCTGGCAGCCGCCCCGGGCAACTTCACCGGCGCCATGAAATGGCAGCGGGCACCCGGCATGATCTCCTGGACCACTTCCATCTCGGGAATCGATGCTGCGTCAAACTCACGCAAGCCCCCCGCGATCAGCCCCCGGAGCACCATGGGAGCAGGATTCGCCTTCACTGCGTACATCACGGTTCCGGGAAACCCTGCTATGAACTCCCGCGCCACGCGCTCGAGAATATGCGGATAAACACAGTAAACCGGATCTACGGGTTGTAGCGACCGCAGCATCTCCAGGGCGCTGGAGAAGGTATGTTCGGCGGGCAAAGCGCGGCCATTGGTATCCAAAAACATATCCTTATCAAGATGACGAAAAAGCATGACGTAGCCCATCATCCTTTCTGGCGGCCGAAGGTCAAGGATTCTCGACAATCCCCGGGACGTGGGTAAGTAATCTCCACCGCTGACAACAGCGCCTTGCTTAGGTAGCATCCTGAAGTAGGATTATTACTGCGAAAAAGGATGTATTCGCCATGAAAAAAACTCTTCTGACAATTTCCGCACTCGGTCTGTTTGCTCTTACCGGTACTGCTTTCGCATCCGATGGAGCCGCTTTGGCTGAGGCATGTCTGGATTGCCACGAGTTCGCATATGATTTCGAAGGCGTGGACGCTGCCGAAATGCATGAGCTTTTGACCGCAGCAAGTGAAAACGCCAAGCACAAGGCCACGAAAGGCCTTTCGGCGGAAGACATCAAGGCACTTGCCGACTATATCGCTGCGGAAGCTGCCAAATAGGCAGATGACACTCCCTGCAAGCCCCGTCGCCTAAGCATTTAGCGACGGGATCGCTTGTGGGCAGATAGCTGTCCAGGGGTGAAACCCGGCTGAACCAGGGAATAGGGCCAGCAACGCCTATATTCAAGGTTATTCTTGTAATTCAATATGTTACAGGAAACCTCCTGTTATTCCTCATTACAAAGATAAGTAGTCTCCACCCATGACAGGAGGCGCTTCCTGCGGTAGCATCTGGACCAGGTAAAATTTCCGCGAAATGAGGGTACGTTCAAAATGAAAAAGATTCTTCTGACAATTTCCGCATTCAGTCTGTTTGCACTGAATGGCGCAGCATTTGCCGCAGACGGCGCCGAACTGGCCGAAGCCTGCCTTGATTGCCATGAGTTTGCATATGACTTCGAAGGTGTTGATGTCGCCGAGATGACCGAATTGCTGAACGCCCGTCTTGAGGTGAAAAAGCACAAGGCCACCGCTGGCTTGACCCCTGAAGATGTTGCGGCACTGGCCGAATACATCGCAGCCGAAGCTAACAAGTAATCTGGCAGAAAATGCGATCAAAGACGGAGCGGGCATTGCCTGCTCCGTTTTTTTTATGCCTGATTAATACCCAATAGGCACAACTTCGTCGGCCGTCCCTCACGCCTTTCCTCCTGATTTGGCAATGTTTTTGGTTTATGCTGATCGTCCTCCGGAACCATCCCGGCCGCTTCTGCAATTAAATTGAAAACGCGCTCAGGACAGGCGCCACGGAGTCAGAATGAGTGCCAGTAGACGGGAATACAGTAATTTTGGCCTTGTAACCGCGGTGTTAGCTTGCTGCCTTACTCTGGCGGGGTGTGAGAAAAAGGCGCCTCCCAGTCTCCCGGCACTGGACATTCCTGTCACCTCCGTCGAAGTCACTGACGTCCCCATTTATCTCGAGATGGTCGGACAGACCATGGGTTCTTTAGAAATCCCCATCCGAGCCCGAGTCGACGGTGTCCTGGAAGGCATGCACTTTGTTGAGGGCAGCGAGGTCAAAAAGGGCGCTCCACTGTATTCCATCGACCCGCGCCCATTGCAGTCCATGGCGGTAGAGGCACAGGGGCGCGTGGCAGAAGCGCGCACCGCCCTGGCAAAAGCCAGCAGCGACCTTGGGCGTATTGCGCCGCTGGCAAAAATGAACGCGGTGAGCCAGCAGGATCTGGACGGGGCGGAAGCCCAGTTCGAAGCGGCCAAGGGAGGCCTGCAGGCGGCCGAGGCTCAACTGGAACGCGCCAACATTGAACTGGGTTACACCGAAATCAGCTCACCTATTGACGGCTTGATCGGAATCTCCGAGGGCAAGGTTGGTGAGTACGTGGGACGCAGTCCCAATCCGGTGGTTCTGAACAAGGTTTCAAGGATCGATCCAATCCGGGTGCGATTCTCCATCAATGAGCGCGAGTACCTGAAGTTTCGCCGCCGCATGCATGGCGTTATTACTGAACATGGCCCGGATACCAACGATCGCGCCGAACTGACCCTGGTGTTGGCCGACGGATCGGTACATGAACAAACCGGCAAGGTGGTCACCTCCAACGCCGCCATCGACCCAACCACCGGCACCCTGACTCTTGAAGCAGACTTCCCCAATCCGCGCCAGCTGGTCCTGGCAGGCCAGTTCGCACGCCTGCGCGGAGTGCTCGAGACCCGCAGCAACGTAATCCTGATTTCCCAGAAAGCTATCCGCGAATCCCAAGGCCTGTTTGAAGTGGCTGTGATTGGTAAGGACGGTGTAGTGGAGTTACGCCGTGTCGAGGTAGGCCCGCGCACCGGCAAATTCCAGATTATAGAAAGCGGTCTGGAAGCTGGTGAACAAATCGCCCTGGAGGGCCTGCAGAGACTGCGCAACGGGATGACAGTGAATCCGGTCGCCGCAGACAATAACAGCGCGAAAGAGGACTAGGCCATGGCAGAGTTCTTCGTACGCCGGCCCATCGTTGCCATGGTGATGGCGATCATCATCATAATCCTCGGCATCGTGGCAATGCGTGGGCTACCGGTTGCCCAGTACCCGGAAATCACACCACCCATGGTCTCGGTATCCGGTATCTATACCGGCGCTAACGCAACCAATGTTGAACAGTCAGTCGCCACCCCGCTTGAGCAAAAGATCAACGGCGTGGAAAACATGATCTACATGAAGTCCACGAATTCCAGCAGCGGCACGATGGCTCTTCAAGTGTCCTTCGAAGTGGGAACTGACCTGGACATGGCCAACGTTATGACCCAGAACCGTGTGTCGGAGGCCCAGGCTACATTGCCGGAAGAAGTCACCCGCATGGGCGTCACGGTTAAAAAGCAGCTGGCCTTCCCGCTATTGCTGGTTTCACTGATTTCACCAAACGACAGTTATGACGAATCGTTCTTGATCAACTACGGCATCCTGAACATCCTCGATGAAATCGCACGTATACGCGGGGTGGGCCAAGCCGAGGTGATGGGCGGTTCAGGCTCCGAATACGCCATGCGCATCTGGGTCAGGCCAGACCAGTTGGCCAAGCTCGGGCTGACCGTGGCGGACCTGACCAATTCGATTCGTCAGCAAAACGTTTTGATTCCTGCCGGGCAGATTGGCGGCCCGCCTGCCCCGGCGGGCACGGACTACACCTACACGGTACAAACCGAGGACCGGCTCGCCACCGCACAGCAATTCGGTGAGGTAGTGGTACGCTCCAACCCGGATGGCTCCCAGGTCTTTCTCAAGGACATCGCACGAATTGAGCTGGGTACCCGCAACTACAACATAACCGCCCGCCTGGACGGCTCCCCCACCGCGGTACTCGCGGTTTACCAGTTGCCCGATGCGAATGGCATCGACGTGGCTAATGAAGTCCTGGCAGCCGTCGAAGAATTATCCACGCGTTTCCCCGATGATATGGAATACGTGGTGTCACTGGACACCACCTTGCCTATTACCGCCGGCATCAGGGAAATTATCGTCACCTTGTTCCAGGCGGTGGGCCTGGTCATCCTGGTGGTTTACATTTTCCTGCAAAGCGCCCGCGCGACACTGATTCCCGCCCTTACGGTGCCGGTATCACTGATTGGTACCTTCGCGGTATTCCCCTTGCTTGGATTCTCGATCAATACCCTGTCGCTGCTGGGACTGGTACTCGCCATCGGCATCGTGGTCGATGACGCCATCGTGGTGGTTGAAGCGGTATCCCAAAAGATGGAATCGGGCATGGCAGCCAGGGAAGCTACCGTGGCGGCGATGCGTGAGGTGTCCGGACCCATTATCGCAACCTCCTTGTCTCTCATTGCCGTGTTCGTACCCGTGGCGGCCATGGGCGGTATCACCGGCAGGCTGTATCAGCAGTTCGCCATCACCATCGCAATTTCGGTGGCCATCTCCTCACTCAACGCCCTGACCCTAAGTCCCGCACTGGCAGCCATGCTGCTCAAGCCGCCCAGTGAAAACGATGGGCTGCTGAGTCGATTTTTCGCTGCCTTTAACCGGAAGTTCGAAGTCGCCACCGACAAGTTTATGGTGCTGACAGGTTTCTTTACCCGCAGTCCCGGACGAGCCGGCATGCTATTGGCAGGTCTGACCGCCTTGCTGGTGTTGCTGTTCCAGCTGGTTCCCGGTGGTTTCGTGCCCGAGGAAGACCAGGGATATGTGCTGGTCAGCGTGCAATTACCCGATGGCGCATCATTGCAGCGCACAGACCTGGTGATGCGCAAGGTCGAAAAAATCATTGCCAGTGTCGATGCGATAAAGAACGCCACGACCATCGGCGGCTTCAGTATGTTGACCAGTTCCCTGCAGTCCAACGCCGGCGCAGTGTTCGTCCAACTCAAGGAGTGGGACGACAGACCGGGGATACGTAACCACGCGAAGAATGTCATTCGCCTGCTGAATTTTAAACTGCATACCCAGATCCCGGAGGCCGTGGCCTTCGCCATGGGACCGCCGGCGATTCCCGGCCTGGGTACCGGCTCGGGATTCACCATGGTGTTGCAGGACCGGGGCGGCAACACGCCTGAATACCTTGAGCAGCAAACCCAGTTGTTCCTCCAGGCGGCGTTGCAGCGACCGGAAATTGCCAGCGGATTTTCAGCCTTCAGAGCCAATGTCCCCCAGATTTCCCTGGATATCGACCAGGCAAAGGCACTGAAAATGGGCGTGGCCCTGTCGGATGTTAATTCGGCAATCGGCGCTTTCCTGGGGGGTGCCTACGTAAATGACTTCAATCGATTCGGGCGGCTGTACAAGGTGTATGTCCAGGCCGAACCGGAGTATCGGGCCGACCCCAGCGGAATCGATATGTTCTACGTGCGTAGCCGGGACGGCGACATGGTCCCGCTGTCCACGCTGACCACCATCGGCCGTACTATTGGCCCCGAATTCACCAATCGCTTCAATCTATTCCGCTCCGCCGAAATCAGTGGTCAGCCGGAAACCGGCTACAGTTCGGCCGAGGCGCTCAACGCCCTGGAAGAGGTGGCCCAGCAAACTCTGCCGTCAGACATGAGCTACACGTGGAGCAATATGTCTTACCAGCAAAAAGCGGCCGAAGGCAGCGGCAGCGTAGTTTTCCTGATGGCCCTGGTGTTTGTGTTCCTGATCCTGGCGGCCCAGTACGAAAGTTGGTCCATACCGTTGAGTGTCCTGCTTGGAACGCCGATAGCGGTGTTCGGTGCGATCGGAGGACTGTGGCTGGCGAGAATGCTCCCCATTGTGGGCGAGAGCTATGAGAACAATGTGTTCGCCCAAATCGGCCTGGTGATGCTGATCGGCATGGCAGCCAAGAACGCCATCCTGATCGTGGAATTCGCCAAGCTAGAGGTGGAGAAAGGCCGCAATGCGGCTGAGGCAGCCATGGAAGCTGCCCGCTCAAGATTCCGTCCGATCTTGATGACCGCATTCTCATTCATCCTGGGGGTGATGCCCTTGCTGATCGCCAGTGGCGCCGGCGCCGAGGCACGCAAGGTGATGGGCATGACGGTATTCAGCGGCATGCTGGTGGCGACGGTAGTCGGGGTACTGGTTGTCCCGGCGATGTTTGTGATGGTCCACGGACTTGCCAATCGGGGCAAGGCCAGGCCAATCGAGGAGGCAGCATGATGCGCAAACATCTAACCAGCCTTCTCCTGCCGATCGTGCTTGGAGCCTGCACCCTGGGGCCGGATTACCAGGCTCCGGAATCTGAACTCCCCATGGCCTACGGGCAACCCGTCCTGGAAGGCGAGACCATGGCCAATATGCCGTGGTGGGACCTGTTCGAGGACGAGACGCTCCAGGCGTTGATTCGAACCGCCCTGGACGAGAACAAGGACCTGGCGATAGCCGCATCCCGGATTATCGAGGCACAGGCCATCCTGGGTATTTCCCGCTCCGAGTATTTCCCCAGCGTCGACGCTGGCCTTTCGGGAACCTCGGGTAAGGGTAGCTCCAAGGTCTTTCCGGGCAATCTGGATGACAGCGTCCAGCAGAACTATCGCCTTGGATTAAGCGTGGGATGGGAAGTCGATTTCTTCGGCCGCCTGCGACGCAGCAACGAAGCATCCAGGGCCCAGCTATTGGCGAGCGAGTACGCGCACCAGGCGCTGACCATCAGCCTGGTGGCCAGCGTGGCGAGCAAATACATGCTGCTCAGGGACCTGGACCAGAGACTCGAGATCGCCAGGCGAACGTTCACCACCCGCACTGACAGCCTGGGTATCATCCAGGCTCGCTTCGACAAGGGCATAGTGCCGTTACTTGATGTGAACCAGGCGGAAATCGAACTGGCCTCGGCCAGCGCAGCCGTCGCCGCAGCTGAACGTGCAGTGGCCCAGACAGAGCACGCCGTGAGCATATTGATCGGCAGAAATCCGGCAGGCATTACCCGCGGCAGGACACTTGCCCAACAGAACCTGGCACCGGAGATTCCTGCCGGCCTGCCCTCGGAACTGCTCAAGCGCCGTCCCGACATACGTGCCAGTGAGCAGCAACTGGCCGCCCAGACTGCCTTGATCGGTGTGGCCGAAGCGGCCCGCTGGCCATCACTTCGCATGACCGGCGCACTGGGTGTAGAAAGTGGCGAGCTATCCGAACTCAGCGACAGCGGAGCCGACTTCTGGAATGTCGGCGCAAACCTGCTTGCACCGGTTTTCAACGCAGGACGTAACAAGAATCGGGTGGAAGCGGAGAAGGCTCGTACAGAGCAGGCGCTGCAAGCCTACAACAGGGCCATCCAGGAGGCCTTGAGAGAGGTCGAGGATGCACTGGTGTCAGTGCGCACCTACCGTGCAGAAAACGCGGCAAGACAACGCCAGGTTGCTGCCGCAAGCAGCGCTGCCCGCTTGTCCCGAGCCCGCTATGACGGTGGCGTCACCAGTTATCTGGAAGTGCTGGATATCGAGCGTTCATTGTTCCAGTCAGAACTGGCGGCCTCAGAAACCCGTCGCCAGGAATTGACCGCCATTATCCAGTTGTACAAGGCGCTGGGTGGAGGCTGGACGCCCTAGGCGCCCGGCTTACCGGTTGCGCGCCGGAACATTGATTCCCGGGATGGGCATCACACGGGCCAGCAAGCCGGCGTAACTCCGAGGAAACAGCCGGGTAATCCAGTGTATGACCTGGGCATCCCGTCCCACCAGGATGCGCTTGTGACCCTTGCGCACACCATCCAGGATAATATCGGCTGCCTGTGCAGGAGTGGTCTTCGCCAGCTTGTCGAAGCGGCGGGAGAATGACTCGC
>CAKZML010000045.1 GCA_937128475.1 uncultured Chromatiales bacterium
TCGGTCTGCAATTCATGCATGGCTTCAATAATGATCGTATCCGGCGACCCGGTCGCGGCCAGAGCCATACAGGGGGAAATCGTCAGCAACAGGGCGATCAAGAAGGCCTTCATTAATTGCCACCTCCCATGCTGGACAGGAATTTACCAATCAGATTTTCCAGGACCACCGCAGACTGGGTGAACTCGATCTGGCTGCCTTGCTCCAGCCAGGTTTCCGACCCGCCGGGAGTCAGGCCAATATACTGACCTCCAATAAGTCCAGCGGTAAGAATCGCCGCCTCACTATCATCCGGCAACTGCTTGTACTGCTCGGCGATAATCATCTTCACCAACGCATTCATACGCTCCGGGTCATAAGAAATCCCCGTCACACGACCAATGGTTACTCCGGAAATCGTGACCGGCGCCCTGACCTTGAGGTCACCGACGTTTTCAAACCTGGCACTAATGATGTAACCCTTGTTTCCGATTTCGTTACTCAGGCCGGTGGTCTGGGTAATCAGGAAAAACAGGGCGCCAAAGCCCAGTAATACAAAAAGGCCTGCACCCATTTCGACGGCTCGCGTCTGTTTCATTATTCTGTCGCTCCGAATTTCATGTCCGGCGATCCACTACCGGGCGTGATTCCATCAATGATACCGACCAGCCTATCCAATCAGGGCAGCGGTCAGCATGTAATCCAATATCAGCACCGTGATCGCGGTGGTGACAACAGTGCGGGTAGTCGCCCTCCCCACCCCCTCGGCGGTGGGAACCGAGGTATACCCCTGGTATACCGCCAGCAAACTGGCCACAACGCCAAACACCACGCTCTTGATAACACCCTGGGCCACATCGGCGACCGCTACATTGGCATGCATCTGAGACCAGAAAGCGCCCTCATCCACACCCATGAAGGTCACGCCCACGATAAAGGCGCCGAATATAGCGACCATGTTGAATATTGCCGCCAGGAACGGCATTGCCACCACGCCGCCCAGGAAACGGGGAATCACGATACGCCGCACCGGATCCACTGCCATCATCTCCATGGCTGCCAACTGGTCGGTTGCCCGCATCAGGCCAATCTCCGAAGCCAGTGCAGTACCCGCACGTCCGGCAAACAACAACGCGGTTAGTACCGGTCCCAGTTCCTTGACCAGTGACAAGGTCGCGAAAGTTCCCAGGGCTTCCTCGGCGCCAAAGCGCTGCAACGTATCGAAACCCTGCAATCCCAGCACCATGCCTACAAACAAGCCGCAAGTCAGGATGATGGTCATCGACATGGTGCCACTATTGAACACCTGCTTGACCACCAGTCCCGGACGCCTCACCAGGGTGCGCGGCGTGTACATGACAATGTTAATGAAGAACAACGTCAATTCGCCGACGGTACGGACAAACGCCTTCATCGCATCACGAATTTCGCACAGCCAGTCCTTCATTCGACAACCCTGCCCAGTAGCTGCTCTTCATAATCGGGGCCTGGATAATGAAACGGCACCGGGCCTTCGGCCATTCCCGCCATGAATTGCTGGACTATCGGGTTACCATCCTTGCTCAATTCCTCCGGCGCTCCCGAGGCAACGACCTTGCCATCTGCCATCAGGTAGCTGCAATCGGCAATGGAGCCGATTTCCTGAACATCGTGGGAAACAACAATGGACGTAATTCCCAATGCATCATTCAAGCGTTTGATCAGGCGAAGGATGACGCCCATGGATATCGGATCCAGGCCCGCCAGGGGCTCGTCATAAATAATGATGTCAGGATCCATGGCCATGGAGCGGGCCAATGCCACCCTGCGCGCCATGCCACCGGACAGTTCAGAGGGCATCATCCGCCAGGTGCCTCGAAGCCCTACTGCGTGCAACTTGGTCAGCACGATATGCCGAATCAATTTCTCTGGCAGGTCGGTATGCTCGCGCAGCGGGAATGCGACGTTCTCAAACACATCCAGGTCAGTCAGCAAGGCGCCGTTCTGGAACAGCATGCCCATTCTGCGACGCATGGCGAACAACTGTTCCCGGGACATCGTGGACACGTCCTTTCCGTCCACGCATATATGACCCTTGTCAGGGGTTAGCTGACCGGTAATCAATCTGAGCAGGGTTGTCTTGCCGGTACCGCTGGGACCCATCACAGCAGTGATTTTCCCACGTGGGATATTGATGTTCAGCCCATCAAAAATAGGCTTCGCATCACGACTGAACACCACGTCGCGAATCTCGACAATACTTTTTGGACAATCTTTTTTCATACTTCCCTGTGCCAACGTCAGCCTTTTACCAGGCAGATCATGATGTGGCCCCGAAATTCCTATTTTCAACCCGATCCGCTTGATGCATCGCGATTAAGCTGGATCTTTTACTGAATAACCAAAACCTTGCGACAGCCCGGCCCACGCGATTCCGGCCATTCCCTGCTATTCGAACCGCAGATAGTAGCAAATCCAGCGCCTCCACGAGCATTTGATTAGCATTTGGTGCTTCCCCAAAAAGCAAAATGGTACTAAAATGGTACTGTTTTCCCCCAAGGTGAATTTCACATGCTCAGAATGAGCCGATTAACAGACTATGGAACGGTGATTCTGGCCTGCATGGCCGGGGACCCCAATGCCCTGTATTCGGCGTCGGATGTGGCAACCCGGGTGAGCCTGTCGCCACCCACCGTCAGCAAAATTCTTAAACTGATGGCCCGGGCCGGACTGGTAAACTCGGTGCGTGGCGCCCAGGGTGGCTACACCCTTTCCCGCGCTCCCCACACTATCACCGCAGCCCAGATTATTGATGCCCTGGAAGGGCCGGTAGCCCTGACTGAGTGCAGTACCGATGATGGACACTGCGAGCTTGAGCGGGTTTGCAACGTGGGTGGTGCCTGGCAGAAAATTAATGTGACCATTCGTCGCGCTCTCGAAGACATCACGCTGGATCAGTTACTCAGCTCGGGCGGCCAGCCCTTGCCGAGGATTGATTTGACCGGCGCATTGCCGATTTCCGAAAAACTGCATAGCTATACTGGGAACTGAACATGGCATCCGATAACCGGGAAGTTGAACAACTAGTTAATCGCGGATACGAACACGGTTTCTTTACCGATATCGAATCTGACACCTTGCCGCCTGGCCTGAATGAAGACGTCATTCGCGCCATTTCCGCCAAGAAGAAAGAACCGGAATTCCTGCTCGAATGGCGACTGCAGGCGTATCAGCATTGGCTGACACTCAAAGAACCCGAGTGGGCACACCTGAACCACACGCCTATCGACTACCAGGCAATTTCCTATTTTTCGGCGCCCAAGTCCAAGGACGATGCCCCGAAGAGTCTGGATGAGGTTGATCCAAAGCTGCTCGAAACCTATGAAA
>CAKZML010000046.1 GCA_937128475.1 uncultured Chromatiales bacterium
CCGTCCAGCAGGATCGGAATTCCTTTCTCCCTGGCGGCAGCCACGTACTGCTTGACCGGGTTGATGGTTCCCAGTGCGTTGGAGACATGGTTCAGGGCCACGATCTTGGTGCGCGGGCCGAGCAGGTCCAGGTAAGCCTGGTAGTCCAGTTCCCCGCGCTCATCCATGGGGATGACCCGCAGCACAGCCTTGTTTCGTTCACACAGCATCTGCCAGGGAACGATGTTGGCGTGATGCTCCATGTGGCTGATGATGATCTCGTCACCCTCGCCAATGAACTTTTGCCCGAAGCTGGAGGCCACCAGGTTGATGCCCTCGGTGGTGCCGCGAACAAAGATAATCTCGCTGGTTGATTCTGCATTTATAAAGCCGCGCACCTTTTCCCTGGCGCCTTCGAACGCATCCGTTGCCCGCTGGCTAAGGGTATGCACGCCACGGTGAACATTGGCGTGGTCATGTTCTTCATACCAGGTGACCGCATCGATGACGCTGCGGGGCCGCTGGGAAGAGGCTGCACTGTCCAGAAAGACCAGTGGCTTGCCACGCACTTCTTGATCCAGGATAGGGAACTCGCGACGAATATTCTCTGCCCAGGCTTCGCTGTCGCTGCTCAATATCGGGCTGTCGGAAGAGTTGCTCACATGAACTCCTTCAGCATTTCGCCGTCGGGCAGGCGACCAACAATGCGTTTTTCCATTGCCCTGCGAATGCCGGGCTCGGCCACTTTCGCCACGACCTCATCGGCGAACGCGAATACCAGCAGGCCACGAGCGGTCTCCCGGTCGATGCCGCGAGAGAGCAGGTAGAACAAGGCGTTGCGATCAAGCTGTCCAACGGTAGCGCCGTGACTGCACTTCACGTCGTCCGCATAGATTTCCAGTTCAGGCTTGGTATCAATTTCAGCATTCTCTGACAGCAGCAGATTGTTGCTGGCCTGGTGAGCCTCGATTTTCTGAGCGTCCTTGTGTACCACGACCTTGCCGTTAAATACGCCCCGGGATTTTCCATCCAGGATGCAGCGGTACACTTCCCGGCTCAAAGTGTTTGGAGCCAGGTGATCCACCAGGGTATGGGTGTCCATGTGCTGGCGACCTTTTCCGAACATCAGTCCGTTGAGTTCAATTTCCGCACCGCGTTCACGAAGGCTGGCATCGATGTCCATACGCGCCAGGGTAGAACCCAGGCAAATATGGTGGTTTGTGTAGTGGGAGTCGCGAGCCTGCTCCACGTAAACCCGGCAAATCTGGAAGGATTTGTTACTGGCGTCCTGGATCCGGGTATGGGTGAGTCTTGCGCCGGCTGCCATGTCGATGTCGGTGACCGTATTGACCAGGTTCTCGTCCTGCTCCAGGGAAACGTGATGCTCCACCAGGCTGAATTTGGAATTGCTGCCTGCTGCGAGCTCGATCCTGGGATGGACCATAATCGGCTGTTCTTCAGCAGCGCTGATAAACAGCAGGTAAAGCGGTTTCTCTATCACCGTGTCGGCGGCGACCTCAATCAGCTGGGCGTCTTGGGCAAAGGCGGAATTGAGTTCACGAAATGCCGGCCGAATATTCTCATCGTCTTCGTCGTCCAGCGCTTCCAGGGAACTGATGCGCAGCCCGGCGGGCAACGATGAGTCGCTGTGCTCAGTCTGCAATCGTCCGTTCAGAAAGACCAGGGTGTGGCAGTCCAGCTCTGGTATGCGACAGGCCGCGACCTGCTCGTTGGACAGGCTTCCGTCCGGGGCAGTGATGAACTGACGGCGGGTGAGGGCTCGCAGGTTTGTGTAGCGCCAGTTTTCTTCCCCGGTACCGGGGAACCCGCGCTCCATGAAACGTTCCAGGGCATGCTCACGCTGTTCGCGCAGCACCGGGTCTGACGGCGCGCCGCCGGCAAAGGTATCTCGCAAGCCCTGAAGGGCTTCAGCAGGATGTGCACTCATGCCTGCGCTTCCTCCAGAGCCTCCTGGAGAACCCAGTCGTAACCCCGGCGCTCCAGTTCAAGGGCCAGGCTCTTGTCCCCGGAGCGAATAATTTTTCCGCCTGACAGGACGTGTACGAAATCGGGTTCGATGTAATCAAGCAGTCGCTGGTAATGGGTAACCATCACGATGCTTCGTTCGCTGTCGCGCAGGCTGTTAACGCCATTGGCAACGACTTTCAGGGCATCGATGTCCAGCCCGGAGTCTGTTTCATCCAGCAGCGCCAGTTTCGGCTCCAGTACAGCCATCTGCAGGATCTCGTTACGCTTTTTCTCGCCGCCCGAAAAACCCTCGTTGACGCCACGATTCAGGAAACTGGAATCCATTTCCATCAGCTTCATCTTGTCGCGAATCAGGCCCAGAAACTCCACGGCGTCCAGCTCCACTTCGCCCCTGTGCTTGCGCATGGCGTTCAAGGCAGCCTTGAGCAGGTAGGTGTTGTTCACCCCGGGGATTTCCACCGGGTACTGGAAGGCCAGGAACAGACCCTCACGGGCGCGCTCTTCCGGATCAAGTTCCAGCAGGTCCTTGCCCATGAAAGACACTGTGCCGCCGGTGACCTGGTAGTCGTCCCGACCGGCCAGCAGTTGCACCAGGGTGCTCTTTCCCGAGCCGTTGGGCCCCATGATTGCGTGTACTTCGCCCTTCCCAATTTCAAGGGACAGGCCCTTGAGAATTTCGCGGCCTTCAACACGTGCTTGCAAGTTGTCTATCTTCAGCATTTCGATGGTCCAGTTCTGTTTTGTTGTGTCTTAACCCACTGCGCCTTCAAGGCTTACGCTGAGCAGGGCCTGGGCCTCAACAGCGAATTCCATGGGGAGTTCCTTGAATACTTCTTTGCAGAAGCCGTTTACGATCATGTTGACCGCGTCTTCTTCGGAGATGCCGCGTTGACGGCAATAGAATAACTGGTCTTCCCCGATCTTCGACGTGGTTGCCTCGTGTTCGACACGGGCAGTGGGGTTCTTGACCTCCACGTAGGGGAATGTGTGGGCGCCGCACTGGTCGCCCATTAGCAGCGAGTCACACTGGGTGTGATTGCGCGCACCCTCGGCGCTGGGCAATATTTTCACCAGGCCTCTGTACGAGCTCTGGGCGCGACCCGCGCTGATACCCTTGGAAACGATGGTGCTACTGGTATTGCGTCCAATGTGAATCATCTTGGTGCCGGTGTCGGCCTGCTGCAGGTTGTTGGTCACCGCCACGGAATAGAATTCGCCAACCGAGTTGTCGCCCCGCAAGATACAGCTGGGATACTTCCAGGTAATGGCCGAGCCGGTTTCTACCTGGGTCCATGAGATTTTCGAATTCTTGCCTATACAGTCGCCACGCTTGGTGACGAAGTTGTAGATGCCGCCACGGCCTTCTTCATCTCCCGGGTACCAGTTTTGTACGGTGGAGTACTTGATCTCGGCATCGTCCATGGCGATCAGTTCTACCACCGCGGCATGCAACTGGTTTTCATCTCGCATGGGGGCGGTACAGCCCTCAAGGTAGCTTACGTGGCTGCCTTCGGCGGCCACTATCAGGGTGCGTTCGAACTGGCCGGTATTGGCGGCGTTGATCCGGAAATAGGTGGACAGTTCCAGGGGGCAGCGCACGCCTTTCGGGATGTAGACGAAAGAGCCATCGGTGAAGACAGCAGAATTCAATGCGGCGAAGTAGTTGTCAGTGTGGGGGACTACCGTGCCCAGGTACTGCTTGATCAGTTCCGGGTGCTCCTGGACCGCCTCGGAAAACGAGCAAAAGATCACCCCGGCCTTGGCCAGTTTATCCTTGAAGGTGGTGCCGACAGAAACGCTGTCGAATACCGCATCCACGGCCACGCCTGCCAGGCGGGCTCTCTCGTGCAGGGGGATTCCCAGCTTTTCATAGGTTTCGAGCAGCTTTGGATCAACCTCATCCAGACTCTTCGGGGCATC
>CAKZML010000047.1 GCA_937128475.1 uncultured Chromatiales bacterium
TAGTGGCTTACCAGCTTCACGGTTCCGTTTTCCCGGTCCTCGTAGGCAATGCTCACGGTTCCCAGGGGATCCACGGCGATGGCCGGCGCGTAGCCTACCTGCCCACCACTGTCGATGTAGACCAGTTCCCAGCTGCCGCTGATGTCGGTGGCGTACTTGAGATCCTCATTCTGGTCCCGGTAGGCGATGTGCAGGAAATCGGCCTCGTCGATGGCCAGGGACACCCGATCGCCGCCTATCCAGTCGAACTCATCCACCTGCTCGGTCACCCAGGCTCCCGCCGCCCTGTGGCCATGCCAAAGACCAAAAGGCGTGGTGTAAGCCACGTGCAGTTGCCCGGTAGAATTCTCTGCCAGTGACACGCCACAGTTGGTGTCCCGGGCAATGATTTGTTCCACCCAGTTACCGCCGGAATTGGTCATGTAGTACAGCACGCAGGCCTGCACGTTGCCGAGGGTGTACACAAGATGCACGGCCCCGGCGTCATTCACCAGGATATCGGTGTCGTAGATAGTCCCGTTTCCAACTCCGGCGATCCATTGCGTCAACCAGTTCCCCGAGACATTGCTTGCGTAGTTAAGCGATCCGATTTCGCTGATGCTATAGGCAATGTGTGCGGCGCCTGCCTGGTCCAGGGCCAGGGCGTTGACGTTGCCGCCACTATCAAGCAACAGGCCTAGCCATACTCCGGTGGCGTTGCTGGCCACCTTGAGGGTGTTGGTCGTGTAGTCCCAGTAACTGAGGTGATCCGCCCCGCTCTCATCCAGCTGCACATCAGTGTCGCCAAAATTGCCGGCGTTCGCGTCCACCACCTCTAGCTGCCAGGTTGAGTCGGTCTTGACAGCAAGACTTACCCCGCCAGTATTACGAAAGCTCACGTGGGGTGCGTTGGATGCGTCCAGGGCCAGGGCCGGATCCGTACCGGTGGCCACGGTCTCGATGTTCCAGCCCTCGGTAGTCGGTGTGGTGAGGCAGACCTCGTTGCTTCGGGCCACCGTACCGACCACGGCCTCCACCGCATACACGATGTAGCAGTAACGCGTATTGGGTTGCAGATCGTTATCGGAGTAACTGATGTCCGGCAGGTGAATATCGTTGACCGCCACGCCATCCCGATACAGATCGTAGCCTGCAACCGGATCGGTATGAGCAGTCCACTGGAGGGAGACCTGGCTGGGCGTCACAACCTCTGCGGTGAGGGTCATTGTTTGCGGGAGTTCGTCTTCCTCATCTACATGCCAGCCACAACCGGACTGCACGGATACCAGCAGACTGGCGAATAGCGCGGTTAGAAAAAACCGGCTGAGATAATGGATAGCGCCGTTCATCGGTTTCCACCCCACATCCCTGAAGAATTGCCTCACATTATACTCCAGGCAGACCC
>CAKZML010000048.1 GCA_937128475.1 uncultured Chromatiales bacterium
TTTTATTCTTTAACTACTTTATAAGTTGAAACAATACGTGCCCCGGCAACTATTCTCATTGCTTGATAAACCGGGTAGTCCTGACCGAAACCTCTGAAACTATCTTAACAAAATAAATTCCAGAAGAGTACTCTTTCACGGTAAACTTTGCATAATTGCCGCTTACTTCCTGCCGGTCCAACTGTACTCCGGTCAATCCATATATAGTTACAATTTTATTTCCAGGATTATTACCGAATGATACCGTGAATGCATCAGAAACAGGATTGGGATATAATCGAAAATCCAGAGAGTTAAAATCAACTGTTGTACCTAAACTAGAAACAATATAGGCAATTGAGGCTTCACTCACACAGCCGTATTCTGAGAGCGCAACCACGGTGTAGGATCCTAACTCGGAAACTTCCAGGCTTTTAAAAGTTGCCCCGGTAATGGGTTCTCCATCCTTATACCACTGGTAGCCATAGGCAAAAGCGCTGTCAGCGGTAAGAATCTGCAGATCCGGATCACTCCCTTCTGAGCTGATTACTGGCTGTGCCGGGGTTGAGGACTCATCCAGTATTACCGTAATATTTGCAGTGCAGCCTTCCGGGCTTTTAATAACGATATTATAATCCCCTGCAATTAAGCCTGACATGGAATTACCAGCCTGGAAAGTGGCTCCATTGTCAAAACTATAAGTTTCGTTCTCATTTATTACGCCTATCTCGATAGACCCTGTTTCGTTGTCGCAACCTGGCTGTATTACTGTAAGGGGATGAGTTATATCCTCCACAATTACAGCTATGGCTAGCGATGATGTGTTTCCGGAATTATCGGTAACGGTAAATATAACCGTATTGGCCCCAATATTACTGCAATCAAAATCCGACTGGCTAAGCGACATTGACTTGATCCCGCAATTGTCAGAACTTCCATTATCTATATCTTCTGTTGAAATGGATGCATGGCCTGTGTTGTCTAAGCGCAGAGTTAAAAATTCGGACTTGCTTATGATCACAGGTGAAAAATAATCTTCCACAAACACAACAAATGAATCCGTTGCCAGGTTTCCGGAATTATCAGTAACACTTAAAATGACCGTGTTAGGGCCCACATTGGAACAATCAAAAACAGTCTGGCTTAACGACATGGAATCAATCCCGCAATTGTCACTGCTCCCGTTATCTATATCCAGTGATGAGATGGGTTCAGAATTACCGGTGGAATCCAGCAGGATAGTAAAATCATTTGCAATGGCAACCGGGGGAATACTTTCCGGGAAGGCTTCATAAATAACGCCAAATGGGATGATATTTTCAATTACACCGCCACATTGATTTACAAAATAACCCAAACCTTCGACTCCTCCATTATAATCATATACGTTCCGGAAAATTCCGTTATTTCTGAGATTACCCTCGTTTACTAGGACAGGCCCAAAATCAGAATCAAGCTGCATAATGAATTCACCATAATTAATAATATCCGCATCCAAGGTGTTAATTATTCTATTGCTGTTTAAAATATTGCCATAATTTACAATACTGCCCTCGTTGGTAAGGATTCCATCTCCTCTTATCGAATAGGTTACGCCCGGGTTAATAGTAAGGGTCGTCCCGAAAAGAATTGTTGGATTGCCGTCCAGTGTGCACGTCTGTGTAACTTCGTTCCACTGACCACCCAACTGTTGACATGTGGCTTGCTCTTCACTCTCTAAGCAGACAAGAGGCAATGAGTTCGGGTCGCTCGGGTCAATTCCCTTGTATTCTCCACACTGGTTGATGGTGCCATTATCGTTGTTAATGGTGCCACGGTTGTCAATACGTCCATTGTTAAACAGTGTGCTATTTATTTTAAGTGTTACTCCCTCATTCACTATCAGTGAGCGGTCTTCCTTGATTAAGAAATTATCTATGGTGCAGGTATTGGTCGCAGAACTCCAAACACCTCCCCCGTAGATTCCCTCAGTTTTCAGCCAATCCTCGCAAATAGATTGTCCGCCTTCGATATCAGTCCCAAGAAAAAAAGCTGTTTCTACGGGATTAATAAGTGTCTGTTTTCCGCCCTTTCCTCTGCCATAATATCCTATTGGGCTGTAAATTGCCCCTTCATTCAGGGTCTCTCCAATGTTAATATACAAGCCGGGACTGTTAATAATACCTGCCGGCTTATTTTCAGCAGTAGCATTTTCTCTAATTAATATCTGGCCAAGGTTTACAATCGTTCCAAAGTTTGTGAGGCTGCTTTTTGACTCGATTGTTAACACCATTCCCCGGGGTATGGTCAGCACTACTCCGCTATTTACAATCATCCTGTTACCCACGGGAAGGGTATAGCTGGCTGTGAGGGTTGTATCTTTTTCAAAAATAACCGGCGGAGCGTTTGGACCACAATATGCTACCGGGAATGGCCGGATAGAAGGTTGATTTTTGACAGTAAATACCTGCTCTTCCAAAGGGAAACAACCCTGGGTATAATAATTGAGTTCTTCTGTAAATGTTGCGGGAGCAGAACTATTACCGTGATGCGTTGCGCCACCTGAAAAAAATGACCAGGACTTACGACAGGCTCCGGATGCGGCATTAGACCCATATTCATTATCGCCATCAACTCCAACGCACCAGACACCTCCTGCATCTACTCCCCATTTTTCAAGCTCAGCGTCCGTAGCTAAGCCATCATCACAACCCAGGCCGTAACGGGTCTGGCTGATGTATATTTCATCAACCCCAAAACCGTCCCCTTCATCTGGGTTTAGATTTTCCACAATAAAGTGTGTATAGTCCTGGGGCATAGCCCGCATTACTTTCTTAATCTGGAAATATGAGTCTCCAATACCATTGCACCCGGGAACTTTATCAACCTCGCCCATCAGGAATCCTCCATTGTAAAGTTTTACATTAATACGACTGCCTGTTGCACCACCCTCCCAAATGCTATGGTAACAGTCAATTCCGACCGTTAAATCCACCAGTTTTTCATAAATGAAATTTGTTTTAATAATTCGATA
>CAKZML010000049.1 GCA_937128475.1 uncultured Chromatiales bacterium
GCATGAACACCTTCATGATCCACTCTGGCGCGGTAATGTTATCCAGCACCAGGTCTACCACTTGCAGCAGCACCCAGGCGACCACCACATAGGCGGCACCGACGCGAAATACATTGCGGCGTTTAAGTTCGGTGAAAAGGCTCATTTCTTGCGGCTCTCCAGCCACTGCTGCAAGCGCTGATCCAGGGCTTTGAAGCGAGGATTATCCCGCATGGAGTCAAACACCGGATCCATGGAAAAGCGGGAGAACTCCCAGATTCCGAACTGCTCAACCGCAAGATCGATTCGATCCATGGCAGCATCGGCATCTCCGAACCTGGCGTAACCAATTGGAATCACCATGCCCTGCTCCACCAGGCGCAAGGCGTCCGGCTTCAGGTCATGATCGTAGCGATGCACCATAGCGTCGAACCGGGACCGGTCGCCCCGCATGGAGTAAAGTACGATTAGCCCGGTGAGCGGTGCAGCCTGGTCCGGACTGGTATCCAACAGTGCCAATAATTTCGGTTCGCTATCATCCAGCAATCGCTGCATATCAGCGTATTGACCCCTGTCCCACAGAACCCGCTCACGCCATGGCAGAAAGTTTTCAACACTGTCAGGGCTCTGGGATTCCCGACGTTCCGCGAACTCCTCCATTTGCTCTATAAACTGGGCATCGCGGCTCCAACGGGCAATTGAAAACAGCAAGTCAAAAGCGTTGGGCGCCATGGATTCAGGATCTGTCCCGAGCACCGCTCTCGCCTCATCCAGCCTATGCTCGGTCGCCATCAAGCTCGCTTCCACGTAAACGGAAAACGAATGTTTCGTCCCCAGTGCTCTCGCCTGGTCAATCTTCGCAAAAGCCTCATCGAAGCGACCGATTTGTGTCAGGGAGTACGCCATTTCGACCGCCGCCGGACCGTTAAGTGGGTCCAGCGAAAGTATCCGGTTAAAGCTTTCAAGACTGTCTTCGAATCGGCCCATTCTCCGTAACGCATAGGCGCGCCCACGTATCGCCAGCAATTCTCCAGGACTGGACTCCAGCGCACGATTAAACGCATCGATGGCCGGCTGGTAGTCCAAGTGCCCCCAGTAATGATAGTAGCCTTCCGCGATTTGGGTTCCCGCTGCTTCGGGCGCCAGTTCACGGGCCTTCTCCAGTGCCTGGGTGGCTGGACCCAGGTCGCCCACCCGTCCGTTGACCCAGAAGTGCTCTATCAAGTCGATACTCAACGCGGCATAGGCGGCGGCGAACTTCGGATCCAGTTCAATTGCACTTCTATAGGAAGCAATGCTCGCCTCAATTTGTGTGGGCGTACGTCCGTAGGTTGACGCAGCAACCTTGCCTCGCAGGTAGTGAGCGTATGCGTCCAGGTTTTCGGTGGGCTTTTGTTCCAGTACTTGCTGCTCTTGTCCAGTTAAGACCGCTTGCAAGGCGGAAGCGATGGCACGGGTTATGTCTGACTGAATCTCGAACAGGTTATCTGCAGTCAATTCCCGGTCGTAAACCTCGGCCCACAGGTGTTCGTCGGTGGCGGCCTCGATCAACTGGACATTAATGCGAACCCGGTTGCCCGAGCGTTGCACGCCACCTTCGAGAAGAGTGGACACTCCCAGTTCCCGACCGATATCCGGCATGCGCTTGGTTGTGCCTTCATACCCCATCACCGAGGTACGCGAAATCACCCGTAGCGCCGAGATGCGACTCAACTGGGTCAACAACTCGTCGTGCATGCCCTCGGCGAAAAACGCATCTTCCGGACGCACGCTGCGATTAGCCAGGGGCAGCACCGCGATGGACTTGTCGGATATCACATGGATCGGCGTATCGTCCGCCGGCACGACCTGCACAGGCTCCGTGGTCGGGTCCGCCGTCGGTTCGACTTCGCCTGGCACATTGATGAACCGGTCCAGCAGGAGAAAGGCTACTGCCACTCCAAGCGACACGATGATGATTCGATCAAGCTTGCGGCCGGTTTGCGGCATGATGGACTGATCAGGATCAACGGCTGTCTCGCGCTTGACTCCCTCCGGGGTCATCTCAAACGCCCAGGCAAGAATCAGCGCCAGGGGCAGGCCCACCCCTACCGCCAGCATGAAGACCTTCATGACCCACTCTGGCGCGGCGATATTGTCCAACACCAGGTCCACTACCTGCAGCAGCACCCAGGCAGACACCACATAGGCAATACCCACCCGGAATACATTTCTGCGTTTAAGTTCTTCGAAAAATGACATTCCCTATCTGTTTCCCTTGGGTTGTTTTAGGCGTGAGCTGTTCTCTGGGCGAAATACGAATATACGGAAATAAATGTATCCGACCCCTTTAATCCGCCAGGTTCATTTTCTTGAGCAAGGCGATAAATCCCGGGTGTTCCCTGATAAAATCGAATGTCGGTTCTACCTTCATTTGTGGCAGACCCGGATCACGAACCGCGTAGGCACGCTCCAACCAGTTCACTGCCTCGTCTGACTGGCCCCACTCGGCGTAAACCTGGGCCTGTTGATACGAGGCTGCCTCGCCGTACAAATCCCATATTTCTTGCCGGGCGGCTTCCGCCGCTGCCTGGTTGCCGAGCTTGTTCTGGAGCATGGCCACACCTGAAAAACGCACGAAACGTACCGGCTCCGTTTCAAAATACTCCAGCGACTCTTGCAATCGCCCCTGCCTCATGAGAATCCAGCCCAGGCCTGCACGTGTAAATGCCCGGGTCGGATCCTTTGCCAGGAGTTTTTGGTAAACCTGCTCCGCCGCAGAGTAATCACCCGCATAGAAAAAGGCATTCCCAATGGAGCTTGCGATCCCTAAATCGAGAGGATCTTGCTGTTGGGCAGCGACGAGGATTTCCCTGGCTTCCTGGAATTTACCTGCATTGGTTCTGAGGCCGGCAAGCATCTTGCGTGCCGTCACATCGCCGGGTCTCAGTGCCAGGGCACGCCGTACCGCCGACTCGGCGGCCGCCCAATCCCAATCGTAGAGAGTCTCGAGAGTCGCCGCCGCCAAATAGGCCTCGGGCACGGTGTCATCCAGTTTCAACGCCATGGCGGCCGCTTCGCGGGCACGGGCAAGAGCCTGGGGGCCACCGTCTGAGGACTGAGAGGCATAGTTACTATCCGCCAGGGACAGCATGGACCAGGCCAGGGCGGAGTCGGGAATC
>CAKZML010000050.1 GCA_937128475.1 uncultured Chromatiales bacterium
TGCAGGCTCCATGGGTGTGGGGCTGGGACGGCTGGTTGACCAACTGGAGGTTCCACACGATGGCACCGTCAGCGTGACCGAGACCCGATTGCCCGGCATTAGCGATCACCTGGTCTTGCCGCTGAATCACTCGGGACTGGTTTTCTCTCCCGAGGTTGCCCGCCAGACTGATTACTTCCTCTCCCACGGCAGCTTCCAGCGGGACGAGTAACGCTAGTCCAGCGGTTTTTTGAGCAGGCGTTTTCGCCTCGGTTGGGTGCGCTGAGAGACGGTTGTGCGACGGATAACGGAGTAACATCCTAATTTAGCTAGATAATGTCTAAGTGGAAGCCACGACTGCAAACTTTGAAATTTAGATTAATAATCATCCGGGCCGGGCTGACTCTTGCTGAAGCGCGGGTCATCCGCTCAAAAAAACAGCTATTCGTTATGCCGTGCAAAACGAATTATAGCGATTACATACCGGGATTTATGCCGTGCGCAAGCCGCTCTATAGACAAATGCGAGAACTGGAGGATCGCCATTGGTGGTTTCTGGGGAGGCGACAAATTGTCCAGTCCATTCTCGCAAAACTGGAGTTAGACGCTGGGGCGTCAATCCTTGACGTCGGTTGTGGAACCGGCGGAAACCTCGCCATGCTGGGCCAGTTTGGCGAAGTGATTGGGGTTGAATACGATAAGGAAGCGGCCTCCTTCGCAGCTGAACGCAAGGTTGCCAGAATCGAACAGGGTGCTCTACCAGACCAAATGCCCTTCGACCCGGAGCAGTTTCAGTTGGTCACCCTTCTGGATGTTCTGGAGCACATTGATGAAGATCAGGAAAGCTTGAATGCATTGATCAGGCTGATTAGTCCTGGTGGACACCTGGTGTTGACGGTTCCAGCTTTTCCGGTTCTGTGGGGCACCCATGATGTGGAGCATCATCACAAGCGCCGCTATCGTGCCTCGCAACTTGAAGACCAGTTGAAAGCTAGTGGTTTTCAGGTCCAGTGGCTAAGTTATTACAATAGTTGGATGTTTCCCGTGATGGTATTGCTGCGAATGGTGCGAAAGATTCTGCCGGCACGGGGTGTGGGAGGCGAGTTAATGCTACCGCCTGCGCCAGTTAATAAGCTGTTGACGAAGTTGTTTGCCAGCGAACGCTACTGGTTGGGTCGTATCAAGGTGCCGTTTGGTGGTTCCCTGATTGGGGTAGCACGCAAGCCATGAGTGCGTTTTTTCGGTTTGCGATCACCGGCGTGACGGCGACATTGACTCACGTTTTAATTTTTGTTGCGCTTGTGGAGTTGCTTGCTACGGCGCCGGTTATCGCTAATGTCCCTGCGTTTTTTGGGGCGTTGCTGGTTTCCTATGGACTCAATTATCACTGGACGTTTGGTTCATCGGGCGAACATGGTGTGATGCTGCCGCGATATGCTGTGGTCGCATTAATAGGGTTGGGCTTGAATATCGGAATTACCTTTCTGGTAGTTAACGTAGGTGGTTACTGGTATGGCTACGCCTTGGCGGCGGTGGTAATCATTGTGCCTTTGTTTACATTTTTGGTGAGTAAGGGCTGGGTTTTCAACTCCGCAGCGTAGAGGAAAGGACTAATGACGGGTAACAGAGAAATTGAAATTGAGGCAGGTAAGGAGATCCTGTTATCCATTATTGTGCCGGCCTTTAATGAAGAAGAGGTTCTGCCTGAGTTCTATCGTCGTGTTTCTGCCATGGCGGAGGGCATCGATGCGGCGGCTGAGCTGATTTTTATTAACGATGGCAGTACTGATCAAACGCTGAGCCTTTTGCAAGAATTGAAGGCCGGCGATCCGCGAGTAGCAATCCTGGACCTGAGTCGAAACTTTGGTAAGGAAATCGCGATGACGGCAGGCCTGGATCACGCGCATGGTGATGCTGTTGTGGTTATTGATGCCGACTTGCAGGACCCGCCGGAACTTATCCCGGAGATGCTACGGCAATGGCAGGAAGGGTATGACGTGGTTTATGCAAAGCGTACTTCCCGGGCAGGTGAGTCGGCGATGAAAAAGTTTACCGCTCACATCTTCTACCGTCTGATTCGTCGCATGAGCAGGGTTGATATTCCTCCTGATACAGGGGACTTCAGATTATTGAGCCGACGGGCGGTGGATGCACTGGTTGGCTTGAGAGAGCAGCATCGTTTTATGAAGGGATTGTTTGCCTGGGTGGGCTACCCGCAAAAGGCCATTCTCTATGAACGAGATGCCCGATTTGATGGGGAGACCAAGTGGAATTTCACCGGGCTTTGGAATTTCGCCATTGAGGGTATTACCTCGTTCAGTATTCTGCCACTGAAAATGGCAAGTTATGTGGGGGTGTTTACGGCTCTTAGTGCCTTCGTCTACGGCATATTTATTATTTTTCAAACCTTGTTTTACGGAAACCCTGTGGCCGGCTACCCGTCACTCCTCGTGGCTGTGCTATTCCTCGGGGGGATACAGCTCATAGCACTTGGGGTGATTGGCGAATACCTGGGCCGCATGTTTGATGAAACCAAGGGTAGACCGCTGTACCTGCTAAAAGGCTACCAGCCGGCAGATCGTCCATCTGCCGACTAAGGTTGTTGCAGCTGGCGTGCGATGTTTTCGAAATACCTGGCCCGCTCCAGGTTGCCAATTCTGCGATAGGTAAGCGCCAGGTTGTAAGGTGCAATGAAATTTTTCGGGTCGGCCTGGAAAGCCTTTTTAAAGAACTCGATGGCCTGCTGGTTATCTTGCCTGGCAAGGGCGTTATTGCCCAACCCTACCCAGGCAGATGAGCGCTGGGGATCGGATTTAAGGATTTCCCGATAATAATATTCGCTGTCTTTAGTTTTGCCGTCTTGCCCAAGAATCCGGGCCGCCGAATCCAGATTGGCCAGCCTGTCCGATTCTTTTGTAGGGAGTTCCACTGCCTTTAGGTAGAGCTTTACCGCTACTGTGTTGTCGCCTTCTCGTTCGTAAGCGCGTGCCAAGCCAGTGATAGCGCCTGCAGACATGGGGCTGCTTTCCGAAGCACGGGCGTAGAAAACCAGATCGTCTTTCCAATCTTTGCTTTCATCGATACTGATCACCGCAAGGAAAACTATTAGGCACCATCCAACACGCTTCGCCATGGTTCCCATTCCTGGCATCAGGTAAACAGTTGAGGCGAGCAGGGCCAGGCTTACCGAAGGAAGGTATAGCACACGGATGGCGAAGACCGGCTTCTCCATTAGAGCAATAGGTAAGGCCGGAAGCAGCGTCAGAGTGAACCACGCAAAGGCAAATAACGGCAACGTACGTTGGTTACGAAGTGATGGATAGATTGAAATAAGACATGCAAGCAGGACAATGGCGCCTGTTGTTACGGCCAACCAATTGCTGCCGGGCCTGTCGTAATAGAACTCCAGTGGCCAGGGGGCTACGAGCAGTTGAATGTAGCGAAAGAGGTATTCGAATAGAACCGGGAGCCTTTGCAGATCAAAGCTGGCCCAATCCAACCCTTGTCCTAACGCGGCAGATCGTGCCACAAAGTAGCCCGCCAACAAGGCAAGGTATGGGATATATCGTGTGCTGCGGAAACGATTTTGCAGCAAGTCATGGAATGCAATGAGAAATGGGAAGAATATCGCGACTTCCTTGCTTAGCAACCCTCCTGCGTAGCAAAACAGTGCCAGGTATGCATAGCTGTTTTTCCCCGATCGGAGGTGCCGCTTATGGAGTAAAAAGCAGCTCAGCAGAAAAAGGGAAACCAGGGGGTCGGTGAGGCCTGCTATCCAGGCAATGGATTCCACGTGAACTGGGTGCACTGCGAATAGGGCAGCACCGAAAAATGCGGCCGAAGTGTTCTTTCGCGGAATGAACTCCAGGATTAGGTAAAAAACCAGGAGCGTGTTGATGCCATGTAGGAGAATGTTGAGTGCGTGATAGCCTGCTGGGTTGTTGCCCCAAAGGTGGTGCCCCATATTGACGGTGACTAGAAAAAGTGGGCGATAAAGTTGTTTATCGGTGAAATTCGCTTCTTCGGCCCAATCGGTATTGTTCCATACGCCGCTGGTGAAATAGTCAGGAATATGTCGAATTTCCGTGATCCTGGTGTTTTCTTTAATCACCGGCCAGTCATCCATGACGAAGTCACCGGCCAGGGTGCGAAGGTAGACCACAAGGCAAAGCAGCAGCAGCCAAAATGCCGGAAATCGAAAAAGTAAATGTTGAATGCGGTGATTTGGACGGCTTGGCTCAGTAGAGGCCATTTGGACGTTACCTATGGTTTCGTAAAGTACCCGCGTTCGGGCGCTTGATTATGGAGCCGTGAAGTACTCGGTGCTCATAAATGGCTGAAGTTTCCAGTCGGAGCGGCGGTAGTTGAGAGAATGTTTTGGGCTGCTTACAACTGATGGATTTTTCTAATACAGAGAGTTGCCTATATTACGGGCTGTTTCAAGTGTCGAAAGTGCGTATTAATACTCCAGTGGTATGCTCGCCGCGCTACCGGTTGGTGTTCGTAATTGGG
>CAKZML010000051.1 GCA_937128475.1 uncultured Chromatiales bacterium
TGGGTCATATCCTGCTGTCTCCCGGCCTCTCGCGTCTTCCATGCACGTAGGTCCGCCCGGAATCCATCAACTCAACGAAGTCTTCTTCATAGCCGCCGCGAACCATGCCAATAATTCTCACCACCGCATTTTCCAGGGCGGCAAGGGCTTCTTCGCCGTACTCATTCAAATGCTGAATTTCAAAATACAGGCGCGGGTTTTCCTCGCTGAGCTTGGAGGCGATATTAAACTGGGCATCGAAGGTGGTACTGGACATCTTGATCAGCTCCGGCGCGGCCTCGCCACTTTCCGCCAGGGCAGTCACAAAGGCGATATTCAGTGCGTGGGACAGGCCCAGCACATAGGCAATAAGGCGATCATGATCGTCCAATCCCAATTCCACCTGTTCTGCCATGGTCGAGGCAAACAGGCTGCGAGCTTCGGCGGTGGCTGCCGGGCACCCCACATCGACGAACACCACATGTCGCCCTGAAAGTAATTCCGTATCAGGACCGAACATTGGATGCACCGAAGTAACTTTACAGCCAGCCTCCACCAGGTCGGTGAGAGGCTTGCGCAGGGGCGTCTTGAGTGAACCCAAATCGAATATCAGGCCCTGGGGTCGCAGCTCAGACAAGTCGGTGAGAATTGCCGCCGTCGCCCGCAGCGGAGTGGCCACGACGATGATGTCATGATCCAGTTCCATTTCTCGCCAATCAATCTGCTCGCCGGCGGGTAAGGCCGGGTCAGCAATATCGACGTTAAATCCCTGGGATCTCAGGAAATTGGCAAACCATGCACCCATGCGGCCCGCGCCACCAATCACCAGGGCGCGACGACCACTGCCCTGGCCCTCGGCAGCCACCCTGTCCTGCTCCTGGGCAGTGAGCGACGATCGGATAAGCATGGCCATGAGTTCCTCGGCAATATCCGGGGACAATCCCACTTCTCCAGCCAGGCTCCGGGCATTGTCCAAAACGTCCTTTTCCCTGGCGAAATCCCGGGTGTTCTCACCCCGATCCCGCTTCACCTGGCCAATCTTCTTGGCGGCATCCTGTCGCTGTGCAACCAATTCCAGAATCTGGCGATCCAGATTCGACAAGGTATCTCTCAACGATTCCTTAGACATGTCTTCCTCACCGTGATTTCGCACAGCTCATCAATTGCAGGACATCCTGCGGGTAGAATCAGAATAGCGGCAAGTGTCACCATTTAGCGACCCATAAAACGCGCTGTGCCGGATAGATTGCCGCAGACCAACAACGCATCCCGCTCATGGATCGCGAAAAACTGTGTCATCACGTCGACATCACTCGCTAGCGCAGGAACAGGCGCTCCACGAGAGCCTGCAGGCGGCCGCCATAGGGCGGGTGCAACACCCGGGAGGTATTGAGCAGACTCGGACGGGACAGCACACCCTTGGCATGGGAAAAGGTCAGGAAGCCTTCGTGACCGTGGTAGGCGCCCATCCCCGAGGGACCGATGCCTCCAAATGGCATGTCATCGATCGCCACATGGAAAACCGCATCGTTAAAACACACGCCACCGGAATGCGTACGTTCCAGCACTTTCTTGCGCGAGGCCTGGTCGTTCCCGAAGTAATACAGCGCCAGGGGTCGGGGTCGTTCATTCACGAACTCCACGGCGGCATCCAGCCCCGAGTATCCGATCACCGGAAGAATTGGTCCGAAGATTTCTTCCTGCATCAATCGCATGGAATCGTTGGCGCCCAGGACCAGTATCAGGGGCATCTTTCGCCGCTCTGGATCCAGCTTTTCGCCGCCAGGATTCACTTCTATCAGCTGGCCACCCTTTTCACGTGCATCATCCAGCAGTTCGGTCAGCCGCTGGTACTGCCGGTTGTTAATGATGCTCGTGTAATCATCGTTGTCTGCCAGGGAGCGATACATCCCCGAGAACACCTTGGTTATCGCCGCCACGAATTCCTGCTGACTGCCCTCGGGCACCATCACATAGTCCGGCGCCACGCAGGTCTGCCCGGCATTGACCGCCTTGGTGAAACCCAGTCGCTCCGCCGCCATATCCATGGAGGCCTCAGGCCCGATGATGGTGGGTGACTTGCCTCCCAGTTCCAGGGTCACGGGGGTCAGGTTATCAGCCGCTGCCTTCATGACCAGGCGACCCACATTGGTCGACCCGGTAAACAGGATGT
>CAKZML010000052.1 GCA_937128475.1 uncultured Chromatiales bacterium
TGAAAGAACGTAGGGCATACAACTGACACTTTTACCCCATAAGGATCGAGCTCACTCAGCAGCCCTTCCGAGAAGGCCACCATGCCTGCCTTGGAGACGTTATAGGCTGACATGCTCCCCATATGTAATAGCCCGGCCATAGAAGCTACATTGATAAGGAGCCCTTTGCTTTCTTTCAACAGGGGCACGCAGACATGGCAGCCTTTCACGGCCCCCATTAAATTGATGTCCACAGTCCACTGAAAGTCTTTTATCGAAAACGTATCAATATCGCCGCTCGCCCCCACCCCTGCGTTATTGACCAGGGCATCCAGCCCTTGCCAGCGCTCGGAAATTAGAGCGACCAATTCCTGCCATTGGGTATCACTGGTGATGTCCAGGTGCTGAAAAAAACAATCGTTGGCATACTCCTCGTTTAGATGGGCGGCAATCTTGATTCCCTCCTCATCCTGAATATCAGCAATACAAACGGACCAGCCTTCACTGGCATACTTCTTCGCCAGGGCCAGACCCAAGCCACTTGCGGCTCCTGTAATAAGAATACGTTTCATCTAAAAGGCACTCCGATATTCGTCAAGGGATAGGCTGAACAATCGGAATTATTGCTACCCGCATTTTTGATGCGCGTCAGTTTACGCTTTAGTGGCGAACCCTGGTGTATCATTTACGGCCAAATCGAGATTGTCCGAATATGATTCTATAAAACTTTAGACGCTCAATATAATTGAGTCTCCAGCTTGCTCAAAGCAGTCTCAGACAAAAGTAGCCGAGATCATTCAAGATGAAATTTATCCAAGTCCTGAAGTTGTTGTCCAAACCGAAGTTGTTGTCCAAAATCAAGAACTCGAAAAGTTCGGACACCGGTAGCCCTTTTGTCAAAAGTTACAAAGACTTGATGGCAGGGGGTAGGCCGACGGCTGATTTTTACAATGCCGAAATGCTGAACCTGTTTTGGGAAACCACTCCGGAGGCGATTGCAACGTTGTTGCCGCCCCCACTAAAACCAGCTTCAAAACCTGTAGTGGCTGCGTTTATTGCATATTATCCCGAGACTAACTTCAGCGTTCCGTACCACGAATCCTCTATTCTCATAAGAGCAAGCTATAAGGGCGAGGAAGGCTATTATTGTCTGTCCATGCCGGTAGACGATGATATGGCGATGGCGGGTGGCCGCGAAACTTGGGGCTACCCGAAGAAAATGGCAAATTTTTCGTTTTCGCGTGAAGGCGACACAGTGACCGGGTATACAGAACGCCACGGCATTAAATTCATGCAGGTTAAGGCCAAGCTGACGGGCAAGGTTAATAACGGCAATGCGGCCCTGGATGAGATACTCGGGCTGGGCGTTAAACCTGACGGCGAATTTTCTGACAAGGTCTATCTGTTTAAACACTCTCACTCGCCGGTAAAAACTGGAATATTTGACTACCCCCCCTTGTTGGTCGAGGGACATACGCGCTTTAGGCCAAAGACGTTTACCTGGGCAGAGACCGAAATAGAACTTACACCGTCGGAGTATGATCCCTGGCAAGAAGTCCCGGTTGAGCGCATGCTGGGCGGCTTTTATACGGTTGGTGATAACTCGATGTTACACGGGCGCGTGCTGCAAAAAGTCAATGAACTTGAATTTCTCCCATACTCTTTCTTGAAGTATGAATTTGACCAAAACAGAACCTGATCACTAGTCGATTTTTTTAACTCCAGGCAGCTTGTCGAAACTACAGCATCCCTTTGATTGTACTTGTGTTGTTGCCGGAGGCTTTACTCAAGGCGATGCCTGCCGCCGATAATCGGCGGGCGTGGTCGAATTCCACCGTTGGAAGGCTCTATGGAAGTTTGTGGCTTCGGCATAGTTCAGAAGATCTGCTACTTCAACGACGCTGAGTGATGTTTTACGCAGATAATTCTGGGCAAGCGTGTTCTTGATGTCATCGAAGATTGTCCGGAAATCTGTTCCCTCAGCCGCCAGGCGGCGCCTGAGGGTACGCTCGGTAACGTGTAGTTTTTCTGCTACTTCAGAGATACTGAGAAACATCCCGGCTGAATGAATGAGTAAACGGCGCACGATCGCGGCGGTTTCATCGACCTCTGTCATACCGTTAACTAATTCCTCGCACTGCTGGGTAAACAGAACGTTGGTCGTTGGGTCTCCGGTTCTTACCCGTTGGCATAACCACTGATCGGGCATAAATATCTGGGTGTGTTCCTGATCGAATTCCAGCGGCACTGACAAGCGCTCCTGGTAGGCGTCAAAGTGCGCTGGCCTGGGATAATTGAAATACGCTCTGACGCCTTCGTATGATCCACCGACCAATACTTCACTCATTCCACGAAAATTCGAAAAAACCGATTCGGTAACAAGCATCTGTTGGTAATTAGTGCCGGCCGTTTGCTCCAGACGAAGGATCAGCCCGTCGTCGTGGCCTATACGGAGCCAACTGGAAGAATCTAGAAACGTTTGCCCATAGCGAAGAAAGAACTCCAGGGAAGCACCTATGTTAGCGCAGCTCATGAGGGCGAAACCGTAGGTACCGTATGCAGCAAGATCTATATCTTCACCGATTCGAAGCGCTAACAGGGGGTCTCCCGACATTGTCACTGCTGTTTCAAGGATCTCATGCACGGTAGGAGGCGATTGCCCGCTGGCGGCGGAATCACGGCCTAGAATAGCGGCTTCAATCAATTCAAGAGGGTCGATTCCGAGTCTTTCCATCCTGGCTCGAAAGGCCTTGACCGCGAACTCTCGCATAGGGTCATAGTTCATGGATTCTGCTCCTGGATGCCTGAGTTGTCACCGTCATGGAGTGCCCCTTGATGTTTTCATAAGCTTTCGAGCAATTAGAAGGACGATGATTGTAACCAGAATCAAAGTGAAAATTATACCGCTCGGGGTGTTCAAACTATTCTTAAGCTTGGCTTTGATACCGTTCCGTAGAATCTGAACTGGCTGATGATAGTTATGTGGCACCGGTATCACTCCGTTTACACTGGCGTAGGTTTCATATTCGGAAAGTAAGTCAAAAAATATGGCTGTCTCAACAGTTTCTAATCGTTCAGTTTCCCCTGGGTCTTGTGTGATGTTGTAGAGATGCCAACGGTTGTCGTTTGTGCCGCCTCGATTTAGGGTGATTTTATAGTCGCCTTTGATGAGTGCTGCGTTGCCGCCAATCTCATAGGCGATAACGTCTTCATGAGCATAAACAGAGTCTTCTGCTGCAGTGATGATAGGTAGCAGGTCTCTGCCTGTGTTGGCCTCGATTGTTCTGCCTTTGTATTGCGTGCCGGGGTGCTGGGTGCCTGCCAGTGCAAGAATCGTGGGCGCCAGATCTTTCACAAATGCTTTGCTGTGGCTGATACTCCCCCGGTGAGTGTCGGCAACCTGTGGGCCGCTTACAATCAGGGGTACGCGCATGCCGCCTTCGCCAGAATAAAATTTGTAGTGACCTAAAGGTGAAGCTGCCGCGCTGCCGAAACTGACCCCCAGCGTGTTGTAACTATAACGCTCGCCCAGTGTTTCGAAATCGCGGTTGTATCCCAGCAATTTAATCCAAAGCAGGGGCAAGTCTGCGGCTGCTGGACCGTTGTCGGAAGTGAATAGAATGATCGTGTTGTCGTATTGGCCGGAGTCTCTTAGGTATTGAATGAGACGGCCGATATGATGATCCATGGCATCGACCATGCCGGCGTATACGGCCATTCGCTTGTCATTGTAACGTTTCTCCTCCTCAGAGAGATCATCCCAGTCTGCTGTTGATGGCATCCGCTTCATGGGGGCGCTGGCGGGTAAAAGTCCCAGATCTTTAACGGCTTTCTGGCGATTTTTGCGCAGCGCATGCCAGCCATCTTTATAGCTTCCAATATATTTTTTGGTGAATGCTTTAGGGGCTTGCACGGGTATGTGTACCGCTTGAAACGACACATAAGAGAAAAAGGGCTTTCTGTTTGTTCTAGTGGTATGCAGATTGTTCTCCAACTGCTCAATGGCTTTATCGACGATAAATTTGGAAGAATAAAAGTCTTCAGGAACGGTGATTTCCTTACCGTTTTCTAACCAGAGAGTTTTTTCATAGTGGGGAACGTAAGATTGCTGTGTCCAGTTGTCGCCTCCAGAAAAAGGCATGGTGACCGTTTGCTCGAAGCCACGGTTTATCGGCAGTAATGATTCGTCTGCATACCCCAGGTGCCATTTGCCGGCCAATGAGGTGTTGTATCCTGCATCCTTCAACAGAGTAGCGATAGTGACGACGTTGTGATTGAGTGTCCCGCGATAAAACGGTGAGTGGGCTTGCTCGGGTGTCAGCGCTTCACTGATATTGGCCACACCTGCTCGATGGCTATCAACGCCGGTTAATAGCATGGCACGAGTTGGGGCGCAGCTGGCCGTTGTATGAAAGTTACTGAAGCGCAGTCCGTTTCGTGCCAGATGATCCAAGTTGGGCGTGCTGATTTCACTGCCATATGAACCTATGTCTGAATAGCCTAAGTCGTCAGCAAGGATCAACAGAATATTGGGCCTACTATCTATGTCTGGTTCGGCAAGGGCGTAGCTTACACAGCACAAACTGCAGATCAGGGAAATAGCGCCACTGCATTGAGCAAGGTACGATCTAATTGACGAAATAATTGTTTTCCCCTGATGCGCTGTACCAGATAGGTGACGACCATGCGCGTTCCTGAATAGTCGCTGGCAGGTCTGAGCGAGGTTTTTCGCCGGCGCGGATGGCATCCCATGTAGACCAGCGACACACTGGATTCTCCAGTACGCGCACGTAATAAAATGCTTCTTGCCCGGGGGTAAAGTCAGGGTCTTGCCATAATGTTTTAAGCTCGCTTGCACCCACATTGGCTGTTCTGGAGCAATCATCCAGGTTCACTTGCGCGCCGTTGTCCGGGCAACGATGGGTCTGTGGATCTACGCTCAGCCCATCGGAGCAGGCCACATCAAACACCTGTTCCTGGTGTTCACCGTTTTCAAGCCAGCCTTTGATAATTTGCACGCGTTGCAACTTGGCGGTATT
>CAKZML010000053.1 GCA_937128475.1 uncultured Chromatiales bacterium
CACCACTGGCACAGATTGACTTGCCCGTAACCTTTGAAGATCCGGGTGTGGATTATGTGCTGGCTGATTTTGGCGGCGCTGGCTCAAGCGTGGGCGCCGATCCTGCAGGTGGAGCCAACAAGGTTGCGATCACAACCAAGGGTGCAGTAGACGCACCGTCAGAGGTGTGGGCTGGCACGACCCCGGGTGGCGATGGCGGGTTCGCAACAGCGATTCCGTTCGCAGCGGGTGAGACCTCGATGAGCGTTCGGGTGTACTCGCCGGCGGTGGGTGTCCCGGTGCTTCTGAAAGTGGAGACGGCCGAGGTTCCGGCCCTCTTTTCTCACCAGGTGCAGATGCTAACGACCGTGGCCGATGCCTGGGAAACCCTGGTGTTTGATTTCTCCAGCGACGGTATTGATCTCACTCATACCTATGTCCGTGCCCCTATATTCTTCAATTTTGACACGGCGGGAACTGGTCAGACCTATTACTGGGATGATCTGCAAATGGTAAATCCGCCAGCCCAGACCAAGATCGTCTTTGATGAGGCGGTTGATGCGACCTGGGATGCGGGTGTGACCGGTTCCGATGAAGGTTGTGGATGGTGTGGCTACACGGATCCGGCCTCGCCGAATAAATCAAACTGGCAGTTCATCGCCGACGAGGATCTTGATCACGGCCAGGTAATAGATGTCACCTTCAAGGACTCCGGAATCTTTGGTGTGTGGTTTATTGGTAGCAGCGGTCCGGTGGATATGACCGACTATGCGGACGGCAACCTGGTGTTCGATATCAAGGTTGTGAATTACGGCACCAATACCACGGGAATGACCATGAAGGTGGATTGCGGATACCCCTGCACCAGCGGTGACCAACCCATTGGTGTAGTAGGTGACGGGGTTTGGGAGACGGTAACCATTCCCGTATCGCAGCTTTTAGGCACTATTCCCCCGGCCCCCGGGACTCCCCTTAATCTCGCTACGGTGAACACCGGCTTGGTGATCTTCCCGAATTGGGGTGAGCAGGCGGGTGGAGTCAATTTCCGCCTGGATAACATCAGGTGGGAGCCATGAGTACGTTGACACAGATCGGATTGGCAGTAACCAAATCCTTTGAAATCTTGGTTGGCGAAAACGCCATTAACAAAAGACTAAGCACCCATCAGACTCAGGGAAAGCCAATGATTAAGCCAATGAAAACGTTGTTCAGCGGAATCCTGATATCGGCTCTCGTAATGAACACCACAGCAGCGCTGGCACAGGAGGCACCTGAAAAGGAAGCCAAACCCAGCAGGGATGTCATCGAGGAAGTCGTGGTTACCGCCACCAGGGTGGAAACCGACGTCATGAGCACCTCGATTGCCGTTTCGGCGTTCGACCAGGACACCTTGACCACTAATGGTGTCAGGGACATTCGCGACGCAGCCAGCCTGGTGCCGAATTTCGAGGTCGCATTTTCGCCCTCGGACAGCGGTGTACAGATGACCATGCGTGGCATTAACAGCAACAACTTCACAGAGATCTCTGATCCGAGTGTTGCTTTCCATGTGGACGGTGTTTATTCGCCGCGTCCCCAGGGTGCTGTGGCGCTGATGTATGACCTGGAACGCCTGGAAGTGATGCGTGGTCCCCAGGGAACGTTGTTCGGCCGCAACTCCGCGGCAGGTAGCGTGAACGTGGTTACCGCCAAGCCCACTACCGAAGGCGTCTACTCTACATTCGCCCTTGAACTTGGGAATCGTGCGCAACGCTCGATCCTCGGTACCGTCAATCTTCCAGTGACCGATAATTTTGCGGTCAGGGCAAATTTCTTTGCTGAAATGCGAGACGGTTTTGCCAAGCAGGATAGCGGAACCAAGGACTGGGAAGGCGTTGGCTACACTGGCCCCGATGGCATTGCGGAC
>CAKZML010000054.1 GCA_937128475.1 uncultured Chromatiales bacterium
ACTTGTGAATCCAGGTTGACGTAACCCGGCCGCAACTAGGATAGTGACCCAGGAGCAATGAGTACAGGGCCACGGGAGCAAACATGCAGATGAAACATCCTAAATTAGTTGCGCTGCTGATAATTGGCGATATCGTCGCCGTGATCCTGTTGTTGTTCTGGTGGATGGCACAGCCGGGATTTGTCGATGCCGCAGCCTGGAATCCGTCCAAGGCGCCGGCGCTTGCGGGAGCAACATCCCCCAACACGGCCCTGCTGGAAGCCAGGCTGATTGCCCAGGGCAAAGTGTGGGGACCTGAAGATGTAGCCGTGGATAACGCGGGACGGATATACGCGGGCACCCAGGACGGTTTAATCGTCCGGGTCGATGCTGACGGACAGGTGGAAACCTGGGTACGTACAGGCGGACGACCCCTGGGACTGGATTGGGACCCACAGGGAAATCTCATCGTTGCCGATGCCTACAAGGGACTGCTTTCGATAGACCCTGCGGGCACAGTGACCGTGCTCACCACCGGCACGGAAGACGGTGCTTTCGGCTTTACCGATGATGTGGACGTGGCATCGGATGGGCTGATTTATTTTACCGATGCCAGCAGCAAATTTGGCCAGGGTGAATACGCCCTGGACTTACTCGAATTCAGACCCCACGGATCCTTGCTGGTTTACGACCCCGCAACTGGCCAGACCCGTCGCCTGCTGGACAATCTGTATTTCGCCAACGGCGTAGCCTTATCCAGTGACGAGAGCTTCCTGTTGGTCAATGAGACCTGGAAATACCGGATTCTGCGCTACTGGCTCAAGGGAGAGCGAGCAGGACAGCACGAGGTATTCATCGACAATCTTCCCGGCTTTCCGGATGGCGTCTCCGGTAACGGTTCGGGAACATTTTGGGTTGCCCTGCCCTCGCCGCGCAAACAAGACGTGGACGATATGCACGCCAGTCCCTGGCTGAAAAACATCGTGGCAAAGCTACCGAAATGGATGCTGCCCAAGGCTATTGAGTATGGCCTGGTCCTTGCCCTGGACGAGCAAGGAAATATCATTGCCAGCTACCACGACCCCGACGGCAAACACCTGCAGGAAATCACTTCGGTGGAAGAGCACCAGGGATCTATTTACCTGGGCTCCCTGGGCAATGACCGGATCGGACAGCTGAAGCTGAAACCCCGCTAGCCGTCGCAGTCCACCACCACGCAGCCACGGAAGCCGCCTTTTTCGATCAACTCGTGAGCGGCGGCAGTTTCGGCCAGCGGAAGCCGGTGTGCGACACGATGCAACAGGTGGCCACGTTCCAGGCACTCGGTAATATCTTCGATGGCCTCATCCTTGGCCTGTTCCGGCATGTCGTAGACGATTACAAATCGCAGGGTTATGTCCTGGTACATCATCTGGAAAAACGGCAGCGTGGGTTCGGTAACACTTGCCGACGCATAGGTTGAAATGGTTCCGCTGACTGCAAGCAACTCAAGATTGCGGGCAAGGTTTTTCCCAAAGTCCACTTCCACAACCCGATCCACCAAACCGCCTGGCATCAGGTCACGCACTTGCTCCACGAAGTCCGCATCGCGATGATTAACCACCGCATCGGCCCCTGCACGCATGCAGTCCTCGCGACTGACATCATCGCTGGCAGTGGCGATCACCTGGGCGCCGGCAAGCCGTGCCCACTGAATGGCGTAATAACCCACCCTTCCCGCGCCGCCAGTAACCAGAATGTTTTGGCCTTCCACCTCGCCATCGGCGAACACGCAACGATGTGCCGTCATAGCGGGAATACCCATGCAGGCACCGCTGGCAAAGTCCGCTGCATCAGGCAACCAGACAGCCCGCTCACTGGGTACCGAAATAAACTGGGCAGCCGTCCCATGCTGGCGCTGAAATTGCGCCTGGTATACCCAGACACGCTCACCGATTCTCGCCGCGGAAACCCCGGGGCCTACCTCAACAATGGTTCCGGCTCCATCGCTATGAGGAATAACGGGCCCATCTGCAAACAGCTCTGGAAATGAGCCTGCACGCTTTTTTACGTCCGAGGGATTGGGTGCTGAACAGGCCATCTCCACCAACACGTCCCCATGGCCCGGGCTCGGCATGGGCAGGTCCCCGTACTGAAGTACCTCTGCGGCAGGTCCAAATTTGTCAAACCAGATTGCTTTCATCATGTCGTGTCATCCTGTGATTCAGCCTGATGCCACGCAGAGAGACTCTCTGAATGACCAGCCATGCCAACGCGCCCGAACATACGGGTTTCACCAGAATACCCGCTGCACCTGAGTCCATGGCAAGGGTTTTAGTGAATTCTGTCAAGCCGGATTTTGACGCGGCACTGAAAGCGCGCCAGGGATAGCCGAGGAACGCGGCATCGGCAGGTGGCGATTGCCACCGGACAGGAGGTGTTTCTGTGCAGGAATAACGGTCCGGGCCAGTAACGGCCCGGACCTTGTTCCTATCAAGCCTTTTCGGCTTCGCGCCTGGCAGGATGATCCTCGCCTGAGGAGAACAGGCTGGCGACTGCCTTGCGGCGGACGTAGCTGTAAACTTCCAGCAGCGGAAGATCCTTGGGACATACGTCGTCGCAGGCCATCATGCCGATGCAACCAAACACACCTTCAGCATCGGATACCACTTCGAACCAGGATTGCTCTGAGCGCTGATCCCTCGGGTCCATCATGAATCGGGCGATCCGGTTCAGGCCCGTGGCGCCCAGGAAGTCAGGACGCACATTGGCCACCGCACAACCGGCCACGCAGCAACCACACTCGATGCAACGGTCGGCCTCGTAAATCTTGTCGGCAGTCTCGTTATCCATGGGCGCTTCGATAGAGGCGCGATCAAACTCGGTTTCACGCTCAATCCAGCCATTAACCCTGTCCACCATGCCGCGGAACCATCTACCGGTATCCACCGACAAGTCGCCGATCAAGGCAAAAGTAGGCAGCGGATGCAGCGCGATGACTTCCGGCAGATCAGCCGTCAAGGTCTGACAACCCAGGGCCGGACGACCGTTAACCATCATGCCGCATGATCCACATACAGCCGAACGGCAAACGAAATCGAACTGCAGACTGGAGTCCTGTTCTTCACGAATCTGGTTCAGCGCCAGGAACAATGACATATACGGTGCTTCTTCAATTTCGAAGCGTTGCATATACGGCGGCTTGTCCGGCTCGGCCGGATTGTATCTGAAGATGTCGAATTTCAGGATTCGAGCGGTTTTTATATTCTCAGCCACGTTGTACTCCTAGGAAGAGGCAGCCTTGGTGTCCGCCTGTTCCCAGGCGCCCCACTGAATTTGCGAGCCCATGGGCTCAACGGTGTCTTGTTTACCTGCAGCTTTCTGCGCCTCAGCCACTGATGCGTTGTAGTCCTCAACCGATTGTTCCAGAGGGATACGGGTTGCATGGCCATAGCCGCGTTCGCCCGGGGGCAAGTCAAGCATGCCGACAGGTTCATAACTGAGCACAGGCTCAGAGGCGCCCACCGGCCAACGGGCCAGGGTGCGCTTCAGCCAGTTCTTGTCATCGCGTTGCGGGAAATCTACCCGGGAATGAGCACCGCGGCTTTCCTGACGCTCCAGGGCGCCCTTGGCGGTGATCAAAGCGAGTTTCAACATGGCTTCAAGACGCAATGCGAAAGTCAGTTCAGGATTCACGCCTGGCTTACTGTTATGCAAACCTGCGGTCTTGACCTGCTCCAGCAGATCCTTGATCCCGACCACTGCTTCTTCGAGCTCACTGGCCGTACGGAAGATGCCCACCTTGTCGATCATGATCTCGCCCATGGCGTCGCGGATATCGTAGACGCTGGGACCTTCGGCCTTGCGGCTCATCCAGTCTGCAATGCGCGCCTCCTGCTCTTTCTTGAAGGCTTCGGTCAATGCGGTGCTCACATCCAGGGTTTCGCCATCGACGAACTGTGCAACACGCTGACCCACGATGCGACCGGCCACAACGGTCTCGGCCAGGCTGTTTCCGCCCAGTCGATTGAAGCCGTGCATATCCCAGCAAGCGGCTTCGCCGGCGGCAAACAAGCCACGCATGTTGTATGCATGTCCGTCTTTGTCCACCCGCACGCCACCCATGGAGTAATGCTGGAAGGGCCGTACTGGAATCATTTCCTTCACCGGGTCGATACCGGCGAAGTCCCGGCAAATTTCCCAGATCTCACGAAGCTTGGTCTTAAGGTGTTGCTCGCCCAGGTGACGCAGGTCGAGCCAGATATGGGGACCGAACTTACTGTCAGCGCCCTTACCGTCCTTGATTCGCTGCATCATGTGACGGGAAACCACGTCGCGACTCGCCAGTTCCTGTTTTTCAGGTTCCAGTTCAGCCACGAAACGGTGATTGTCTTTATCCACCAGGTAACCACCATCACCACGACAACCTTCGGTAATCAGGATGCCCGAGGGCCACAGGCCGGTGGGATGGAACTGGATGGCTTCCATGTTGCCCAGGGGTACCTTGCCGGTATTCAGGGCCAACATGGCGCCAGTGCCTTCGTTGATGGTCGCGTTGGTGGTGTACTTGCCGTAGATACGACCGTAACCGCCGGTAGCGATGATAGTGGCCTTGGCCGCGAAAACGGTGAGCTCACCGGTGCGCAGGCAGCGTGCCACGGCACCCCAGCAACGATCGCCATCGTAAATCAGTGACAGGGCTTCCATGCGATCACGCACTTCGATACCCAGGCGGCTAACTTCGGCGTCCACCGCGTACAGCACCGAGTGACCGGTGCCGGCGCTGGCGTAGCAGGCACGCCACTTGGCGGTACCGCCAAAGTCGCGATGCATGATCATGCCGGCCTTGTCTTCAGGCTCGTCAATCTCTACCCGTTCGCCCTTGATAAAGTAGCTGTTCTTGCCAGGAGTCGCGCGAGTCCAGGGCACGCCCCAGTAAGCCATCTCGCGAACCGCCACCCGGGCTTCTTCAGCAAACATCCGGGCCACTTCCTGGTCGGCACCCCAGTCAGAACCGCGAACCGTATCCAGGAAATGCCAGTTGGCATTGTCACCCGATGCTTTTACGCAATTACCCAGCGATGCCTGCATGCCGCCCTGGGCCGCACAGCTATGGCTGCGGCGGGGAGGAACCAGGGAAAGAATGGTGGCTTTATGGCCGCTGGCAGCGGCTTCAATTGCTGCTCTTTCGCCGGCCAGGCCGCCGCCGATCACCAATACGTCAGTTGTGTAGAAAGGCTCCATAATCTAATCAGCCCTTTAGTAAGAATTCGAGGGGAGCGGGAAGCCAACCGGCCAACACCGCGAGAACAACCACGCCCAGGCCCAGGAAGAGCCAGAGCAGGACCTGTTCGATCCGATGCAGGGTATGACGCCCAAGTCGCGCGCCGAAGCCCCACTTGATTGCCAGCCTGTACAGGCCGATGCTGGCGTGGAACTCAACGCAAATCAGCAATATTGCGTAGACCATCCATAATCCGCCACCAACCCTGTCCATGCTGCGTACTGCTTCGATACCCAGGCCGCCTTCCATGGTCGCCCGGAAAACGTCCGCGCCGATAAGCAGCAGGTGGAAGCTTCCCAGAATAATGATGATGAGGCCGGTGCGCAGCTGCCAGATCCAGAGGATGGATTCAAGATGGGGCTGGAAACGTGCGTCTCCCCGGGCCATGCCCGGGAAACCCTTGCCGAAGGCGTTCAGATCCCGCCCCAGGTCGCGCATCACTTTCCGCTCCTTGAGCTGGGCAGGCACCTTACGGCCTGCAGTGATCGCGTGGATGATGAATGCCAGCAGGATGAAAGCCACCGTCGGCTGGGCGATAAAGTACTCCTCCAGCATGTGGGCGACCCAGTTAAACCCCGCTTCCCCGGTGAGAATTGACCCCACCAGGAACATGTGTCCCCACATAAACAAGGCCAGGATCAGACCTGTCCCACCACTTGCCAGTTCCAGCCAGACCTGGCGCCTTGCCGCGGCCGGGTCGACCACGTAAGCCGCAGGACGCTCGCCTCGCGGAACCGATTTGGCCCGCAAGGATGTTGTTGTAGTGTTGGTATTCAAGTTCCTCTAGCCTCCCGACTAATGGCGCTCGCTGGCAGGAACCAGCAATTCGGAATTCACTTCAAAATGAGATCCATCTCTGGCCACCAGGGTGACCTGCCAAATCTCTTCGTCGGGGATCGAGGTGCGTTCACGCCCGGGCAACTCTCTCTCATCGTCCACTTGCAATCCCCAAATTCGCACGTGGCGAATGTTTTCTACCGGTATTCCCTTGTCGTCAAAAAGGCCTTCAAGGCCCGCCGGCGCTGCGCCGCCAGACCATTGAGCAAACCCACTTTCTTTAATTGCCGCCACATGAGCCGGCAACGGATGGTTGTCGATGGAAGAACCGGTCATTCGTTGAGCCCCCTCCAATTCCAGGGTACACGGCAACTTTAGTCCTGGACCTATTCACACAGCTGCCAAGATAGACTGCGCCAAGGTTCCTGCACATTAGTAGTTCTGCATACCTGCATCGGGGGATTTGCAGCGAAAACTGCCTACAGATCATGCACCTCGGAATTTCTGGCCAGGAAA
>CAKZML010000055.1 GCA_937128475.1 uncultured Chromatiales bacterium
TGAACGCGCCGGACATTATTGTGCGCAACGAAAAGCGTATGCTGCAGGAATCTGTGGACGCGCTGCTTGATAACGGCCGTCGCGGTCGTGCGATCACCGGCTCCAACAAGCGTCCACTGAAGTCACTGGCTGACATGATCAAGGGTAAGCAAGGTCGTTTCCGTCAGAACTTGTTGGGTAAGCGTGTGGACTACTCTGGTCGCTCGGTGATCGTGGTAGGACCAACCTTACGTCTGCACCAGTGTGGACTGCCCAAGAAGATGGCATTGGAACTGTTCAAGCCGTTTATTTTTGGCAAGCTGGAAGCCCGTGGTCTTGCGACTACGATTAAAGCCGCCAAGAAAATGGTTGAGCGTGAACCGCCAGAAGTATGGGATATCCTCGCTGAAGTCATTCGCGAGCACCCGGTACTGTTGAACCGAGCGCCTACCTTGCACCGTCTTGGTATCCAGGCGTTTGAGCCCGTGCTGATTGAAGGTAAGGCGATTCAATTGCACCCCTTGGTTTGTGCGGCCTACAACGCTGACTTTGACGGCGACCAGATGGCGGTACACGTGCCGCTGACTATTGAAGCGCAGTTGGAAGCTCGTGCGTTGATGATGTCTACCAACAACATTCTCTCGCCCGCCAACGGTGAGCCCATTATCGTGCCGTCACAGGACGTGGTCCTGGGCCTGTACTACATGACCCGTGAGCGTATTAACGCCAAGGGAGAGGGCACTCGTTTCGCTAACATCTCTGAAGTGCACCGCGCATTCGTTGCCGGTCATGTGCACTTGCAGGCACGAGTTAAGGTTCGTATTAACGAGGTTGTGGTTCAGGATGAAGGTGATCCAATCGATCGTACCTTTATCGCGGACACTACTGTCGGCCGCGCCCTGTTGTGGGAGATTGTACCCAAGGGTATTGCCTTTGATATGGTCAACCAGGACATGGCCAAGAAGTCCATTTCCCGCATTATTAACCAGTGCTACCGCGCTGTTGGCCTCAAGGCTACGGTTATTTTTGCAGACCGCCTGATGTACACCGGCTACGAGTACTCAACTCGCTCTGGATCCTCAATTGGTGTTAACGACTTTGAGATTCCCGCTGAAAAAGCTGGCCTCATTGAGAGCGCCGAAGCCGAGGTGCTTGAGATCGAGGAGCAGTATGCGGCCGGTCTGGTAACCCAGGGTGAGAAGTACAATAAGGTGATCGATATCTGGTCACGCGCTAATGACCTGGTTTCCAAGTCGATGATGGAAGGCCTGTCTAAAGAGACCGTGATCAACCGCGATGGCGAAGAAGAGCAGCAGGCTTCTTTCAACTCGGTATATATCTACGCGGACTCCGGTGCTCGTGGTTCCCCCGCACAGATTCGTCAGTTGGCGGGTATGCGTGGTCTGATGGCCAAGCCAGACGGCTCCATCATTGAGACGCCCATCGTGGCGAACTTCCGTGAAGGCTTGAACGTACTGCAGTACTTCATCTCGACTCACGGTGCTCGTAAGGGTCTTGCCGATACCGCACTGAAAACAGCGAACTCCGGTTACCTGACACGTCGTCTGGTTGATGTGGCCCAGGATCTGGTTGTGACTGAAGTCGATTGTGGCACCGACCAGGGTCTGTTGATGACACCGGTTATCGATGGTGGCGACATCATTGAATCCCTGGGTGACAGGGTGCTGGGTCGTATCGTGTGCCAGGATGTACTCAAGCCCGGTTCCGATGATGAG
>CAKZML010000056.1 GCA_937128475.1 uncultured Chromatiales bacterium
ATTTGCAGCGAAAACTGCCTACAGATCATGCACCTCGGAATTTCTGGCCAGGAAACCAACCCACCGGGGAAGTGACGGGTTACAATTCACGGTAACGAACAACCACCAATGGCAATGGGGGAAACGCACCAGGGAAACGGTGCCACCCACTTTGTCGACCGCACAGGAGCGAGCAATGCCGCTGCACAAAGTATGCAAGGTCAATGATCTTCCCCAGGGAGAGATGAAGAAATTCACCGTGGATGGCAAAAGCATTTTGCTGTTTCACCTTGAGGACGGTTTTTACGCCACCCAGTCCACCTGCACCCATACCTTCGGTCCCCTGGGCCTGGGTAAAATCGTCGATGAATGCAAGATCCAGTGCCCATTGCATCGGGCGCGTTTCGATATCCGCACAGGCGAGGTCATCGACTGGGCGAATTTCCCGCCCGGAATCCAGCTGTTGAACGTTGTTCGTGGTGAGAAAGCCCTGGAAACCTATCCCGTCAGCGTTCTGAAGAACGATGTCCGAGTCAATCTCCCCTGAAGCCGGCGAACATGTCCAGAGACAAGCAAGCGATTACCTCGATACTGGCCCCTTTCCTGGAGGACCCAGAAGGGGTAATGATCCTGGACGGTGCCCTGGCCACCGAGCTCGAAGGACGTGGCGCTGATATTAATGATCCTCTGTGGTCTGCCAAGGTTCTGCTGGAATCGCCTGAAAGCATTCGTCAGTTGCATTACGACTATTTTGCAGCCGGTGCTGACGTGGCCATTACCGCAAGCTACCAGGCCAGCTTCGAGGGCTTAGGTGCGCGCGGCCTGAGTCGCAAGGACGCTGCGGCGCTGATGCGATTAAGCGTCGAGTTGGCAAGCCAGGCCCGGGATGAATTGCTCGATAGCGGCCAACAGGCTTCACAGCGCCCTCGCCCTTTGGTCGCCGCGTCAATCGGGCCTTACGGCGCCCACCTTCACGATGGCTCGGAATACCACGGTAATTACCAGGCCACGGACAAGGCGATCAGCGGCTTCCACCTGCGGCGCATGGAAACATTGCTGCAGGCCAATCCGGACCTGTTGGCCCTGGAAACTATCCCGAGCTTGCGGGAGGGAGAGTTGCTGCTCAGGGCTATGGAAGAATTTCCTGGTACCGTCGCCTGGCTCAGCTTCAGTTGCCAGGATGACACCCGTCTATGCCACGGAGAGTCTTTCGCCAGTGCCATGGCTGCGGCCAATGATTCAAGCCAGATAGTGGCCGTCGGTCTGAATTGCACAGCACCTGCGCATGTCTCCCCGCTACTGGCCTCTGCCAAGGGTTATACGACCAAGCCCCTGCTGGTTTATCCAAACAGCGGGGAATGCTGGGTATCCAAGGGCAACCGCTGGATACCCGGGAGTTCGTCCGAGTCCCTGGCGGTTATGGCGCAACTATGGCAACAGGAAGGCGCGAGACTGATTGGCGGATGTTGCAGAACCGGGGTGACGGATATTGCCGACCTGGTTCGCTCGATGCGCGGCT
>CAKZML010000057.1 GCA_937128475.1 uncultured Chromatiales bacterium
AAGGCGCCGCTTTCATACTCTGTTGAAGGTCTGCAGACCTACCGCTTCATTGAATCGAAGAAGTCGGCGTTGGTCTTGGTGTCCTTCATCTTGCCCAGCAGGAACTCCACTGCGGCCAGCTCATCCATGGGATGCAGCAACTTGCGCAGCACCCACATCTTCTGAAGCTCGGCAGGTTCGGTAAGCAGTTCTTCCTTACGGGTACCGGAACGGTTGATGTTGATGGCGGGGAATACACGCTTCTCGGCAATACGGCGATCCATCTGGATTTCCATGTTGCCGGTGCCCTTGAATTCCTCGTAGATCACATCATCCATACGCGAGCCGGTTTCCACCAGCGCGGTGGCCAGGATGGTCAGGCTGCCGCCCTCTTCGATGTTACGTGCCGCACCAAAGAAGCGCTTGGGACGCTGCAGGGCGTTGGCATCCACACCACCGGTAAGCACCTTGCCTGAGCTGGGTACCACGGTGTTGTAGGCGCGAGCCAGGCGGGTAATGGAATCCAGCAGGATCACCACGTCGATCTTGTGCTCGACCAGGCGCTTGGCCTTCTCGATCACCATCTCGGCGACCTGCACGTGGCGGGTGGCCGGCTCATCGAAGGTCGATGAGATAACCTCGCCGCGCACGGTGCGTGACATCTCGGTGACTTCCTCGGGACGCTCGTCGATGAGCAGCACCATGAGGTAGACATCGGGATGGTTCGCGGTGATGGCCGAGGCGATGTTCTGCAGCAGGATAGTCTTACCGGCCTTGGGCGGGGAGACAATCAGGCCACGCTGGCCACGACCGATGGGTGAGACCAGGTCGATAATGCGTGAGGTGAGATCCTCTGTGCTTCCGTTACCGCGTTCCAGGCGCATGCGCTGGTTCGGGTGCAGGGGCGTGAGGTTCTCAAACAGCACCTTGTTGCGGGCTGCCTCGGGAGACTCCATGTTGATCTCGCCAACCTTCAGCAGGGCGAAGTAACGCTCGCCTTCCTTGGGGGGACGGATCAGACCGGAGACGGTATCGCCGGTACGCAGGTTGAAACGGCGAATCTGGCTGGGGGACACGTAAATGTCATCCGGTCCTGCCAGGTACGAACCCTCGCCGGAACGCAGGAAGCCGAAGCCGTCCTGCAGGATTTCCAGCACGCCGTCGCCGTAAATGTCTTCGCCGTTGGCCGCGTGGGCCGTCAGCATGGAGAAAATGATGTCCTGCTTGCGCGAACGGGCCTGGTTTTCCAGCCCCAGCGACGTGGCCATCTCGACCAGGGCCCCAATGGGCTTGGTCTTCAGGTCAGTCAGGTTCATGATTTCTTTGGTCTGGGCCAGCTCCTCCTGGGAGATGGTTTCCAGTTCCGAAGGATCGTCAGGAATATTGTTGGGGCGTCTGCCGCCACTGCTGTTACCACCACTGCTGCGGCGAGACCGCTTTTTCTTCACATTGGGGTTGCCGGTGGCAGGTCCGCGGCCTTCGGTGGGCTTGGCGCCACGGCCGCGAGGGGAATTACCTAGGTAGCCTCTCACAAGTTTGTATCCAAAAATTCTTTGAGTTGGGCTTTGGAAAGCGCGCCCACCTTCTGCGCTTCAACCTTGCCACCTTTAAACAGCAACAGGGTGGGGATTCCGCGAATACCGAACTTCGGCGCGGTGGCCGGGTTCTCATCAATATTCAGCTTGGCAATTTTCAGCCGACCCTCGTAGTCGCCAACGATCTCATCAAGGATCGGGGCAATCATTTTGCAAGGTCCGCACCACTCAGCCCAGAAATCCAGCAGTACTGGTAGATCTGATCCAATGATGTCTTTTTCGAATTGTGCGTCAGTCGTGTGCACGATTTTATCGCTCACTTGCAACTCCTTCCGGAAACAACCGTTTGAATATTGGGATGATTTATTACTCGGGGTTTAAACTGGGTAGCGGGCTCAATGCCGTTTTAAGATGTGACGCGGACTGTCCTATCAGGCACAATGTCGCAATTATCTCGCGCTCTAGTCGCTCGTAAATCTACAAGAGGAACTTGTTAGAGGGCGGCAAGAGGTAGCGTGAGCCGCGGTGTTGGCCTGTATTTTGACCTCTCACCCCCAGACAATGCAAGTTTTTCCTGCCACGTATTTTCCGTAAGGCAGGAATCAAGGACGTATTCGTTATATGACAGACAGCCATTTAAGTGACGTACGATTCGACAGCCTGAACCTTCCAGAGCCACTGGCGCGGGGCATTCAGGACGCAGGATTCGTTAACTGTACACCCATCCAGGCAGAAACCCTGCCTGTGGCGCTCACGGGTAAAGACGTTGCCGGGCAGGCCCAGACAGGTACCGGCAAGACCGCCGCTTTCCTGCTCGCCATGTACAACCGGCTGCTGACCGAACCGGCTCCCGAGAAGGGAATGCCCAACGATCCGCGAGCCATCATCATCGCGCCTACCCGCGAATTGGCCTTACAAATCGAGAAGGACGCCGTGGTACTGGGCGCGCATACCGGCCTGAAACTGGGCGTGGTGTACGGCGGCACCGGCTACGACAGCCAGCGCCAGATGCTGGCCAACGGCGTGGATGTGCTGGTAGGCACCCCCGGCCGGATCATCGATTACTACAAGCAGAAAGTGTATGGCCTGGAGCGCATCCAGGTAATGGTGCTGGATGAAGCCGACCGGATGTTTGACCTGGGATTCATCAAGGACATCCGCTTTGTCCTGCGCCGCCTGCCTCCCGCTGACAAGCGCCTGTCCATGCTGTTCTCGGCCACCCTTGGCCAGCGCGTGCTGGAACTGGCCTATGAGCACATGAACAGCCCCGAACTGGTTCAGATCGAGTCCGAGACCGTGACCGCCGACCGGGTCACCCAGGTGCTGTACTACCCCTCCAACGAGGAAAAACTGCCCTTGTTGATTGGCCTGCTGCGCACCAAGGCGGCCACCCGAACCATGGTATTCGTGAACACCAAGCGTGCGGCGGAACGTATTGAGGCCTATCTCACTGTGAATGGCATTGATGCCAAGGCGATTTCCGGCGATGTGCCCCAGAGAAAGCGCATGGCCATGCTGAAGGCCTTCCAGGAAGGCGAACTACCGGTCTTGATTGGCACCGATGTGGCCTCCCGCGGACTGCATATTCCCGGCGTGAGCCACGTGGTGAATTACGATCTGCCCCAGGATTGCGAAGATTACGTGCACCGGATCGGCCGAACCGCCCGTGCCGGCGAAAAAGGCGATGCGATCAGCTTTGGCTGCGAGCAGTACGTGTTCTCGCTTCCCGATATCGAGAAATACATCGGTCAATCGATTCCGGTGGAAACGGTTCCCAGGGAACTGCTACCCGAGACCCTGGTCAAGCCGGGTCCTGAACACTTCCCCCAGCGCAAACCCCGTCCCGGTGGCCCGCGCAGTGGTGGCGGCGGTCGTGGAGGCCCGAGAAGGTCGGGCGGTGGCTCCGGCGGACGCGGAAGGCGCTAGATCAGAAACGGCCCTGGTTCAGTCTCGAATCAGGGCTCGATCAGCTCAACCACTGAATCAACCTGCTCAAACCCCTCGATCTCCCGGGTCGGCCCGTCAATTTCCGGTCGCCGAATAGCCACCAACTGGCCTATCCCGAAGCGACGCGCCGATTCCAGCACCGGAATGCTGTCATCCACAAGCAATGTCCGCGGCGAGGTGAAATGTTCCACCTCCTGCAATCGCCGCCAGAACTCCGGATCTTCTTTCGGCAGCCCAAAATCATGAGAGCTGTGTACCGCATCGAAGTGGGTATGCAGCGCGGTGCACTCCATCTTTACCAGCAACGAATCACGGTGTGCGTTGGTGACCAGTACCAGGCGCTTACCCACCCGGCGCACTGACTCCAGGAACCTGGGAACATCAGGCAGGACCCGGATGCGATGACGGATTTCCCGCTTCATGGCGGTGACATCCATCTCCAGCCGATCCCGCCAAAAATCCAGGCAATACCACTGCAACGTGCCATGGTGTTCCAGGTACCAGCTTTCCAGCCGGGAACGCGCCTCTTCCACGGTAATACCATGATGTTCGCTGTAGCGCTCCGGAACAAAAGCCCGCCAGAAATAATTATCGAAACCCAGGTCCAGCAAGGTGCCGTCCATATCCAGCAGGACCACATCCACATCCTGCCAAATCACGGGTTTGGTGTTAGTTGTTTCCATAGCCACGTATCATACTACGCACAGCACGCACGCCGGCGAGTCCGGCCACAGCCCAAGGTACCGAATGAACGAACTGACCCCCCTGATCCCCGCCCTGCTTGATATTGTCCGGGACGCCGGCAAGGCCATCATGGAGGTCTATGCCTCGGACTTCGACGTCCAGTCCAAGGAAGACAAGTCGCCGGTCACCGCCGCCGACATGGCCGCCCACCGGATCATCGCGGCGCGCCTGCCCGAACTGCTTCCCGGGGTGCCGGTACTATCAGAAGAATCAGGGCTGCCAGAGTATTCAGAGCGGGGCCAATGGCAACGCTACTGGCTGGTGGACCCCCTGGACGGCACCAAGGAATTCATCAAGCGCAATGGCGAGTTCACGGTAAATATCGCACTGATCGACAATCACACACCCATTCTTGGCGTGGTGGGCGTACCGGCACAGGAAATCGAGTTCTACGGCGGTCCGGGCCTGGGCGCATTTCGCTGCCAGGCAGGAGGGCCGACCACGCCCATCAGCGTCTGCAAACCTGCCCAGACCCCTGTTCGAGTCGTAGGCAGCCGCTCACATGCCAGCGAAGCAGTAAGCGCCTATCTGGAGCGGCTGGGCGAACATGAGATGGTGCCCATGGGCAGTTCCCTCAAGCTGTGCGTAATCGCCGAGGGCAAGGCCGACATTTATCCCCGCCTGGGACCGACCTCTGAATGGGACACTGCCGCCTCCCACGCAGTAGTACTGGGCGCCGGCGGGCAGGTGGTGAACTGCGACGGCAGTCCGCTGCTGTACAACGCCGAGGAAAATATCCTTAACCCCTGGTTCCTGGTTTACGGTGACGACAGTCAGGACTGGACAGGGTATGTGGCTCCGTGACGGTCTCCGAGATTGGATTCCTGGGAATCCTGCTTATCTTTGGCGCCGGGGGCTGGTACCGCATCATGGAGTCCCGGGAACGGGCCAATCACGTGGTCGCGGCGACCTGCCGCAAGGCCGGTCTGCAGTTGTTGGATGGGACGGTTTCTTTCGGTGGCGTGCGCATAACCCGTGACCACCAGCGCCACCTGGTGCTGGAGAGGACTTACAACTTTGACTACAGCGCGGATGGATTTTCCCGCAAACAGGGCTTTGTAATCCTGCGTCGTGGCCATGTTCACAGCATCGGACTGGCGCCTGAGGATTCGGTCCAGCGAGAAATCCACTAAAAACCCTTGGCAGCAACGGGTCCGCTTGACTAAGCTAGGGGAACTTACTAAATGCCACCTTGCGTACGTAAAGCACAGACATGAGCGACAAAGTCGACACCAAGTCATTTGAGAAACTGGACAAGCTCCGGTCCCTGCGACTGGAACATCGCGACCTGGACGATGTGATTGACCGTCTTGCACTGGATCCCGCCGTGGATCAAATTCAGCTCAAGCGTCTGAAGAAACGCAAATTATGTCTCAAGGACCAGATCGCCCACCTGGAAAGCGACATGATTCCGGATCTCAACGCCTGAGCGTTGTGGACGGGACCCCTCCTTCACCACCCTCCCCGACGGAGCAACGGCTTCCATACGCCCTGTCCGCCCCCCTGGAAAAAGCTATCGAGGAACGTTTTGTTCGCGCCTCGGGCCCGGGCGGTCAACACGTCAACAAGACCGCATCAGCAGTACAGCTTCGCTTTGATGCCCGTAATGCGGGCTTGCCCGGAGAAGTGGCAAGAAAGTTGATCGGCCTCGCGGGTAGTCGTGCCGACAGCCAGGGCGTAATCACCATCTTCGCCCAGCGCCATCGCAGCCAGGAACGTAACCGGGAAGATGCCCGGGAGCGATTGATGGAACTAATTGAACAGGCCCGTCACAGGCCGGCACGGCGCATCCCCACCAAGACGCCCTACTCAGCCAAGCGCAAGCGCCTGGACAGTAAGCGTCAGCAGTCGAAAACAAAATCCTTGAGGGGAAAACCGTCGTCCGACGACTAGGCCCGGGTCACCTGGCGAACTGCATGGCGAATCTCGTCACTCAAAAGCAGGCGAGAGTATTTATCCAGCTTCTCCACCACGTCATCGAACTCAAGTCGTCCATCGGCACCAACATGAACAACGCCCTGGGCCTTGAGTCGGCGGATGAAATTCCGGAAAAGACTGCGATCAAAGAACTCGGGGGAATCCAGCCCGAACAGCACAGAAAGCCTCTGGGCCATTAACTGGGACTCTTCCTCCAGGGCCTTTTCAGTAATCGCCGCGCTGCCGTGACGCTCAAGCAGTGCGATCACCACGTAGTAACGTTCAACAGCCTGGTCAGTAACTTTTGAGAGCAAGCCCAGTCTCACGTGACCGCTTCCACTGTCCTTACGGGAATAGCGATTATTTAACCGCCCCCTGCCCAACAGGCCGTGGCGGCACATGACATTCACCGTATGCTGCACCCGGTCTGCAATTTCTTCCTCGGTCCAGCGAATAAACAGTTCCGCCTTGAGATACGGATAAATCACGCCAACAACCTGGGAAATCAGGTTGGTGGTCATGCGCTCATTGCGCAGGAAACAACTGGCGATCAACGATGGCAGCGCCAACAGGTGCAGCACGTTGTTACGGAAGTAGGTTCCCATAACGGTCTGCTGCTCGCTCATGGTTATCATGTCGCCCAACTTGTTGGCCCGCCGCTGAACCACCCCGAGTTTTTCGCAATAGGTGACCATGTCCGCAGCAGCCATCTTGGTCACGGTTACCCGGTCCGAGTAACCCAGGTCCCTGAGCAACTTCGCGTACAGTTCCAGTTGGGCAACCAACTGGGTCTCCAGCATGGACTGCCGGGGCGTGGACAGCATGACCAGGGTAATCAGGTTAACCGGACCCACTGCCGCGGCGCTGTTCACCCTACACAGAATCTCTTCTCCCAGGTCATCAATAATCGGCACCAGCCAGCGGGGACGACCTTCTTCATCGACCTGCTTTTCGCGCCAGTCAGCCTGCCCCTTGTCCAGGAACTGCTCCAGGGGAAGAGGCTCTCCGAAATTCACAAACACGCTGCCGAATTTTTCCCGCAGGGTTGGCAAAAAGCGCAGCAGGTCCAGGATGGACTCTTTCTTCTTGGGCTTGCCGCTGAGTTCTGCAATGTAGGTATTACCTTCCATCACCCGCTCGTAGCCAAAGTAAACTGGCACGAAAACCAGTGGGCGACGGCGATTGTTAATGAAGCTGGTGACGGTCATGCTGAGCATGCCGGGACGGGGCTCCAGCAACCTGCCTGTGCGGCTTCGACCACCCTCGATGAAATACTCGATGGCCACGCCCTTGTTCAGGTTCATTCCCAGGTATTGCTGGAACACGGCCGAGTACAACTGGTTGCCGCGGAAGCTGCGACGCAGGAAAAATGCACCGCCTCCGCGCAAGAACTGACCCAGGACCGGCAGATTCAGATTGATACCGGCGGCGATATGGGGTGCAACCAACCCGCGCACGTACAGCACGTAGGAAAGCAGCAGGTAATCCACGTGAGAGCGATGACAGGGAACGTAGATGACCTCATTACCCTTGGCCGCCTCGCGCATCTCCTCGAAGTGATTCACCTCGATACCGTCATAGAGTTTTTGCCACAAGGAGGTGAGCATTCTGGCCGACACGGCCACCACTGCGTTGGAGAAGTTGGCGGCAATTTCATTCGCGTAGCCACGCGCCCGTGAGGTCGCCTTGTTCCGGTCAAGGCGCGCAGACTGCATCTCGCGATCAATGGCCTGGCGAACCTTTCGGCTCTTAAGCAACTTATTGACCATCGTCCGGCGGTGAGACAAGTCGGGACCGATAGTGGCGACTCGCTGTAGCCTGAAATGCACTCGCAACACACGGGCAACCTTGCGAACACTGCGAGATTGACCCAGGCCCTCTTCGGCTACCTGCTTCAGGTGGATCGGTGCGGCCACTTCCACAAGAACATTTCTACCGTGCAGCAGAATAACGAAGAACTTTCTCAATGAACCGGTGGCAGCCCATCCTTCGGAGAACAGGGTCCTGATGAAGCCCTGCTCCCGATCCGGCGCGCGACCCCAGAAAATTGAAACCGGTACGATCCGAACATCCAGGGAATGATCAGCGCTTACAGCGCCAATCATCCTGCCCAGCAGTTTTGAAGGCGCCGCGCTTGCCCGGCGGCGAGAGAGACCGCGTTTTCCGCGCACGTAGCAGACAGATTTATTTTGTTGGTATCCACGTAATTTCATCGCGTCCCGGGGCCGGGGAAGACCCTGCTCGCGACACACCCTGTCCAATACCAGCAAATCAGAAAAACTGGATTTCTCAAGGACATAGCAGATTGGAACCTGGGAAGGCCCCAGGGTCTTGGAAACTCTGTCTGAAACAAGATTCACGCGCAGCAAGGGTTTTATCAGGCGACGTGACAGCCCAAACAAAAATTTATCTATACCCAACCAGTTCATGCCCAGGATTCCGTTTAGCGTCAGAGAGCCAGGCGGCCGGTCACAACCAGGTGACGATCGCTGACTTCGACAACTGACAGGCCATCCAGGCCCGCCTCTTCAAGTTGCAACTTGATCTCGGACGGGGTGAAGGCCGCCAGCAAAGAATTATAGAAATCCACCTGCAGAACCTCGGGTTCATTGCCTGCGTAGGTCGCAACGATTTCCCGGGCATGCTCTTCATCGCGGGTACGTTTCAGATCCATGATAAGCACTGATGCTCCAGCACGGCCCAGTTTGCGCACCGCACTCCACATGACCTGGGGCTGGTGCAAATGATGCAACAGGCTATTACTGATGACTGCATCGTATTGGCCAACCGCCAATTCAACACCGGGGAAAATACCGTGTACCAGTCGCACCCGGGTACCGGGTTCACCCGCGGCAGCCAGGGCCGGGCGACCAAAACTGAGCATGGCGGCGGAACCATCCACGCCATCCATGTGCAGGAAGTCGTAACGCCTGGCCATGCGCAGGGCAATGTCGCCCGGACCACAGCCCATATCTACCGCGCGTACCCCATCGAAATCCGGGAAATTTTCTTGAAACAAATCCACGAACAGCGTGTTGGACTCAGAAAAATCAGCCTCGGCGTATGCATTCGCCTGCTCTTCATCTTCCATGAGTTCAGGCTCAAGAATACGTGCGATGTGTGATTCCATGTCGCGCTCTGCTTAATCTGGAGCCCCTCCACGCTGGAGAAGCTGGCCGCACAGTTTAACAGGACGGCCCCACGGCGGCATTATGCTAGGCTGAACCGGCTACTTAACCCGGCGGAAACCATCATGTATTCAAACAAAACCATCATCTTGACCGGCGCCTCCGAGGGCATAGGGCGCGCACTTGCCCTGGAACTGGCCACCGACGCCCCGAACCTGGTGCTGGCGGCCCGGAACCGGGAACGCCTGGAAAGTCTCGCCGTGGACTGCGAGTCCCTGGGCGCCAAATGCCTGGTTTTGCCCACCGACGTGACCGATGAGAACGCATGCCGGGAACTGATTGAGAAGACCGTCGAGACATTCGGCGGCCTGGACGTGCTGATCAACAATGCCGGCGGCAGCATGTGGTCTCGGCTGGATCAACTGACCGGCACCGCCCCCCTTGAACAACTGATGAAGCTCAATTACCTAAGTGCCGCCTGGTGCAGTTACTACGCGCTGCCGGCACTGAAAAAATCCCGTGGCCAGATTGTTGCCGTATCAAGTGTCGCGGGACTGACCGGTGTGCCAACCCGCACCGGCTACTGCGCCGCCAAGCACGCCATGATGGGATTCTTCGATTCCCTGAGGATCGAACTGGCAGCGGATGGGGTGGGCGTCACCATCATCGCCCCGGATTTCGTGCTCTCGGAAATTCACCAGCGCGCGCTGGGTTCGGATGGAAAAGCCCTGGGGGAAAGTCCCCTGGAGGCCAAATCGGGCGTGATGACCTCGGAAGAATGTGCCGCCCTGATTTACAAGTCCATGACAGGACGTAAGCGGATCTTGATTACTTCCTTCCGGGGCAAACTGGGACGCATCCTGCGGATACTTGCGCCGTCGATCATCGACAAGGTCGCGGCCAAGGCCGTCGCCGACCTGCGCTAGTCCGGGCCAGCGTTTCCAGCCCCGGGAATTTGCTTGAGGAACATTTCAAACAAATCGCACAACTCGTCCAGTTGATCCAGCATGCGGTGATCGGCATCCAGCAGGTGCAGGGTGCAGTCGCCTTCCCTGGCAAAACGCAGCACGTTATCCACCGGAACAATCTCGTCGCGCCAACCATGAACGATAGTAACCGGGCAGGACAGGGGCTTCGGTGTCAGGGCCTCGTAACCCGGCATGTAAAAAGCAGGCGCCATTAAAAACGCAGCGGCGACTGTATGGGTGCTGGCCGCACTGGCGGCCACATGACCACCCATGCTTGATCCCACCAGGATCGCCGGTCCTTCCAGTTCATCCAGGTGAGCACACAGCTTTGCAACCCGTGCATGGGGATCATCCATACCCTGGTAATCCAGTGAGGCCACCTGCAAGCCGTGGCGTCGGGCCACCTCGGCCAGGGCGGAAATCTTTCCACCCCACGGCCCACTTTCCTTACCGTGTGAAAACACAACCTGCATTTGTTCAGCTCCTCGCCATCAATTCGTAGCGGCCGCCGCCAGGGCATCCTCGATCACCCACAGCCGGTCCTGGCCCCAGCACACAATCTTAGCGTAGCGCAGGCAGGGCACACCCCACAGCTGTGCATCATTCAGACGTTCCCGGTTATCGGCAACCCAGTCCCGCCAGGATGCATCCGACAGGGCCGACACAGCCTGCTCCCAGCTCATGGTCGCATCTTCCAGCACACGGCGTAGCACCCGGTCCCGAGACAGGTCCTGGCCCCTGGCAAACACCGCTCGGGCCAACACTTGGGGCAGATCCATGGGCCGGGGGTCCTCCCGCATGGCATAGGTCAGCGCCAGGCATCGTTCAACCACCTCCCCCAGGGGATCGCATATGCGTCCGAATTCTATCTCCCCAGCCCGTGCTTCCCGCGCTGCATCCAGGACAATATAGCGGCGCTTGGCCGCGCGGACGGCCATGCCGCGGGTCACCATGGGCAGCACAGGAGATAGCCTCAGGTTGCACCCCCAGTCCCTGGCCATGTTGGCGACCCGCTCCATGGCCAGGTAAGAGTATGGGCTTCTGAATGAGAAGAAATATTCCAGCTCGCCGCCTACCGGCCGGGGTACCGGTGGGGGTCGGGCCTGCAACAAGGACGATTCACACTTGCCCAGGCGCCGATCCAGGTGAGTCAGCCGGTCCAGGCCCGCGTACCACTCGCCTTCGAAATACACTGCGGCGCTGTCATAGAACTTCAGCCGCTCCAGGCGCGCCTCGTTAGCGGCCAGGGCACCCGGCTGCGTCTCGCCCAGCTCAGCCCCAGCCTCTTGTCCCAGCCATAACTGGCCACACGCGATTGCCGCCTTCGCGGCAAACGCGGAAAACTCTTCTTCGCCGGCCAGCCTGACAGCAAGGTCTCGCGCCCTCTCGGCTGTCGGTTGGCGCATTCCCCCTGACCAGTGCAATCCGTAATGCCTTGCCAGCTGGGCCGAATCCGCCAGGTTCCAGTTCGCCGCCAGCTCGGGCGCTGGATGCGCCCATGAGGGCAAGGTCTGTACCACCCTGGGGATAATCTTTACCTGGTGCCTGGTTACCAGTGTTTCCAGCACCTGGAGCATTAGCAGGCTGCGCGGATCATCCACCCGAAAGAAAAACTCCAGCTCAGGCAGACCATCCCGGCGGCGTGCGTAACGACGGTAACTGGCGTCGATCCGCTTCTCGCTGGTCAACCAACTGCTCAGGCGCGGCGATACCCTGCGTCGAATCCACCCGGCGGCGTGATCAGACGCCTTCATCGGGACCCCACAGCAGGTTGTCCAGGAAATCCTCCTGCAACAGCGCGGTGCCCGGCGCTCTTCCACGCACCAGGATCACCCCTTCATCCAGCAGGCGCTGGTGTTGTCGCTCCCAATCGGGACTGGTTGGCGGGAAGGAAATTTTTCCGGCGGCATTAATAACCCGGTGCCAGGGAACCTGGCTGTCATCCGGTAACTGCTTGAGCGCGGTCCCTACCAGCCGCGCCCGCCCGGGCAACCCGGCCATGCGAGCCACCTGGCCATAGCTGGCAACCTTGCCACGGGGAATTGTGCCGACCACTTCCCAAATCTTGCGTACCTGGGGCGAGACCTGGGGCATCGGGCGCTCGAATCAAGCGGTCGCAGTGCGACCGCGAATGCCAGCAATGCTGATACCCAGGGCCAGGACGAAGGGAACCAGTCGCTCGGCAACATCCCCCGGCGCATCTGGCATCAAGTGCAGCACCACCGTGAGTCCAGCGCCCATGGTCATCGCCGACAGGGTCGATTTGGCAGTGGTCTCGTAGCCGGCCAGTCGAACCAGCAGGGGTGGCGCAAAGGCCGAGCCCACCGCGCTCCAGGCAAACAACACCCGGGAGAAAATCGCATCGGGAGCGAACAGGGCCAGCAAGGTAGCCACCGCGCTGACAATCACCACCACCACCCGGGAGACATTCAGGTCCGACGTCTTGCCGTTGGCCAGTCGCCAGTCATGTGACACCGAGGATGCCGCCGCCAGCAACTGGCTGTCAGCCGTGGACATGATGGCCGAGAGCACGGCCGCCACGATCACGCCGGCCATCACCGGTGAGAGCAAGCGATTAGCCACCTCGAAGAACACCATCTCGCCATCAGCGATGGTCGAGTAAAGCACCCTGGCGCACAAACCAATCATCAAGGTGCCGCTGTAAATCAGCACGCACCAGCTCAGGGCGATAATGCGCCCGACCCGCAGGGATTTTTCATCCTTGATCGCCATGAACCGGTTCACCACGTGGGGCTGCCCGGGATAGCCGACGCCGATTCCCAGCAGTCCCAATACGAACGCCACGCCCATCACCCCGGTGAACGGCCCGGTCCAGGACAATTGTTGATCCGTGGCCACCGCCTTCAACCCAGCCAGCAATTGATCCGGCCCGCCCACGGCTACCAGGGCGACCACTGGCAGCAGCACCGCCGCAGCAACCATCAACAGGCCCTGCAAGGTATCGGTGACACTGACGGCCCAGAACCCACCCAGCAGGGTGTAGGCCACCACCACCAGTACGCCGATCATCAGGGACAGGTCCTGGCCCAACCCGAAACTGTTGTCGAAAGCCTTCCCGGCCGCCTGCAACTGGGAGGCCACGTAAAACATGAAGGACACCACGATAATCACCGAGGCGGTTTTCATGATTAGCGAATACAAAGGGTCTTTTTTATCCCCGGCCAACACTTCGGTCAGGGTAATGGCCCCGGTCTTGCGACTCAGGTCCCGGATGCGTGGTCCCACCCATGCCCAGTTGGCCAGGTAGCCAAGAAAAATCGCGGGAAACAACCAGACGGCAGACAAGCCCCAGTTGTAGGCGGCGCCGGAAACCCCAAGCAGGGTCCAGGCCGAGGAGGAACTTGCCGATGCGCTCAGCGCGGAGACCCAGGCGCCCAACTTGCGCCCACCCAGGAGGAAGTCGGTCTCGTCACGAGTGCGTCGACTGGCCCATACACCAATGGCCAACATCACTCCCATGTAGACCAGCAGGGTTGCCAGGATTGCCTCGGCTCGACTCATTCTTGTTCTCCTGAAATGTCGCCCGCACACCATAGCAAGGCAGACGAAGTTCACCAACTTCCAGGCGAGTGTTTTTCATGCTGCGGATGCGCTGGGACTCAATTGGTGAAACAATCCTCCAGCATTGACCAAGCTGGAAGGAATACGTGGGCAGCTCGAAAAAGTGGCAATTCTGGATTGACCGTGGCGGCACCTTTACTGATCTGGTGGCGCGCACTCCCGGGGGCGAACTGCAAACACGCAAGTTGCTATCCAGCGACCCGGAGCACTACGCAGACGCGGCACTGGAAGGCATACGCCGCTGTCTTGGCATCGCCGGCGACCAGCCCATTCCGCATGAACAAATTGATGCCGTAAAGATGGGCACCACGGTGGCCACCAATGCCCTGCTGGAACGCCAGGGCGAAGCCACCGCATTGGTGACAACGGCAGGATTTCGCGATGCCCTGCGCATCGGCTACCAGAATCGACCCGACCTGTTTGCCCGTCACATAGAACTTCCCGAGTTGTTGTACAGCCAGGTCATCGAGGCCGAGGAGCGGGTGGATGCGGCGGGCAAACCCCTGCGTCCACTGGACCAGGCTGCCCTGCGCAGCGCCCTTGAACAGGCCTACGAACAGGGACTGCGATCGGTCGCCATCGTATTTATGCATGCCTACCGATACGCCACCCACGAACAACAGGCCGCCAAGATAGCGAAAGAGGTGGGCTTCACCCAGGTATCCACCTCCCATGACGTGATACCCCTGATTCGCCTCGTCGGCCGGGGCGACACCACCGTGGCGGACGCCTATCTTTCACCCTTGCTGCTGCGCTACATACAGGGCCTGCGCCAGGAACTGGGCAACACCCGACTGATGTTCATGCAATCCAGCGGCGGCCTGACCAGTGCCGATTTCTTCCGCGGCAGGGACAGCATTCTCTCCGGCCCGGCCGGTGGCGTGGTGGGTATGGTACGTACCGGAGAGATCGCCGGCATCGACCGGCTGATTGGTTTTGACATGGGGGGCACCTCCACTGACGTCTCACTGTTTGACGGGGACTTCGAACGCGCCCAGGACAACCTGATTGCCGGGGTGCGCATCCGCGCCCCGATGATGAAAATCCACACCGTGGCGGCAGGCGGCGGATCGGTGCTGCATTACACAGACGGTCGCATGCAGGTTGGCCCCATGTCCGCCGGCGCCAATCCCGGTCCGGCCTGTTACCGGCGGGGTGGACCCCTGACTGTCACCGACATCAATGTCCTGCTGGGACGCATCCAGCCCGAACATTTCCCGCGGGTATTTGGTCCCGGGGGCGACCAGCCGCTGGATTCGGATGCCGTGAAAACCGGCTTTGCCGAACTCACCGAACGAATCAACGCCGAGGCGGGCACCCAGTACAGTCCCGAGCAGGCGGCAGAGGGTTTTCTGCACATTGCCGTCAATCGGATGGCCACTGCCATCAAGGAAATCTCTATCCAGAGGGGTTACGACGCCAGTCGTTTCGCCCTGAGCTGCTTCGGCGGCGCCGGCGGGCAACATGCCTGCCAGGTTGCCGATGCACTGGGAATTCCAACCATTTTTATCCACCCGCTGGCCGGCGTGCTTTCCGCCTATGGCATGGGACTGGCCCAGTTGCGGTCCATACGCCAGCAGTCACTGGAATTGTCGCTGGATGAGGCGGCAATACAGACCATCACCGAGACAGCCGGGGCACTGAGCCACAGCGCCGGGCAAGAACTGGAACAACAGGGTCTCGGGCCAGAACAGCTGAGTTTCAGCAAGCGGGTGCGACTTCGCTATGCGGGAACTGACAGCACCCTGGCGGTTGAACTGGATAGCCTGTCGAAGATGCGCGCGAACTTCGAACTCGCCCAACAACAACGGTTTGGCTTCACCAGCCCGGACACTGCGCTGGTGGTAGCGGATGTGGAAGTGGAAGCCATCGGGGAAACCGGCGCCGGAGTGGAACACTCGATCGAGCCCGGGGGCGGCACACCCCAACCGGCAAGCATCACCCGCAGCTGGATCGGTGGACACTGGCAGGACACGCCGGTCTACCAACGTGAGGTTCTTCAGCCGGGAATTCAAATCAACGGACCGGCCATCATTACCGAAAGCCACGGCACCATCGTCGTGGAGCCAGGCTGGCAAACCAGCATGAACGCCTATGGCCACCTGATGCTTGCCCGCCAGACACCGGTCAGCATGAGCTTCAGTGAAGGCACTTCCGTCGACCCCATGTTGCTGGAGGTATTCAACAATCTGTTCATGCACATTGCCGAACAGATGGGCGTGATCCTGGAGAACACTGCCCACTCGGTAAACATCAAGGAACGGCTGGATTTCTCTTGTGCGGTCTTCGGGCCCGGCGGCGAACTGGTGGCCAACGCGCCGCATATGCCGGTACACCTGGGCTCCATGGGTGAAAGCGTACGCGCCATCATCACCGCCCACGGAGACAAGCTGAAAGCCGGCGACGTTTACATGCTTAACGCGCCCTACAACGGCGGCACACATTTACCGGACATCACCCTGGTGAGCCCGGTATTCGTGGCAGATGAGCTGGAGTTCTTCGTCGCCTCTCGTGGCCATCATGCGGATATCGGCGGCATTACCCCGGGCTCCATGCCACCGCACAGCCAAAGCGTTGAGGAAGAGGGAATCCTGTTTGACGGTTTCCCCCTGGTGACGGGTGGGCGCTTCCATGAGCGAGACGTCAGGGAACGCCTGGCCCAGGGTCCCTACCCCGCCCGTAATCCTGACCAGAACATTGCCGACCTCAAGGCCCAGATCGCCGCCAACCAGAAAGGCATCTCCGAGCTGCACAAGATGTGCGAGCAATTCGGGCTGCCGGTGGTTCGCGCCTACGTGGGTCATGTGCAAGATAATGCCGAGGCCGCGGTGAGAGAGGTCATCGGCGTACTGCGGGACGGTCAGTTCCGGTACGAGATGGACAGTGGACTGGTAATACACGTAGCGGTGACCGTTGATGCACAGGCTGGCAGCGCCTGTGTCGATTTCACCGGAACCTCGGCCCAATCCACAGATAACTTCAATGCCCCATCGGCGATCTGCAAGGCCGCTGTGCTGTACGTATTCCGATGTCTTGTGGATCGCGACATTCCCATGAACGCGGGCTGTTTGAAACCTATCAAGATCATCATCCCTCCCGGTAGCCTGCTGGATCCGAAAACCCCGGCGGCGGTGGTGGCCGGCAATGTAGAAACCTCCCAGTGCATCACCAATGCCCTGTTCGGCGCATTGGGGGTCATGGCTGCCGCCCAGGGAACCATGAACAACCTGAGCTTCGGCAACCAGCGTTACCAGTATTACGAAACCCTGTGCGGCGGTACTGGCGCAGGCGCGACCTTTGACGGCACCTCGGCGGTGCACAGCCACATGACCAACTCCCGCCTGACGGATCCGGAAATCCTTGAACTGCGATTCCCGGTGCGACTGGAAAACTTTTGCATACGCGAGAATTCAGGCGGCGGTGGTCATCATCACGGCGGCGATGGCGTGACCCGGGAAATTCGTTTTCTTGAGCCTATGCAAGTTTCCATGCTCAGCGGTCATCGCCGGGTGGCGCCCTTCGGACTGCAGGG
>CAKZML010000058.1 GCA_937128475.1 uncultured Chromatiales bacterium
GAAGTCGAGTTGGATGTCTTGCATATCCTGTGAACTGCCTTGTTGAGGAATAAGATTGGGTCTGATCTTGGTTCTGAGTGTCGAATCTACTATCTTGCGCCTGGGTCTGCTACTTCACGACCATCAGGTGCGTGGTGTAAATAAGCGAAAGCTAATAGAATTAAGCAAACCAGCGGCGTCAGGTAACGCCTGGGCCGCGGTATAGCTATCAAGTGAGGTGACCGATGAGCACAATCAGGAATGTAATGCGCGCGACGCTGGTGTTGGTCGGCATGGGTCTGCTGGTAGCGAATGTCGCAGCGCAGCCCACCAGCATAACCGTGCGGGTGCTGGCCAAGGACGCCAAATTCATCGGCACTGGCATGGGCGGTGCGATGGTTGAAATTCGCAATGCCGATAGCGGGGAAATACTGGCTTCCGGGCTGACCACCGGTGGCACGGGTGATACCGGCTTGATCATGAACAGCGCCCACGGGCGTGGCCAGGCCATCGGAGAAGGGGCTGCCTCGTTCGCCGCGACCCTGGATATTTCGGAACCCACTCGAATACAAATCAGTGCCGAGGGCCCTGCCGGGATGCCCGAGTCTGCCAACCGGGTGAGCCTCAGCCAGTGGCTGTTGCCAGGCAAGCACTTGAACAATGGCGACGGCGTGGTCCTGGAAATGCCGGGCTTTGCACTGCAGACCCTGGCGCCGGTTACCGGTGCGTCCCTGCCGGTGGGCAGCGATGTGAGGGTGGCGGTGAAGATGGTGATGATGTGCGGATGTCCCATCATGCCGGGTGGCCTGTGGGATGCTGACAAGATTGAACTGTCGGCCAGCGTGTCCCTGGATGGCAAGGCGCTGGGTGACTGGCCCCTGGAGTTTGCCGGTGAGGCCAGCCAGTTCCATGTACAACTGCCGGCGGCAAGCGCAGGTGATTACCAGGTGGTGGTAACGGCCTACGACACGCTGACCGGGAACACCGGCCTGCAACGCATCAGTTACCGTGTGGGCAACGACTGAATCGATAAATAATTCAAATGTGGAACAATTTATCGTGGGCGACCTGCTTGGGTCGCCCACGAAAGATTTGTTTATAAATCGGCTACATAGCTATTTCCACTCCGATTTGTCAGCAATAATTTTTGCGCAATATCCTTCCTGTATTTTCCTGCGTTACACATAGTGGAACTGCGGTTTTTCCTGAACCTCAGTCCGCCATTGCCGTAAACCTTGTATTTTCAAGGGGAAGTTCTGCGTCCCCCGCATTCCCTGTCCAGACCCCGATCTTTGAAGGCCGCTGCTGGCTTGCCGCCGGGTCTGGCCAGCGCATACCCTAGCTGGCGCCCGTTGTGGCCCGTTATCGAATTGCCAAGACCGAATGCCCGAGGAGAATCGTTAATGTTTCCTTCGCAACACCACAAAGCCCTGCGCCGTACATTGCAGCGTTCCTACCTGGAGGTGATTCCTGCCAAGGGAATCAAGGAGAAGCTGGCCGTGCTTCCCCAGGGGGCCTGGGTAGCAATAACCTGTTCTCCCACCAAGCCGGTAGAGGCCACCCTGGATCTGACCGAGCAATTGGATAACCGGGGCCTGCGCTTGATTCCGCATATCGCCGCTCGAATGGTTCGGGACCGAAGTCACCTGAAAGACATCCTGGCACGGCTGGACGCGATGCAGATTCACAGCATATTCGTGCCGGGAGGGGACAAGGATCAGCCGATAGGCGATTACTCGTCATGCCTGGAATTGCTTCAAGACATGGCCGAGCTGGGTCACCGGATCCCGGATGTGGGCGTCGCCGCCTATCCCGAGGGTCACCCGAGTATCGATAACGAAACCTTGACCGAGGCGCTGCTGGCCAAGCAGCACCTGGCGACCTATTTCGTTACCCAGTTGTGTTTTGATGCCGACTTGATCATGGGCTGGCTGGCAGATATGCGCGCCCGTGGGCTCACGCTTCAGGCCTGGCTGGGCCTGCCCGGAGTTGCCGAGCGCAACAAGCTGCTGGCCACCTCCTTGCGTATCGGTGTGGGTGATTCGGCCCGATTCATTACCAAGCAGCCCAGGTTGGCCGCGAAGCTGATGGCGCAAAAGGTTTACCGGCCCGATGATCTGCTGATGGATCTTTCTTCCCGGCTGGATGATCCGGTTCTCCACATTGACGGTTTTCACCTGTACAGTTTTAACCAGGTCCAGGAGACTGAGACCTGGCGTACCCAGACCCTGGAATCCCTGGAGATTCCAGAGGACGAATAATAGTTCAGGACGTGTGAATGGCGAGACGTACAGGTAATTCACGAGTACGTCGCAAGGTAGGCAGCATCAGTCAGCTGCCCTGGAGGGAGGTTTCCAATCCCTACGCACCTGGCGAAGTGTTAAGTGCAGAACAGGTGGAGATGATCCACCAGGCTTCTTTGCGCCTGTTGGCAGAGGTGGGCATGCGGGTGCTCAACGACGATGCCCGGGCGATCTTCGCCAGGGCCGGCGCCAGCATCGACGAGGACAGCTTGATGGTGCGGCTGGATCCGGAGATGGTCATGGAGACGATCTCCACCGCGCCATCGGAATTTGGTCTTCGCGCCCGAAACCCGGCCCATGACCTGAACCTGGGAGCCAATCGCATGGTCTTCGCCGGGGTAGGCGGGCCGGCCTTTGTGAGCGACCTGGACAAGGGTCGCAGGCCGGGTACTTACGCTGAGCAGTGCGATTACATACGCCTGATGCAGGCACTGAATATTATTCACCAGGAAGGTGGCGGACCCTTCGAGGCCATGGACCTGCCGCCGGAGACCCGGCACCTGGATTTGCACCTGGCCCAGATTCGATTGATGGACAAGAACTGGCAGGGTGTTGCCCTGGGTCGTGAGCGGACCCTGGATGGCATCAACATGGCCTGTATTTCCCTGGGCGTGGATCGCCAGGAGCTTGCCCGGAATCCGGCCATCTTGTGCATCATCAATACCAATTCGCCCTTGCAACTGGATATCCCCATGGCGGAGGGCACCATGGCCCTGGCCGAGGCGGGGCAGGTTGCCTGTATTACTCCCTTTACCCTTGCCGGTTCCATGAGTCCGGTGACACTTGCCGGGACCCTGGTGCAGCAAAACGCCGAGGTCCTGTTCGGTGTGGTGCTCACCCAGCTGGTTCGACCGGGAGCGCCTGCCATGTATGGGGCGTTTACCTCCAACGTGGATATGAAAAGCGGTGCGCCGGCACTGGGTACTCCCGAGTACACCAAGGCCGCACTGGCCAGCGGTCAGCTTGCCCGTTATTACAAGCTGCCATTTCGCTCGAGTAACACTAACGCCAGCAACACCGTTGATGCCCAGGCCGCCTATGAAAGTGAAATGTCACTGTGGGGTGCGATCAACGGCCACGCCAACCTGGTGAACCATGCGGCCGGCTGGCTGGAGGGCGGGCTTACCGCATCGTTCGAGAAGCTGGTGGTGGATGCCGAGATGCTGCAGATGATGGCCGAGTACATGCGGCCCATCGAGGTTAACGACGACACCATGGCGCTCCAGGCTATCGCTGATGTGGGCCCTGGCGGGCATTTCTTTGGCGCTGCCCATACTATGGAGCGCTACGAATCGGCCTTTTATGCGCCGATGGTTTCGGACTGGCAGAATTTTGAACGCTGGAAGGAAGCCGGTGAGATGGATACGGCGACCCGGGCGAACAAGATCTGGAAGCAATTGCTTGCCGAGTACGAGCCGCCGCCACTGGATCCGGCGATCAATGAACAGTTGGAAGATTACGTGGCCCGCCGCAAGAACGGTGAGCCGGTAGAGTAGCCCGGCGAGTCCCTTTGGGGAGTCGCTATGACATGTTGAATATCAAAGCAGAGAGAACGATGCGCCCTAAATTAAAAGTATTGGACGACGCACTGATTGCGAAAATCCTCGCCGAGGCGAAACAGATTCTTGGTGAAGTCGGAATGGAAATTCGTGGGGCCGGGATGCGTAAGCGCCTGCTGGACCACGGCCTGAAGACCGACGCCAGTGGCAAGCGAATACTGTTTCCTGCCGAGGTGGTGGAAAAAGCCATCGAAACCTGCCCCAAGTCGTTCACCTTGTTTGACCGTGACGGTGAGCCTCACGCGGAAATCGGCGGCGACAATGTGCACTTCGTTCCCGGCTCCAGCGGATTGAAGATACTGGATCACCGCAGCGGCGAATTGCGCCTGGCCGATTCAAAGGATTTCGTGGAATACGTGCGCTTGTGTGACGGGTTGGAAAACATTGCCTACCTGGCCACCGCGTTTTCCACTAATAAGGACATCGAGTCTCAAGTCTCCGATGCCTGGCGCCTGTACATGTGCCTGGCCAATTCGAAAAAGCCCGTGGTGTCGGGTTCCTTCACCGAGCACGGTGTGGGTCGAATGGTCGAGATGATGCAGTTGTTCCGCAAGGATCGCGAAGATCTGATCAAGCGTCCGATGTCTATCTTCACCATCACCGCCACCGGTAATTTCCGCTATGGCGAGGACTCCTGCCAGAACATGCTGGATTGCGTGGAAGCGGGCATCCCTGTCGAGGTGGTGCCGGTGACCCTGATGGGCCTGATCGCCCCGGTGACCCAGGTCGGCGCCACGGTCTTCCATACCGTGGATACCTTGTGTGGCCTGACCATGGCCCAGATCGTCAAGCCCGGCGCCCCGGTGATTTTCGGCGGCGCCCCGGCAACCTTCCATATGAAGGCGGCCAGCTCCCCCATGGCGGCGATCGAGGCCTTGCACCTGGACGTTGCCTACGTGGAAGTTGCCAAGTCACTGGGTCTGCCGACCCAGTCATATATGGCGTTAAGTGACAGCAAGGTCCTGGATGCCCAGGGTGGCGCTGAAACCTTTGGCAGCGCGCTGCTGGCGGCCCTGGCCGGTGTAAATTCCGTCTCCGGACCCGGCATGCTGGATTTCGTGCTGACCTTCAGCCTGGCCAAGCTGGTCTTCGATGACGAGATGTGTGCCCAGGCCCTGCACTTCGTGCGAGACACCCAGCCCATGGGTGATCTGCCCACCATGGACCTGGTGAAAGAGGTCATCGCCGAGGATCACCTGATTACCTCGCCTCACACCCTGGAGTGGTGGCCCAAGGAGTTGCACCTGACCAGTCCGGTGATCGATCGCACTAACCGGGAGGCGGATTTCCAACCCGGAGCCGGGGCTTTGTACGACCGGGCATGTGCCGAGGTGGAGCGTCGCCTGGGGCAGTACCAGCCCATGACCATTGATCCGGCTATCGATGCCGAAATGCGGCGGATCATCCTGGCGGGCATGGAAAAACAGACCGAATTGCCAGAGGTGCCTGTGGCTGCGGTTCCGGTTGCCGAGGCAGATGGCCGTCGCCGCCGGCGCCGTCGCAAGAGCTAGAGACATAATGAAAACGCCGCCCATCGGGCGGCGTTTTGCTTTGTGGAGCAGGTTTATTCCGGGCCGCGCTTGCGTCGCCGCCTGCGGGGTTTGCCCTCGCTGGCATCGGCGCCACTGTCCTCGGGCAGCACCACCTGTTCCCGCAGTCGCAGGAATGGATCCACGCGATTGGGTATGGCCAGGGCGTTCACAAAGTATTCCTGGAAATTGGGAGCCACCGCGGTCTCAATTTTCTCCACCCTGCGAACCAGGGCGCTGATCTCGTCCCGGGAAGCGCGGTTAAGCAGTGCGATGCGTGCACCGGTGCCAGCGGCATTGCCTGCCGAGGAGACTTCGCCCAGGTCGCAGTCCGGGATCATGCCCAGCACCATGGCGTACTTCACGTCGATGTGATTGCCGAAAGCACCGGCCAGGCGAATCCGATCCACCTTGTCGGTGCCAAAGCGCTCCATCAATAGCCGCGCACCGGCGTACAGGGCGGCCTTGGCCAGCTGTATGGCGCGAATGTCGGTCTGGATGATGCACACGCCGGGCTCGCCTTCAAACAGCGTGTAGCTGAATGTACGGCCCTGGGGCTTGATGCGCGGGCTGCGTGGGGCGCACTCGCCGTTGATCACGCCATCCCGGCTGATAATTCCTGCCAGCAGCATTTCCGCCACGGCCTCGATAATGCCCGAGCCACAAATTCCGGTGACCCCGGTCTTGTCGATGACCTGGTCAAAACCCGGTTCGTCGGACCACAGCTCGCTGCCGATTACCCGGAAGCGTGGCTCAAGGGTCAGCGGATCGATGCGTACACGCTCGATAGCCCCCGGCGCGGCACGTTGACCTGAACTGATCTGTGCTCCTTCAAAGGCCGGCCCGGTGGGGCTGGAGGCGGCCAGCAATCGATGACGATTGCCCAGGACAATCTCGGCGTTGGTGCCCACGTCCACGATAAGGGTAATGTCATCCCTTTGGTGGGGCGCCTCGGCCAGTATGACGGCGGCGGTGTCTGCGCCCACATGGCCTGCGATACAGGGCAGGGCGTAGATATGCCCGCCCGGGTGGATGTCCAGGCCAAGCTCCTCAGCTCGCAGGCTGGCAGCGCCATCAGTGGCCAGGGCAAAGGGCGCGACGCCCAGGTGCTCGGGATTAATGCCCAGCGCCAGGTGATGCATCACCGGATTGCCCACCAGGGTGATCTCCATGATGTCTGCCGGGACAAGTTCGGCTTGCTCGGTAACCTGGACGATCAGTTCATTGATCGCCTCGCGCACGGCGGCGGTGAGCTGGGCTGCGCCGTTTTCGTTCTGCATGCAAAACGACACCCGGCTCATCAGGTCCTCGCCAAAACGAATCTGGGGATTCATCATGCCTGCGCTGGAGAGCACCTCGCCGTCGGTCAGGTCGCTAAGGTGGGCGGCAATGGTGGTGGAACCAATATCCAGGGCAATACCATGCACGCGTTCCCGAAATCCTGGCCACACGGCAACAATGCGGGCGCCGCGTCTCACCGCGACGGTGACCTGCCAGTTGCCCTCGCGAAGGGTCTGTTGCAGTCCCTGCAGGACGTGCAGGTCGCAGATCAGCTCGTGCAGGTCCCACTCTCGCGCCAGCGCTTCAAACAAGCGCTGCAAGTCGCCGGTGGGGTTTTCCATATCCGGCTGTTCGACGTCTACCACACACAGGTGGATCACCGGATCCAGTTTGATGTCACGAACCTCGTGAGCCTTGCGCACCACCTGGTGGTGCACCTGGCTGCTGGCAGGCACGTCGATGACCACGTCATCCAGGATTTGCGCCTGGCAACCCAGTCGGCGATTGGCCTTAAGTCCGCGACGCATGTCGTAGCGTTGCTCGACCTCGTTGATTCCGGTCAGGCTCTCGGCACTGGAGGTGACACCGAACTTGGAGAATTCGCCTTCGGATACCAGTACCTGGCAGCGGCCACAGATAGCGCGTCCACCACACACGGAATCCACATCCACGCCCAGCTGTCGGGCAGCGTGCAGCACTGGTGTGCCCACAGGGAAACGTCCCCGCTTGCCCGAGGGGGTGAAAATAATCAGTGCGTCTTTCTCAGTGCTGTCACTCATGGATGTGGCTAAGTCCTTGCTCAGGACGGCCGACGGCGACGACGACGGTTGGCCCGTTCCGTGCCCTCGGCAGTCGGTTCGCGGTAGGCCCGCAGCCAGGCGGCGCATTGCGGGTCATGGCCCATCATCACGTCAGCGCCGCGCATCGCCATCATCATTTCTGCATGCAGGGGATTGGTGATGGCGGAGGTCATGCCGGCGCCGATGGCCATGCTCAGGAATGCTGAATTCAAGCCTTGTCGATTGGGCAGGCCGAAGCTGATGTTTGACGCTCCGCAGGTGGTGTTCACGCCGAGTTCCTCGCGCAGGCGACGGATCAGTTCCATTACCTGCCGGCCGGCGGTATTGATGGCGCCCACGGGCATCACCAGGGGATCTACCACCACATCACAGGCGGGAATGCCGTGGTCCATGGCGCGATGAACAATTTTCTTTGCCACCTCGAAGCGCACGTTGATGTCCTCGGAGATGCCGGTGTCATCGTTGGAAATGGCGACCACGGCGGCGCCGTATTTCTTCACCAGGGGAAGCACCGCTTCCAGGCGTTCCTCTTCGCCGGTCACCGAGTTGAGCAGGGCCTTGCCCTGGTAGGCCGCCAGGCCCGCTTCCAGACCCGCGATCATGGATGAGTCGATACACAGGGGCACGTCAGTGATTTTCTGAATCAGCGTGATGGCCTTGGCCAGGATGGCAGGCTCGTCGGCCATGGGAATGCCGGCGTTCACGTCCAGCACCTGGGCGCCTGCGGCAACCTGGGCCAGCGCGTCGGCTTCAACCATGCTGTAGTCATCGTTTTTCATCAATGCGGCAAGTTTTTTGCGACCGGTGGGATTGATGCGTTCGCCGATGATGACGAAGGGACGTTCAAAGCCGATGACAACTTCGCGGGTTGCCGAACTGATAACTGTGTCTGTCATGAGATTGTCCTTTGGATAGTCTGTTCCCCGAAGCCAGGGCTCCTAGTCCGGGTCTTTCACTAAATTGCCATTGTTCTTGACCGTAGCATGCAGCGTGTCGTCTGGAAAAAGTGCCACCAGGCGTTCTACCTCATCGGCGACCATTTGCTCCATGTCGTTGCACTCGAGCTGCGTGATGTCGCGTCGCCAGTCTTCCAGGTAGGCGTCACTGGAGCCTCGTCCGGCTCGCATGGCCGCCCGGTCTATGGCCTTGGCGAATTTCTCCGGCAGTTCTTTCTTGACGCTGGTCCGACCGCGTTTAAGAACGACCTGGGCGGGGATATCCCGCCAATAAATAACTGTCAGTTTTGCCACGATTTCTCCTGCGGACCCTGGTGTGCCAGGGCCTGTTCAAAATGCTCCAGTCCGGTACGCCGTAACTGGTAGTCCAGTTGCAGCTGCTCGGCACAGCTCCTGGCCCGGGCTTCCAATTCATCCGAATGGGTCTGGGCCAGGTAAACGAGTCGACGGTAGTTGCCGAAGTAGCTGTCCCGGAGCTCAGGGTGCCGGTCCAGGCCTAGTCCCTGGATCACCAGTCGATCAAAATGTCTTACCAGGAAATCGGTCAGGTAGAACGTTCCGGGCTCTTCGTCGGCAAGTTGTCCGAACGCCTGGCTACCGGCAAAAAATTCGTAACAATGAGCGCCTGGCAGTCGGTCTATTCCCAGTGGTTCGAGCAACCTGTCGAGCGCGCCACCGGTGCCGCAATCTGCATAGGCGACGAACACCTTGTCAAAACGCTTTCTCTCGGCGGCCAATTTGGATTCGACCTGTTCCGGTATTCTCTGGGGATGGTTATGCAGCTCCGCAGGAAGGCACTGGACCTCCATATGCTCCCAGCCGTTGGTCTTCTTCAGCTGTATAAGCTCCCGGGCGATAGCGCCACAGGCGATTACTAATACGGACGCTGTCATTACGCGTCCGTCACTCAGGCTGCGGCGCGTTCGCTAACCAGCTTCTTGGCAACATCCACTGCAGTGGCGGCATCCCGGCAATACGCATTGGCGCCGATAAACTGTGCGAACTCCTCATTCAGTGGAGCGCCGCCCACCAGCACGATGAAATCTTCGCGAATACCTTTTTCCTTCATGGTGTCGATGACGACTTTCATGTAGGGCATGGTGGTGGTGAGCAGGGCGGACATCCCCAGGATGTCGGGCTTGTGTTCTTCCAGGGCGGCCATGTATTCGTCGGCATCGGTGTTGATGCCCAGGTCGATGATTTCAAAGCCTGCGCCTTCCATCATCATGCCCACCAGGTTCTTGCCGATGTCGTGGATATCGCCCTTGACGGTACCGATGACCATTTTGCCCACTGGCTTGGCGCCGGTGTTGGCCAGGATGGGGCGCAACAGTCCCATGCCGCCCTTCATCGCATTGGCAGCCATCAGCACCTCGGGAACAAACAAGATGCCGTCCCGGAAATCCTTGCCCACGATATTCATGCCTGCAACCAGCGCTTCATCCAGCAGCTTGGAGGCATCCCATCCCCGGTCCAGCAGGATCTGCGTTCCCTCGATGATCTCTTCGCCCAGTCCGTCGTAGAGATCGTCATGCATCTGGGCAACTAATTCATCGTCTGGCAGTTCACTGAGAACGATATCTTCGTCGTCGTCGTAGTCCTGACTCATGGCAAGCAATCCATATGGTAGTGAAAGCGTGATTCGGCAGCTGCAGCAAACCGCAGATGTTGTAACGGTGGAAAGCGCCGCTACCCGATAAAATTTGGCTCAAGATTAGATAATTCGGAACGCAATTGCTAGTCGTTTGTTACGGAAATATAAGGTTTTTATTGGTTTCTGAGAGTTACCAATGAAAACCATTCCACTATGTGAAAGCTGTTTCTGGTGCAGCGCCGTGGGTGCGCAGAATGCGCCGCGTCCGGGATGCACGAATGGAATCCGGGACACTGGGAATTATCAACATTCCGGATACCCGCCGACCGTTATGTTGATTACCTGCCATGGATGTCCGGGAATAAAAATAGCCCAATATTGCGCAAATCTTCTCTCAATACGCGTTATTTGGTCTTTATAAGTACAATTCGAGGTGTTATTACCACCAGCAAAAACAATGAGTTATGGAATTTTCTTAAAACTTTATAAAAATTGCTACCAAACTGATTGACAGAAATTCGCTGCATTTTAAATTTCGAGTTGTAGGCGTTGGATATGTTGATCACTGGCGGTCTGGGAACGGAGTTCCGAACTGTTGATCAGCGAATATTTTTCACCGTCAATCCACTGTTGTGAGGAGGTAAATACAATGGGTGGTGTTAACGAATATAGCGACGATATGGACGGCGATTTTCTTCTGGATGAAGAAATGGATCTTGAAACCTTCATCGAGGAAGTTGAAGGCAAGGGTATCCGTCGAAAGGAACATATGCCCAAGCGTGGGGGTGCTTTGCATCGCCTGGAGCGCAGGAAAGATCGCAACTGGTTGCGAGACCAACTCAGCGATTGGGATGATTATGATTAATTAGTCAGCGACCCGGTAATGGCCGGGTCAGCTGCAATCCTTTCCTATGCAAGGGCACGCTCGTGCCATAGCTGCATTCAGTTGTTTGCCGTCGGGTGGGTAACCATGGGTTCCCACGATAGCCAATATCTTCTTTGTCCCGGAGCAAAATCGAAGAAACTCCTGCCCGTGAAAGTGGTCTCAGTTTTGGAGTGACCGGTATACAGGGGCCTACCAGGCGAAGTTGTTTTGCCTGGATGAATTGGGTTTCATCGTATTCCAACCGCACTCACTGGCGGATGACCTGGGCCGGTTTTTCGAAATCGGGCAGCAATACAGGCTACAATTCGCACAATTTTCCGGCAGCAGCCGGGTCCTCTTTGGAGTTATGCATGCGTTCGAATGAATCGAAGTTCTCTTGGCGGGTTTCCGCCGGGGCCAGTGTCCTGGCAGTGTTGGCTGTCATGGCGTCAGGTTCTCTTGCCGCTGAAAATGGGGCGTCGGTAGTGGCGACCATAGACGGTGAGCCCATTACCCGTGCCCAGGTTGAAGCCAGCGTTGAGGCCGAATTGAAGTCAGTGGACCTGGAGTATGCCCGCAAGCGTCATGAAACCGTTGAAATGGCACTTGGCCAGTTGATGGCCGAACGCCTGCTGGATACCGCGGCCGCCGAGGACGGAACCAGTCGTGAGCAGATGCTCGCAGGACTGGCTGCCGGGCAGGTTACCGACGCAGAAATTGATGCTTTTTACGAGGCCAACAAGGCTCGCATTAACGGCTCCAAGGAGCAGTTGAAGGAGCAGATTCGCCAGTACCTGGGGCAGCAGCGGATGCAAGCCGCCTACTCTGAACTGGTGGCAAGCCTGCAAGAGCGCTACAACGCCGAAACGCTGCTTGAGCCGTTCCGTATTCCGGTTGAGGCGATCGGGCCGGCCATGGGGCCTGCCGATGCGCCGGTGACGCTTGTTGAGTTCTCGGACTTTGAATGCCCCTACTGTGTGCGTATTTATCCGACTCTTCAGCAGGTGGTAAAGAAATACGGTGACAAGGTTCGCCTGGTCTACCGCCAGTTCCCGCTGGATATTCATGACAATGCGTTCAAGGCTGCCGAGGCCTCGTTATGTGCTGATGACCAGGGCAAGTTCTGGGGTATGCACAATGCCATGTTTGATAATTTGCAGGCCGTGAGGTCAGGTGGCTTTGGCGAACTGGCCAACTCACTGGGACTGGATATGAAGGCCTTCAATGTCTGCATGGCATCGGGCAAGTTTGCAGCCCAGGTAGAGCGTGACATGCAGGACGGTAGCATCGTCGGGGTAACTGGGACGCCGGCCACTTTTGTTAACGGTCGCCTGGTATCTGGTGCGATCAGCGTAGAGCGTTTGACTGCAATGATCGACGAAGAGTTGGCCCGGAAAAGTCGCTAGTCAAAAACAGGTGAGCCGGGATCCGTCCTGGATCCCGGCTCACAAATTAAAAACTTCTTCGAAGACCGGTTCCGGTCTAGATCAGCATTCCAAACACCAGGTAAAGCACGCAGGCCATTGAGGCAGCGATCAGTGTGTATGGAAGCTGGGTAATCGCGTGTTCGTAGGAACTGCAGCCTGAGGCCTGGGCAGTAAGTACCGTGGCGTCCGAGTAGAAGCACGCATGGCTACCAAATGTGCTGGCCGAAAGTGTTGCGCCAATCAGCAATGGCATGTCGGCGCCCAGGGCGTTGCCCAGGCTCACCACGATAGGCAGCACGATCACGAATACGCCCCAGTTCGACCCGGTGGCAAAAGAAATCGTCGCCATGGTTCCGAAGATAATCGCCGGGAGCGTGCCCGCGGTGACGATGGGTTCGATCAGTTCGATGGCGTAGCTGGTCAGTCCCAGTGAGTCATTCACGTTCTTGAATATGTAGGCCGCCACCAATACCGCCAGGGGCTCAATCATGGTCTTGAAACCATCCAGGGCGGTGTTAAAAGTGTCATTCAAGGTCAGGGTGCGGGTAAACAGGATCATCGCCAGGTAGAGGAACAGTGTGACGAACAGTCCCTTGAGGAAATCCACTTCAAAGTAGGCGGTGAATACGACCAGGCTGAGCATCGGCATGATGAAGTACCAGGCATTGCGTGTTACGCCTTCCTTTTCCTGGATGGTGTGATTGCTCAGTTGGGTATGCTCTGATCCCGGGGGAATGGTCTTACCGGTTTCTGTGGCGCGGGCCTCGGCCTTGCGCATGGCGCCCATGGCAGGAATCTTGCCGTAGATGGCAAGGGGTACCACCAGCACTGCTAACCAGGCATAGAACATATAGGGAATAGCCTGGATGTAGTACAGGAAGCCCTGGCCGTCCTCGGCCACGTTGTTGGACTCCAGCAGGCCGCTGAAGAACACCGCCCAGGTGGAGATTGGAATGATCACGCTGATAGGCGCCGCGGTGGAGTCCACCACGTAGGCCAGCATTTCACGAGAGACTTTGAACTTGTCGGTGACCTTGCGCATCGCAGAGGCGACGGCCAGGGAGTTCAGGTAGTCGTCCACGAACATCATCAGGCCAAGCAGCCAGGTGTGCATCAGCGCTGAGTTGCGAGTCTTGATCCGCCGGGTCATGAGATCCGTGAACGCGCCGGTTGCTCCTGTCCTGAGCAACAGTCCGATAAGACTTCCCATGAGTCCGCAGACCAGGATTACCCAGGCCACGTCTTCGTCCATCAGTACCGCGATGGCGTTGTCTTTGAGTCCGTCCAGTACGTTACCGGGATCGAGCATCAGCAGGCCCGCAACCGCTCCCACCAACAGGGATTCAATTGGGCGATGGGTAAGCACTGCCAGGGTGAGTACAATCAGCGTCGGTATTACGGTTAAGAATCCGTAGTGTTCCATTGGGTAGTCCTTGGGGACATTTCCGTCGCATGAACCCCTCCGGTCTATGCGATGGCAAAGTGTTTGGTACTGGCCGCTATCATCCGTTTAGCTCGGCCTTATGTGTCGGGCAAGGGTATCTGATAGGGAGCGGATTCAGCAACATTTGTAAGCGGGGCAGGGAACGGCGGTCTTGCCTGTCGCAACAACGGGGAGTCCGAGCTATGCTTGGGCATCAAGAGCAAAGCGCAAAAACAGGAGACGGATTGGCATGGTGAAAATCATTCTGAACGGGGTCGCGACAGAGGTTGACGCAGAAGGCGAAATGCCGCTGCTGTGGGCACTGCGAGATGAGTTGGGCCTGACCGGAACCAAGTATGGTTGCGGTATTGGGGCCTGCGGCGCCTGTACCGTGCACCTGGACGGGAACCCGGTCAGGGCCTGTCTGACTCCCCTGGATACGGTGGATGGCAAGCAGATCACCACCATTGAAGGACTTGGCAAAGACGTCTTGCATCCGGTCCAGGAAGCCTGGATCGAAGAGAATGTTCCACAATGTGGTTACTGCCAGTCTGGCCAGATCATGAGTGCGGTGGCGCTGCTCAAGGGAAACGCCGACCCCTCTGACGCAGATATCGATGCAGCAATGTCTGGCAACCTGTGCCGCTGTGGCACCTACCTGAGAATCCGAAAGGCTATTCGTGTTGCAGCAAAAGCGATGTATAGCCATGAGCGTGCTTAAGCTTTCCCGGAGAGAATTTCTCAAGGTCACCGGCGCCACCGGCAGTGTCATGGTACTGGGCCTGTGTGTCCCGGTACTGCATGCCGGACCGGTTTCTGCCGCTGTTGCGCAACCCTTCGAGCCTAATGTCTTTGTCTCCTTCCACCCGGACGGCTCGGTGGTCATCACCGTCAGTCGCAGCGAAATGGGCCAGGGTGTGCGCACCGCCTTGCCGCGAATAGTGGCAGAGGAATTGGAAGCGGATTTGGCTCGGGTGCACCTGGTGCAGGCTGTGGCCGACGCCAAATACGGAAACCAGAACACCGATGGCTCCATGAGCGTGCGCCTGATGTTCACGCCCCTGAGTGAGGCCGGTGCTGCCGCCAGGATTATGCTGGAGCAGGCTGCGGCCCTCACATGGAGTGTGCCGCCTGAGCAGGTGCGGGCCAGGCATCACGGTGTCGAACACGCGGCTACTGGACGACGTCTTGACTATGCCGAGTTACTGGAAAAAGCGGCGGCGCTGTCGGTGCCCGAGAAACCTGTTCTGAAAGCGGCCAGTGAATATCGCTACATCGGCAAGCCAGCTCGTGGCGTGGACAATGAGGACATCGTGATCGGCAAGGCGTCCTACGGCATCGATGCGACGCTTCCGGGAATGAAATACGCCTGTGTGGCGCGTGCTCCGGTGTTTGATGCACGGATACGCAGTGTCAACACCGAGGCGGTCCTGGCAATGCCGGGTGTCAGCGCCTGTTGTCACATTCCGTTTTCGCCTCACCTTCGGAACATGAGCCCGGAGGAGGGGATCGCCGTGGTGGCCGACAGCACTTGGGCGGCCATGGGCGGGCGCGATGCCCTGCAGATCGACTGGGACCTGGGCGAGAACGCGAACTACAACACCAGCGACTATCGGGAACTGCTCAAGGCCAGTGTCGCCAGGCCGGGCACGGCCCACCTGGCCCGTGGGGATGTGAGTGTGGCCCTGGAGGGTCCGGGCACCCTGGTTGAAGCGCTCTACGAAACTCCCATGCTGGCCCATGCCCCCATGGAACCGCCGGTGGCCACCGCCTGGGTCAAGGAAAACGGGGACTGCGAATTGTGGGTGCCTGTGCAGGATGCCCAGGACACCCGGAGCCAGGTGGCGGAATGGCTGAAGATCGATCCGTCCCGGGTGACGGTCAACATCACCTTGCTGGGAGGCGGATTTGGTCGCAAGTCCCAGATTGATTTCGTGCTGGAGGCGGTGGAAGTGTCCCGCCAGGTCAAGGCGCCGGTGAAGTTGCAGTGGACTCGTGAGGATGACATCCGTAATTGCTATTTCCACGCCGAGACCGTTCAGACCATGCGTGCACGCCTGGGTGAGGATGGCCTGCCCGATGCCTGGCTGATGCGTTCCGCCTATCCGTCCATCGACTGGATGTATGAGCCCGGTCAGGATGAACCCAGACCCTGGGAAGTCGGTATGGGTTTGACCAATATGCCCTTCGATGTTCCCAACCTGAGTGTGGAGGGCTGCAAGGCGCCTATCCCCATCCGTATAGGCTGGTTGCGTTCGGTGTGTAATGCCTGGCATGCCTTCGCCATCAACAGTTTCGTGGACGAGATGGCGGAAGCAGCGGGTCAGGACCCGGCGCAATACAGGCGGCGATTGCTGGGCGAGGATCGGATTTTTCCTGCACCCAACGAGCCCCAGCCTGCCGGTTATGATTTCAACGGGACGACGGTAGATACCGGCCGTTACCGGCGCGTGCTTGAGTTGGTGTTGAGCAAGACCGATTGGGGCAAGGCGCTGCCGGCAGGACATTTCCGCGGCCTGGCCGTGCACAACAGTTTCTACAGTTATACCGCCACCGTGGTGGAGATCGCCCTTGATGATAACGATGGGTTCAAGGTGGTCAGTGTGGACACCGCCGTGGACTGCGGTCGGGTAGTGAATCCCGAGGGCGTGCAGCAGCAGGTCGAGGGCTCAGCGATTTTTGGTCTGACACTGGCCATGTATGGTGAGCTCACTGCCCGGGATGGCAAGGTGGAGCAAAGTAATTTCCACAACTACCGGATCATGCGTATCAATGAAGCGCCGGCGAAGATTCGTGCTCATATCGTGGACAGTGATGCGCCGCCATCAGGTATCGGCGAGCCGCCGACGCCCATCATTGCCCCGGCGCTTGCCGCGGCCTTGCATGCGGCCAGCGGTCAGCGGTTCCGCAACTTGCCCTTGTTGAAGGCCTGGCAGGACTGGCGCAAGGCCCAGGGGTGAGGCGGACCCGGGGCGACCCGGGTTCCGGAAACTCCCTGGCGAATCTTCGGCAGGCGTCCTAGTACAGGTCCTGGACCTGGGCCCGGTAGTCCTCCAGTTCCTGGATGCGACTGGCCCGCTCGATCTCCAGGTTTTTGATTTCCTCTTCCAGTTCGCCCTGGTGCTTGGCCAGGTCCCACATTTCTTTCAGCAGCAGAACCCGGTCTTCCTTGCTGGTGTCGCCGGAAATGATCAGGGCTTCATTCTCGGTGAGGGTTTGCTTGATGGTCTCGATTTCGCTGTGCCTGCTGCGGATGGTGGACTCGATGGTGTTCACCCGGCCCTGGTAGCGATACAGTTCGCGACCGTCCCGGTAGGCCGCCAGGAAATCTGTTTCCAGGTTATCGGGACACACACCGTTGTAGTTTCTGCCTGCCGATCCCAGGTGAAAGCCGGTCAAGGGTTGGCAAAACTCCTTCAGTCCGATCGTACGGCCCGATTGGTAGGCCTCCAGGTCAGGGGTCACGCCATGCTTGGCGCAGGCTTCCCGGTGCTGGCCGATCCTGTCCCCCCCGGCGCCCTGCAAGCCATCTTCATAGCCTACGATGCGCCAGTCGGCATTTCTGCATTCGTCGGCGTTCATGGTGGCACAGCCGGACATGATGCCCAGCGCCAGCAAGGTGGTGGCCAGTGC
>CAKZML010000059.1 GCA_937128475.1 uncultured Chromatiales bacterium
GGATCAAACAGGGCATCTTTATCTGCCGGGTCCGACGCATGAATGGCGGCGGATTCCACGACCCAGATACCTATCCCTTCCTGGCGACGGCAATACAGGTCCCTGGCGTTCTGAATAGCCATGGCGGCATCGGCGGCGTGCAGACTTCCTACGTGGCGATGGTTCAGTCCGGTCCGGGAGCGAATAAACACTTCCCACAGCGGTAATTCACGTTCTTGCATTGGATTTCCTCAGGCAGCCTCGTGGGCGGATGACCGCTCACGCTGTTTGTCGGCATGAGCAAGCAGGGCCTGTCTTACCCAGCTTCCCTCGTCATGAGCGGATCGCCGCGCCCCCAGGCGTTCGGCATTGCAGGGGCCGTTACCGGACAGCACCTGCTTGAATTCCTGCCAGTCGATCTCACCAAAATTCCAGTGACCGGTTTCCTCGTCCAGCACCAGCTCCGGGTCGGGCATTTCCAGCCCGAGGAAATGGGCCTGGGGTACGGTCACGTCGACAAATTTCTGACGCAACTCATCATTGGTGAAGCGCTTGATCTTCCAGGCCATGGACTGGGCGGTATGGGCCGAGTCACCATCACTGGGACCAAACATCATCAGGGACGGCCACCACCAGCGGTTGAGCGCATCCTGGGCCATCTGACGCTGCTCATCCGTGCCCCGGGCCATGACGGTCATGATTTCGTAGCCCTGGCGTTGGTGGAAACTTTCTTCCTTGCACACCCGGACCATGGCCCTGGAATAAGGCCCGTATGAGCAACGGCACAAGGGAATCTGGTTCATGATGGCCGCGCCATCCACCAGCCAGCCAATAGCGCCGATATCCGCCCAGTTCAGGGTCGGGTAATTAAAAATACTCGAGTACTTGGCCTTGCCACTGAGCAACTGGTCCAGCATTTCCTGGCGAGAGGTACCCAGGGTTTCCGCGGCGCTGTAAAGGTACAGTCCATGGCCTGCTTCATCCTGCACCTTGGCCAGCAAGATGGCCTTGCGCTTTAGCGAGGGTGCACGGGTCAGCCAGTTACCCTCGGGCAACATGCCCACGATTTCAGAGTGGGCGTGCTGGGAAATTTGCCGCACCAGGGTGCGTCGATAGTCCTCGGGCATCCAGTCCCTGGGTTCGATTTTCTCTTCGGCGTCTATCCGCGCCTGGAAGGCATCGCGAAGCTGCGCCTCCTCTTCAGGACTGGGCGCCGCGGTATCTGCTTGATCAAGACCCTGGGTGTACATGCTGACTCCATCTGGGATTCTGGACTCAGACTAATATGTCACAAAAAATCCCTGTTTAGAACACAAACCGTATCATATTGCCCGGACCTGCCCTGGCCCCGGCGGAGCTTTACACCCGCTCCAGCACCATGGCGATACCCTGCCCCACACCCACACACATGGTGCACAGGGCATAGCGCCCACCGGTGCGATGCAGTTGGTTAATCGCCGTGGTCACCAACCTTGCACCACTCATGCCCAGCGGATGTCCCAGGGCAATTGCACCGCCATTAGGATTCACGTGAGCCGCATCGTCGGGCAGTCCAAGCTCCCGCATTACCGCAAGACCCTGGGCGGCAAATGCCTCGTTCAACTCGATCACATCCATGTCCTCGAGGCTCAGACCTGCCACCGCCAACACCTTGCGGGTGGCCGGCACAGGGCCTATGCCCATGACCGAAGGCTCCACGCCGGCTGACACCGAGGCCACAATCCTGGCCCGGGGAACAAGGCCGAACTCTTTAACTGCCGCTTCACTGGCCAATAGCAGTGCACAGGCACCGTCATTCACCCCCGAGGCGTTACCCGCGGTCACCGTACCGTCTTTCTTGAACGGCGTGCCCAGCCGGGCCAGGCCCTGGGCGGTCACATCAGCGCGCGGATGTTCATCGGTATCCACTATCAACGGCTCCGCCTTGCGACGGGGTATCTCCACCGGAATGATTTCCTCTGCCAGGTAACCGGCCTGTCGCGCCGCCTCGGCACGCTGCTGACTGCGCAGGGCAAATGCATCCTGGTCTTCTCTGGAGATGCCGTAGCGCTCGGCTACGTTCTCGGCGGTCTCCGGCATGCTGTCGGTACCAAACGCCTTTTGCAGGCTGGGATTGATGAAGCGCCAACCAATAGTGGTATCAAAAATTTCAGCCTTGCGGGAAAACGCAGAGTCCGCCTTGCCCATGACAAAGGGCGCCCGGGACATGGATTCCACACCGCCGGCAATCACCAGTTGAGCCTCGCCGGTGCGCAGGGCACGTGCCGCCATGGCCACCGCATCCATTCCTGAACCGCACAGGCGATTGACTGTCACACCCGGCACCTGGACCGGCAAACCTGCCAGCAAGCCAGCCATCCGGGCCACGTTGCGATTATCTTCGCCGGCCTGGTTGGCGCATCCGAAATACACATCGTCCACCCGACTCCAGTCCACCCCGGGCGAACGCTCCATCAGCGCACGCATGGTCAGTGCGGCCATGTCATCCGGACGGACCGAACTCAATACACCGCCAAAACGTCCTATAGGGGTACGAAGAGCATCACAGACAAATGCGTCCGCCATTGGAATTCTCCTGTTTCTTCTTACAACACATCTCGATCAAAGATCGCAACCGTGCCATGAAAGTGAGCAATCTGGTCCGACTCGCCGCGGCTGACGGTAACCTTGTAGCTGGCCTTGCGCCGGCCACGATATACCTCAACCGCCTCAGCCAACAAGACCTCGTCCTGGGTCGCGCTACGCAGAAAATCAATATGAACTGATGAGGCCACCGCCACCTTGCCATGACTGTTGCTGGCATAGGCCATGGCCGTGTCGGCCAGGGTAAACAACATGCCGCCGTGACAGATAGCATGGCCATTGCACATGTCCGGCCTGACTTGCATGGAAATCACCGCCCGGCCAGGAGAGACCTCCAGCACCAGGATGCCCAGCGACCCCGCTGCGGCATCACGTTTATACAACGCGTCCACGCAGCGATTAGCCAGTTCTGAAGGATCCATAATCTTTTCCGAAAGTTTCAATTAGTCCGAAAGCTTCCTGTGAGCCAGTGCCCGCCTGGCAAGCAAAGGAGTTACCCGGTAGCGATCATCGCCATAAGCCTCATGCATATGAGCCACTACCGTCATCACCCTGTGAAGGTCCAGGCTTTCACCCCACTCCACCGGACCCTTGGGATAGTTCACGCCCTTCTTCATGGCAATATCCAGGTCTCCCGCGGAACACACGTGGTGGGCGATCGCCGAGGCTGCCTCATTCACCAGCAAACAAACACTGCGCATCACCAGCATCCCGGGCACATCCAGGACAACATTGACGACCTTGCCCAGGGACTGAAAGAAACCCGCGGCCACATTCAGGGATTGATTGTCGCCGTTAGTCGCAGCAATGACTATGCGCGGCGTCTTCCGGTAATCCAGCGCCAGGTCGAATAGCACCATGGGAGAGCGACCCTCCTCCACCGCACGGGTCACTGCGGACCGTCCATCACTTAGCGCGAGGTACACGCCATCGACTAGCAGGTAACCTTCGCCTTCCGCATGGGTGACCTCCAGTCCTGCCTCGACAGACTGTTCCACCAGCGTCTCGGCGGGGCCCAGGTTTCCAAACACGCGTACAGATGACGGAGCCTTGGCTGGCCGCATATCTACCGGATCAGAAACCTCGGGTTCAGGGGTATAGCGATAGAAACCTTCTCCAGTTTTTCTTCCCAGCCGACGAGCCGCGACCATCTCTTCCTGCAACACCGATGGCCGGTAACGCGGATCACCGTAGTAGGACTCGAAGACAGATTGGGTGACTGTTAAATTCACATCCATGCCTATCAGGTCCATCAATTCGAAAGGACCCATACGAAAACCACCGCAATCGCGATAGATGGCATCCATGGTTGACACGCTGGCGGCGCCTTCCTGCAACAGGGTCAGGGCTTCAGCGTAATAGGGCCTCGCCACCCGGTTAACAATGAATCCCGGCTGGCTCTTCGCAAACACCGGAGACTTTCCCCAGGTGCTCATCAAGCCGTGTACGGCGGCCGCCACTTCCGGCGCCGTATTCATTCCTGTAATCACTTCCACCAATGGCATGACAGAGGCCGGGTTGAAAAAATGCACGCCCAGGAATCTTTCCGGGTGTTTCAAATCGGCGCCAATTTCAGTAATCGAAAACGATGAAGTGTTAGTGCCAATGATCGTGGTCTTGGCGACAATTCGCTCCAGGGACTTGAACAGTCCCACCTTGATTCCAAGGCTCTCAACCACCGCTTCCAGGACCAGTCTGCTCTTCGCCAACCCCACCAACTTGTGAACTACCTGGATGCGACCCAGGATCTCGTCACGCCGCTCTGAGGTAATTCTGCCCCGCTTTACCCGGCTATCAAGGCGCGTAGCCAGTTCATCCAGCGCATGGACTGCCGCGCCCTCTACCGCGTCGAACACACGTACGTGGTGACCCGCGCTTGCTGCCACCTCGGCAATACCCATGCCCATGGTTCCCGCGCCGATCACTCCGACTATGTCGCGGGTATCAAAACGCGGAAGCTCAATTGCCATTAAATTTGGGTTCCCGCTTTTCAAGAAACGCAGAGACGCCTTCTTTGAAATCGTTACTCTCGCTGGCCATGGTTTGCAGGTCCCGTTCCACATCAAGCTGCTGGGCCAGGGTATTGGTGGCTGATGCCATCATGGCCTGCTTGATCAATGCCATGGCCTGGGTTGGCTGTTTCGCCAAATGCTCGGCCATCTGCCAGACGTGATCTTCAAGGTCCGCATCATCCACACAGCGCCAGATCATGCCCCACTGCTGGGCCTGTTCTGCCCCTACCGGCTCGGCAAGCATTGCCAGCGCGGTAGCGCGAGCGTGACCGACTAGCCGCGGCAGCGCCCAGGTACCTCCGGCATCGGGGATAAGGCCGATTTTCGAAAACGCCTGGATAAATCGTGCCGACCGGGCAGCGATGACGATGTCGCAAGCAAGCGCGAGGTTCGCCCCGGCGCCGGCGGCGACGCCATTGACCGCACAAATCACCGGCATGCGCAGACTACGCAGGGTCTTGACCAGGGGGTTGTAGAACTTTTCCAGGGACTGACCTATCAGCGAGTCCTGTGACGGGGGCGCATCTTTCCTGGCGCCCAGGTCTTGCCCGGCACAAAAGCCGCGGCCAGCACCGGTCAGTATCAGGCAACGCACACTGGCATCCGCATCGGCGGCTCTTATCGCCGCGATTAACTCAAGATGCAACGTCTCGTTAAAACTGTTGAGCTTGTCAGGCCTGTTCAGCGTGATCCTTACAACACCAGGTCGGGAATCGACCAAAATACAACTGGATTCAGACATACTTCCACGTCTCGGATTTGGCTTTAAAGACCCAACATTCTAGACGGAAGAACAAGATATTGCTCGGCTGATGGCCCCGGATATGAGCCTAGGCAGGATTCAGTCCACCGAATCGACTGAAAAACCCGGATCCCGGGGGAGGCAGTGGACCGGATTGGGTCACCAGCGCGGCTGAGACATACTCTTCGGATGCCCCCAGCAGTGCGCCATACAGATCCCGACATAATTCATAAGCCAACTGGCCATGCCAGTTCTGTGGCAGCAAGGCCGCGGGCAACTGGGGATCCCGCAACAGGATTCGACGGTATTCGTGAACCAGCAGGACTCGCAGCAGCAAACTGACCTCGCCGGGCAGATTCGCAGAATTCGAGGCAGCATCCAGTAATGGAGCAAAGCACTTGATGAAACGTTGGTAGCCTTGCTCTGTTTCGCCCAGCTTCCAACTGTTGCGAATCATTTCCTCCAGCAATTCCGGGCTGGTGCTATCCAGCAAGCGCGCCCGATAGGCAATCGGCGGTGGCGACTGCTCTGCCAGAAATTCCTCAAGCTCCGGGGCGGCGCCTACCGGACGCCCCATCAGTCCCGTGGACAGGCTGCCGAAACCCATCCATCCCAATTCCTTGCGAAGACTGTCCCGTTGATCGCCCTTGCCCGGTGGCACCAGGACCATTAGCCACTCGCCCTGCCAGTCATCCCTGGGCCTGCCGTAAATCCGCTCGGTAGCCAGGCGGAAACGCCGACCCCCGACCGGGGTCAATGAGTAATAACTCTTGCGGCCTGATTTGCTCGCTTCAAACCACCCGTCCTGTACCAGCCTGTACATAGAGGTACGAACCAGGCGCCCGGACACACCCATCTGCTCCAGGATCTGGATAAGACCGCCCAGCCAGACCGAGCCACCCCTTGGCGCCACAACATCACCAAAGAAACTGACAATCAGCGAACCCGCACGCATGGGCCTGCGTTGCCGGAATCCACCCAGCACCTGCTCTGCAGCCTTTACAAACCGGTCCACCTGGACACCTCTCAATACCTGCCTTATTCCCCAAGCATACTAAAAGCGTGCGTAAAAACACCTTTCGCAAGAAGCAGGCAACGATCATCGCTCTCTTGATGCCTCCCATAGGCCATAATGAAATCCACCATTGCAGGAGCCCCAGGTGTGAACATAGAAACCTATCGCCAAAATTTTCCCTCACTGTCATTCGACCAACCCGAACAGGGGATTCTCCGTATCACCCTGTGTGCACCGGGCAAGCTCAATGCAGCGGACGCCCACATGCACAAGGACCTTGCCTACGTCTGGCAACATATCGACAAGGACCCTGACGTGTCCTGCGTACTGGTACGCGGCGACGGCAAGAGCTTTTCTGCAGGTGGCGACTTCAGTCTCATCGAGGAGATGATCGAGTCAGATACGGCACTGGTCCGGGTCTGGAAGGAAGCCCGGGACCTGGTCTATAACCTGGTGAACTGCTCCAAACCCGTGGTATCGGAAATTCGTGGCCCGGCGGTGGGCGCCGGTCTTGCGGTTGCCCTGCTGGCGGATGTGAGTATCGCCGCCCACGATGCTCGACTGCTGGATGGTCACACACGACTGGGAGTGGCGGCGGGCGACCATGCGGTGTTGATCTGGCCGTTGCTGTGTGGACTGGCAAAGGCCAGGTACCACCTGCTGACCAACACCCCGGTGTCCGGGGAGCAGGCCGAACAAATGGGGCTGGTATCTCTGTCGGTACCAGGGAATGAACTGGAGCACTGCGCGTTGAACACGGCACGCACCCTCGCCGCCGGCAGCCCCACGGCAGTGCGCTGGACCAAGTACGCCCTGAATAACTGGCTGCGTATGGCCGGCCCCTCCTTCGATACATCCCTGGCCCTTGAGTTCCTTGGCTTTCGACTGGATGACGTCAAGGAAGGTCTCGATTCTTTAAAGGAAAAGCGGTCGCCGAATTTCCCCAAGGACTCACCACTGTAGAGATCACGAATGAAACCAGACGGGTCGCGAGGAGTGACTTGATCCCCATGGGACCATCTGGTTAAGTAACTGAGCCGGGGCTGGGCACGGATGGATTTATCGCGATCAATTCCGGACGCTCCGTTGATAGAACATTGTCTTAGGACATTTAGGGAAACAATGCGCCAGACATTCATAGCCAGGCTTGTGCAACTGGTCACCACCGGCTTTGTATCCGGTGCCTTGTTCATGGCAAGCCCCTTGTTGCAGGCCCAGGATGCCAGTCCCGACCGGCCTGTCGCGAAACCTCCCTTGCGCCCCGTTTTCATCGAGACCATTGATGAGGATGCCGAAGAACAGGCAGAGGCAGTCCGCCTGTTTGATTTGCTCCAGGGAAAAATAGCCTTTAGTGAATACCAGGAAGCCGTGGAGCCAGCGCGGAAAATCCTGGAACTTTCCAGCATTGAGTATGGACCGGAGGCACTCGAACTTATCGAGCCCCTGGTGAACCTGGGCCAGGCACTGGAATTCTCCGGCGACGCCGAACAAGCCACTAACGCCTACCTGGGCGCTATCGAACTGACCGGCAGACATTATGGCCCCGTCGACAAGCGACTGATCCGTCCCAATGCGGGTTTGGGCCGAATCGCCCAGGCTGCCGGAGATCACCAGGGCGCGGTCGAGTATTTCGGCCAGGCGCGATACATGCTTCGACGCAGCGAAGGCCTGTACAGCCTGCAACAGATACCCATGCTGGAGGCCACGGCAAAATCGTTAATCGAATTGGGCGACCCGGAAATGGCCGACCACAAGCAACTTATCGTCCTGGAGTTGTATATCAGGGAGTATGGCGAGGATTCCCCGGAGATGATTGAACCGCTGATGAAGTTGGGAAACTGGAGCGGCTTGATGTACCTGTCACTCAGCCCCAACTCCCAGGCAGCCATGGCCTGCATGATAGACCGGCGAGCCAAGTCCGAGTTCTCAACCCCCAACCCCTGCGTATTGCCCGGCCAGCGAGACTTGTATCGCATGGCAATAGACATCATCGAGAAAAACTACGGGGAAAATGATCCGCGCCTGATCGAGCCCTTGCGAGCATTGGCAAACAGTTATTACCTGATGGCCGTACGCTGGGTCCGCCGGGTGGATTCCAAGGGCTCGGCATTCACCGCCGGCACCGCTTCAGTGTATTACGAACCGGTCAGCCAGGAAGGCTACGCCCGCCAGGCCCTGGAACGCGCTCTTGAGATCCTGCGCGCCCAGCCCGACTACGACCCCACGGAGGAACGCCAGATACTGGTAGATCTTGGAGACTGGCACCTGGCGTTTCGTCACGGCATCAAGGATGGCCTGGAATATTATCGTGAGGCCTGGAGGCTGATCGCAGCAGGTGAAGGCGGACCGGAAGAAGCCAACGAGGCGTTCAAGAACCCTGAGCAACTGGTGGCCCGGGCACCCAAGATGCCATCCCTGCATTCCAGCTCAGTGGATTACCGCACACCAGATCGGGTACCCATGGGAGAAGTCACCTTCCGCTTCGATGTAGACGAAGAAGGCCGAACGCTAAACGTGGAAATCATGGAGGATAGCCTGGACGATCCGCAGAAGCGGGCACGCAGGACCAAGCGCACCCTGGAAAAGACCCGTTTCAGGCCTCGACTGGTGGATGGCGAACCCGTCTATACCTCATACATCACCCAACATCACATCTTCACCTACGCTGACTAGGCGTCCCGAGAAGATCTTTTAAGGCAGTATTCCCTTGAAACTCCTGCCGCCCTAGCGTATCTAAGTAGCATTCAACGACGAACACCCGGGCAAGAATCACTCGGACAAATAGAGCTGGATATCGGAGATAAAATGAGTAAAACCAAACTGTTATGGATGATTCCTCTAACAGCCCTCATGCTGTCAGGTTGTCAGACAACCAGTTCAGTCCAAAAACCCACGCCTCCGAGCGCGGTCCCGCCGACGAGTCCATCGAGTCCGTCGGCCAGCCCTTCCTCGCCCTCCCAGAGCCAGCAACCACCCGGTTCACCCAGTCAGTCACAAGACCAGGCGGCAAGCGAATCCTCCAGCCAGGGCGAGCAAGGCAGCCAGTCAGCCCAGGCTTCCCAGGAGGCCGGGCAGGAAGCTCAAAGCGAATCACAAGCTGCGCAAGCCAGCGCATCCGCCGACGGTGACAGCGAGGCGCCGCCCGAGGGCAGCGAAGGCGAACCGGCAGACCCCTGGGCCGAACCATCGGTGGCTGAGCAGGCAGCCTCGGAGCAAGCAGCCGCCGAGGACCCCTGGGCCGAGGCATCTGAGGCCCAGCAGGCAGGCGAAGAACAATCACCCGTTGAAGACCCCTGGGCCGAGGGCAGCGTTGCCTCTGATCCAGGCGAGCAAGGCACTCCTGGCCAGCAGGGAGCCTCGGCATCAGCTCAGCAGGGAACCCAGGCCCCGGCACAGGGAAATCCCGGTGGCGGACAACCCTCTGGCACCGGCCAGGGCGTTCAGGTCGCCATGGGCGTACCCGGCGGATTACCTGGCGCTCTGCCTAGCGGCCAGACCTCAGAGGAGCGGGCAGCCCAACTGGAGCAGGTACTGAACGGTTCCATGGTGGTGTTTGACGGGGCGATGCTGGAAGAACAAAAACGTGCCCAGGCAGCGCGCCAGGGTACCGGCTCCCAATCCGGAGGCGGCAGCGCCCAGGTTCCCGGCATGGGCGAACCCGGAACTGGTGAAGAGGCACAGGGAGAAGCTAATACCGGGGGTGACGGCTCGGAAGAAAGTGCATCACCGTCCTCCCCCAGATCCCCGGGAAGTACCATACAGGGAGCCCCCGGCAACAAGGCAGGCGTAGTCCCTGAAGGAATTCCCAACGGAGACGACGATGACGTGGTTGCCCGCCAGTTGCGAGAAGCAGCGATGGCAGAAACAGATCCCGATTTGAGGGAAAAACTGTGGGATGAATACAAACGGTATAAAAATGGAACGGGAAACTAGGGAGCCTCTGATTTATTCATGAACTCGTATCTTGCGGCCAAAAAATCCAGCTTCTGTGTTGCCAATCTTCGCAATAGAACCACTATTACCTGCGATTGGCGCCTTGAATCTGAATCTTTTCGCCTACAATCTACTTCGTCCAGAATTAATCAGAGATTCCCTAGGTGATTACGAACACTGAAACATTGATCCGCAGTAAATGGAGAACAGGATTCATCCTGCTTCTTGCATCCTGCCTTTTGTCCGCCTGTGTTTCCGAAAAGGTTCGCGTGGTGAACAAGACCCAGGCTCTCCAGGCCCAGGAAGAAATTCCCGAACACCTGCTGCTTGATGTGGGCATTCGTGTGTTTGATCCGGGCATCCCGGAAGATGAATCCACCTGGGAGAAAAAGAACGTTTATCCGGCAGTTCGCCGAGCCGAGTCCCGGTACGTGCCCTACACCCTGAAAGACACCATGCAGCGAACTGCCCAGTGGGGTTCCATCTGGGTGGTGCCCAGGGATTCCAATGGAGTGGATGTCTCGGTAAGTGGCGAAGTACTGGTTTCCGACGGTGAAACCCTGGCGTTACACGTACACGTGGTGGATTCAACCGGCAGGGTCTGGCTGGACAAGGAGTACTCCGGTGCCGCCAGCAAATATTCCTACCATGACGAACTCAAGCTCGCCCTCGATCCATTTCAGAACATCTACAACCAGATAGCCAATGACATGGTTCGCGCGCGTCAAGGCCTGTCGGACAAGCAAGTCGAGAATGTCCGCACCATTGCGAGCTTAAAATTCGCCACCGAATTCTCGCCCGATGCTTTCGACACTTACCTGGTAAAAGATCGCAAGGGAATACTCTCTGTTAACCGCCTTCCCGCACCGGATGACCCCATGATGGGTCGCATGTTCCAGATTCGGGATCGGGAGTACATGCTTTTCGATGTACTGGATGAACACTACGGAAATTTCCACCAGTCCATGGATGGGCCCTACGAGAACTGGCGCAAGTACAGCTATGAAGAAACCATCGCCAGACGGGAAGTCGCCGAATCGGCAACTCGTCGCAAGCTGTTGGGCGCAGCGGCCATCATTGGCGGATTGATCGCCTCCCAGAATTCCAATAGCTCCGCCGCCAGCACAGCAAGCACCGCTGCGGTCCTGGGCGGCATTGCCGCGTTCAAGAGCGGCATGGACCGTGCTGCAGAGACCAGGATCCACGAGGACGCCCTGAAGGAGCTTGCCACGTCCCTGGAAGCGGAAGTCAGACCCATGGTGGTTGAGGTAGAAGGAAATACCGTTGAACTTACCGGCTCGGCTGAGGCCCAGTACGAAGAGTGGCGCAAGATATTGCGGCAGATTTACGAGGCGGAAACTGAGTACACCCTGCCGGCGATCTCCGGCGAGGGTGGCTAGAACAGATTTGCCAGGCCCTGATTTCCTCCCCGGCCGCTAAGTCCCGGGCATCCAGCCGGAGACGGGAATCCCGTTCAGGCTGCATGTGAACAGGTCCTTCGGCTACACTGCACACCATGTGACCAGTAAAGAAACTTCCGGGACTTTCACCCAGGGATGGTGGAGGTAATCGGTAGGACGATGATGATGGCAGTGATATCCCGAATATTGCCGAAACCCGGCGAAACACTGGCGAGATGAATGAGCGATACAGATAACCGCATGGAAGATGAAAAAATACAACCTGCGGCGTTCCGCTCCCGGTCAGCGGATGACGAACACCAGGTTATTTCAGCGGCTACATTTGCGCGTGGCACGACTGATTCCCAAAACCGCCCCAGCGGCCGAGGCTCCCATGTCCAGGCGAAACTTGTCTGGGTCGCCCTGGCCGTGCTGTTTGTGATTGCCATTGCGGTATTCGGACTATTGCCCGGAGCGGTGGATGCACCACCCCAGGAAGTCCTGAAGACCAGCGAACCGGCACAGGCATCCAGCTCTCAACCCCTTGCGAGCAAGCCCTCCACGCCCCAGGCAGAGGAACCCGCCCCCGCCCCGTGGCAAACCGCCCAGATCATTCGTCAAAAAGAAGACGCCGAGGCGCTCATCGAGCAATTCGTTCGCCTGCAAATGGAACTCGAAGACAGCGAGGTCACACGCTGGGGTGCAGAATCTTTCCAGCAGGCAATCAACCTGGCCCAGGAAGGTGACGGTCAGTTCAGTCAACGGGATTTTCTCGCGGCCGCAGCCAGTTACGAACAGGGTCTCGCCCTGCTCCAGGGGCTTCAAGAAGGAGTCGGGGCCATCTTGGAGAACACCCTGGCCGAGGGAACCCGGGCCCTGCTGGATTATGATGCAGTCGCCGCCCGCCAGGCATTCGAACTTGCCCTGGTGCTGGAACCCAATCATCCCCGGGCAAGCACCGGACTGGCCAGGACAGAACACCTGGACAAGGTCGCTGAACTTGCCCGCCAGGCAGCACAAAGTGAGCGTGAGGGGGAACTGGAACAAGCCCGGGACTACCTGGCCCAGGCCAGGTCCCTTGATGGTGCGGACCAGGTGGTGGCCACATCCTTGCAACGCATAAGCGGAATGATTCGGGACGGTCAGTTCGACACCCTTATGTCCCGCGGATATTCCAGTCTCGATGCGGGCGATGCGAAAGCCGCCGTCCAGTATTTTGACCGGGCTGCAAAACTACGCCCAAACAGCTCCGAGGTCAGGGATGCCGTGGCCCAGGCAGAGAGCATGCGCCGACTGGACAGGATCGCCCAATTGCAAACCGAGGCGGCCAGGCTGGAAGATGCGGAAGAATGGTCCAAGGCCGCCGAACGCTACGACACGGCATTGAGCCTGGACGATTCACTGGTGTTCGCCAAAGACGGCGCACAACGTGCACGAGAACGTACCGAACTGGATTCAAGAATGCGTAGCTACATCCAGCAACCCGAACGCCTGCAGGCAGATGCGGTTTACCAGGCCGCCGGGCAGGTACTGCAAATTGCTCGCTCTATCGAACCCCGAACCTCAATTCTTGGTCAGCAAATAGCAGCCCTGGATCAAGCCATGGCCCAGTCCAGACAGGTGGTCCAGGTACGCTTTGAGTCGGATAATGAAACCCAGGTAATCCTTGCCAAGGTCGGGCCCCTGGGCGTATTCACCGAGAAAAACCTTAACCTTCGCCCCGGGACCTATGTGGCCACCGGCAGTCGCAACGGATACCGTGACGTACGCAAGACCTTCGTGGTGAGCCCAACCTCCGGGAACCTGTCGATCCAGGTGCGCTGCGAGGAAAAAATTTGAACAGGCAGCTTCGTATTAACGACGATTCAGGCTCTCGCGAACTGGCTGCCGGGGACCTGCCCCTTGCTTTGGCCGCCAGCCCGACCGGCGGCCTGCACCTGGCATCACTGGATGACATCGATCACCCCTTGTTGCTAATTGACTGGAAGGACGACGGGCTGTGGCTGCTACCCGGGGAGAACGCCACCCCGGCGAGAGTCAACCAGGTTGCCCTGGACCAACCCAGGCAGCTGGAAGATGGTGATGTCATCGAGGCGGCAAGCGGCCTGATAACAGTCCGAATCGACTCGCAGCAAGTTCAACTCGACCTGAGGCGCCAGCAAGATGCCCAGCTGATCAAGCCGGCGGCTTTCCGACCCGGGCAAGCGGCCTCTGCAGGACTGGCAAGCAAACTCAGTCCCGGCAAACTGGCACTGGCCGCTGCATTTATTGTCCTGTGCCTTGCGGTGTGGTTCCTGCTCACCGCCCGGTCAGTGGAAATCGTGAGCGATCCACAGGCCGAGACCACGGTCATCACCTCCGGCGGCTTCAACCTGGAACTGGGCGGGCGATTCCTGCTTCGTCCCGGCAACTATACGGTCCAGTTAACCAGGCCCGGCTATCACGAGCTGAACCAGGACCTGGTCGTGAGTACAAAACAAGACCAGGAATTTCAATTCAGCCTGGAGAAACTGCCGGGCGTACTAAGCGTACACAGCATTCCGGAGCACGGGGCCACCGTGTTCCTTGATGGCGCGGAAGTCGGGACCACTCCGCTCACGGAATTGGACGTCGCTGCAGGGCAATACACCCTGCGTATAGAGGCGCCCCGTTATCAATCGGTCCAGCAAGACCTTGAGATCCAGGGCATGGCCATTGCCCAGTCGCTGGAGCTGACCATGTCACCGGACTGGGCGGAGGTCACGGTTAGTTCCACACCCCCCGGTGCAGAAATCCTGGTGGATGGAGAATTACTGGCGAGCACTCCCGCCACGGTGGACATACTTTCCGGCCCCCATGACCTGACCCTGAGCCTGCCCGGTCACAAGAGCTGGACGGAGCACCTGGAAATCAGCGCCGGTGAACCGGTCAACCTGGACAACGTGGAACTGGTCAGCGCCGATGGCCTGGTGCAGATCCGCAGCAAGCCTGCCGGTGCAAGGGTCACTGTCAATGGCGGCTACCGCGGCCAAACCCCACTGGATCTGGCCCTGGCCCCAGGGAAGACGTATCGCCTGCGACTGGGTAAGGCGGGTTTCCAGACAGTAACCAAATCGATAACCGTTGAATCAGGCAAAGACGCAAGACTGAACGTCGAGTTGCCGGAATTTCTCGGCGAAGTTCGTGTCCTGTCCAATCCAGGCAACGCCACGGTCTATGCAAACGGCCGCGCACTGGGACCCACCGGCAATGTCTTCGCCCTGCCCGCCCTGCCCCAGCGGCTGGAGGTTCGTAAACCCGGTTACGCCCCTTACGTGCTGACCGTGACCCCGCGGCCGGGCTTTGCCCAGGAAGTAGAGGCGGTGCTACAGACTCTGGAACAAAGCCGGGTGGCCTCGATTCCACGAATCATAAACAGTTCGTCAGGGCATGATTTACGGCTCCTGCAGCCTGGTCGTTTTGGCATGGGAAGCTCGCGCCGGGAACAGGGTCGCAGATCAAACGAGAGCTTGCGCCAGGTAGAAATCACCCGCCGCTACTACCTGAGCACCCGGGAAGTGAGCAACGCCCAATTCAGGGAGTTCAAGGGAGAACACCGGTCGGAATCGTTCAAGGACGTGGACCTGAACCGGGATGACTACCCGGTATCGGGAGTAAGTTGGGCCGATGCGGTGGAGTACTGTAATTGGCTGAGCAAGCGCGACGGACTTCCCCAGGCCTACACCCGGAAAGCAGACAGTTGGGAACTGGTGAAACCCACCAACCTGGGATACCGATTACCCACCGAAGCCGAGTGGACCTGGGCGGCTCGCTACCAGGGTGGCGTGGCGGCAATTAAATTCCCCTGGGGAGACAGCATGCCGCCCAATTCCGGTGCCGGAAACTTCGCCGACATCACCTCAAGAAAAATCCTGTCCTTGTATCTCGAAGACTACAATGATGGCTATGCCGCGGCGGCGCCGGTGGCGAAGTTCACCGCCAACGCCATGGGAATGCACGATCTGGGCGGGAATGTGGCAGAGTGGATGCATGATTACTATCAAACCTATCCGGGAGCTTCGCGGAATGTGGTTAGCGATCCAGAAGGACCTGCCTCGGGAGAGATGCATGTCATCCGCGGCTCAAGCTGGCGACACGGCAGCATGAGCGAGCTGCGTTTCGCCTACCGGGACTTTGACAAGGAGGCCCGTCCGGACCTGGGCTTCAGGGTCGCTCGTTTTGCAGAATAGATACCCGCGGGGAGTCGTATCATGAAACAGTTATTGATTGTCCTTTCCCTGCTGCTGATATGGGCCGCAGCGCCTGCCCAGGAAACAACTCCTGCACCCAAAGAGCCAGCCTCCCAGGAAGCGGTGCCCGACACACAATCTCCCGACCAGGACACAGTCAGTGTCGACGAGGAGGACATACCCGTGGACGAGGACAGCAGCGCCAACCCGCCGCCACCGTCGTCACGCTTTGAACCCACGGAGCAGATTTCAGAAGACCTTTCTGTCTCCTTCCCCATAGACATCTAGAATGTCGTCATTAAACGGTTAGACGAAAAATCGCCATGAAGCATAAACAACTACCCTTTGAGTTCGTTTACCAACTTTTCTCACTGATCCTGTCCGTCATCATGGTGCACGCGGTTTACGTTGCCATGGTCCGCCCCAAAGCGGCGGCGATCCTTGAGCAAATGGCTATCCAGATGAATGCCGACCCGAACTTCGTACCGGAGCGCTCAATCTGGGTACTGGTGCGGGACTTCGAACAAGAGACCTGCTTCATCCTGCTGATCTGGGCGATTGCGATCATGGTCTACAAAGCCGTGGCAGCCACCCGTGAGGGAAGCTTGCTGCAAATGGACCTGGTGCCGGTGGATGAAGGCATGAGCATTCTTCCCGAAGACGCCCGTGAGCTATCCAGGCCAATACAGGCCTTGCCACAAAAATACGCCGGGTCACTGTTGCCCAGGGCCTTACTCACTGCCCTGCACCGCTTCCGTTCTACCCGGAATATCCAGGACGTGTCGGATGCCGTGAGAACCGTATGCGAGAGCGAAACCGACAGGCTGGATTCAGAATTATCCATGGTGCGTTACATCGCCTGGGCCATTCCCTCAGTGGGATTTATTGGCACGGTACGCGGTATCGGTGATGCCCTGGGCCAGGCTCACAAGGCCGTGGAAGGTGACATCGCCGGCGTGACACAAAGCCTGGGCGTGGCCTTTAATTCCACCTTCATCGCCCTGGTCCTGAGCATCGTATTGATGTTCCTGCTTCACCAGTTACAGCTGGTCCAGGAACGACTGGTGCTTGATACCCAGGACTATTGCGACGACCGGCTACTTCGCCACCTGCAGGTGAAATAAAGGACGTGGCAGTGCTACTGAGCGCATTGGAAATCAACGATACCGGCCTCACATTGTTGAGTGCCGGCGCCGAACCACTGGTTAGTCCCGGTGTAGCCGTACTGGACAACCGGGAACTGCTACTTGGCGAGGCAGCGGCCAGGCAGTTTCGCCTGAGACCGGCAAATGCGAACAGTCAATTCTGGCAGAAATTGAACCTGGATCCTTTGACCTCAACCACCCGGGACATCCGCACATCCGCCGACCTGGTCTATTCGCACCTGAAATCAATTTGGAATCCCGGTCCCGGAGAACATGAAGTAATCCTGGTGGTGCCCGGGGTATACAACTCAGAACAACTGGCACTGCTACTGGGCATCACCAATGAATGCGGCATTCCCGTGCGCGGTGTGGTCGACACCGCCGTGGCCGCTTCGCGATATTCCTCTGCTGGTCGACGGCTGCTGCACCTGGACGTGCATCTTCACCGCATGGTGATTTCTGAACTTGAAGAAGGCTCGCTGATTCGTCGCCAGCGCAGTGACAGTATCGCCGGCGTGGGCCTGACCCAGTTGGCAGACCTGTGGTGCAATCGAATTGCCGACGCATTCGTTCGTAACACCCGATTTGACCCCATGCACCAGGCCGAGTCTGAACAACTCTTGTATGACTCACTGCCGGGTTGGCTGGAACGCCTGGACCAGGATGGCTCCGCATTACTGGAAGTCGAATCCAGGGGCCGCAAGTACCAGCTAAGCTTCAAACGCCAACAACTGCTGGAGGCAAGTCGGGACATGTTCCGGCAAGTCGCCGAGCAAGTGAGTGCTCGTGCAAGTGATACCGGTGTGCTGGTGCAACTGACCCACAGGGCAAGAGCCCTGCCCGGACTCGAAGATGCCCTGGCCGAACTGGATAACTGCCAGGTAGTCACCCTGGAAGCCCACGGGGGAGCCCTGGGGGCCATACAGCACGCAGACCAGATTCGCTGCGATGCGGACAACCTGCGCTATGTCACCAGCCTGCCCTGGAACCCCCGTGACATCAGTGAGGCGGTATCTGCACGTGCACCGAAAACACCGCCAACCCCGGCCAGGCAACAACCCCTGGCGACCCACATTATCGTCCAGGGCGTCGCTTACTGCCCTGCCCCAAGCCTGGGTATCTCAACCGCCGGGGACACGATCACGGTGCATCACGGCGACACGCCTGGCCCACAAATTCGCACAACCGATTCAGGTCTTGTGTTGTCTGAAGGCCATCCCTGGAAGGTTAACGGCAAGCCTGCCGAACCCGACCAAGCTCTGCGCGCTGGCGACCAGGTAAGCCCAGGCGGGGGCGAACAGGTCCTGCTGGCAATTTCTCTGGACCAGTGACATGGCTAGAAAGAAACGCGAGCTAAACATTTTCAATATTTCTTTCCTGGACTGCATGTCTTGCGGATTCGGCGCCGTGGTGTTGTTCTTCATGATCATCAACCATGCCTCCCAGGTACGCTCGGATTCCTTTAATGAAGACCTGATTTCCGAGGTAAACCAGCTGGAGACCCTGGTGCTGGCCGGTGAACAACGCCTGGTGCAACTGCGTAACTCTGTCGAGGAGACCGACAAGGAAACTGCTATCACCGAAGGCCTGTCCAACAAGGTACTTGATGAGCTGGTCATCAGCCGGGAACAACTTGCCGATATGAGCAAGCTGACGGTTGCCCAGCAAGAACACCTGAATCAGCTAAAGGCCGATCTCAAGGCCAGGGACGAGGAGCGCAAACGACTGCTTGAGGCAGGACGCGACCCTGAAGACGAAGGCGGCGCACTGCGTAGCTACGTCGGCCAGGGCGATCGGCAATACCTCACCGGTCTGCGTATGGGCGGAAAGCGAATTCTGATCCTGGTGGACGCTTCGGCAAGCATGCTCGACGAAACCATTGTCAATATTATCCGTCGTCGCAATATGCCGGATGAACAGAAACTGGCATCTCGTAAATGGCAACGTGCACTGTCCACCGTGGACTGGCTCACTGCCCAGATCCCCAGTGACAGCAGGTTCCAGGTCTATGTTTTCAACACCAAGGCTACACCCCTGCTTGAGGGGACCGGCGGAACCTGGCTGGAGACCGACGAGGGACGCAGGCTGGATGAGGCCATGGAGCAACTGCGAAAAGTCATACCCCAGAACGGCACCAGTCTGTACGGTCCTGTGCGCATCGCCACTACATTAAAGCCCGCACCGGATAACATTTACCTGGTGACCGACAGTCTTCCCACCCAGGGTGAATCACGACCGCGAGGCTCCAAGGTCAGTGCAAAACAGCGGATGCAGTTTTTTGATGGCGCCATGCGCGGACTGCCCCTGGGTATTCCGGTGAATGTCATCCTGTTTCCCATGGAAGGCGATGCCATGGCGGCCGGCGCGTTCTGGCAATTGGCCCAGGTCACTGGCGGATCCTTTATGAGCCCCTCCCGGGACTGGCCCTGAGGTGGCAGCAGCGTGAGAAAACGCAGAACAGTCGAAGCATCAAGCCTGTCCTTCCTGGACTGCATTTGCTGTGGCTTCGGGGCGATCATTTTGCTGCTGGTACTGACCAAGACAGCCGAACCAATGATCATCGAGGAAAACACCCGGGAACTGGACGGGCTGGTCACGTTGCTGCGCGAACAGCTCAACGAGATTCGTGGTGAAACCAATGTATTAAACCGGGAGCTGATCAGCCGCAAGGACCAACTCTCCGATGTAAAGGCCAGGCTTGCCCGGCTGCAAGGCGACCTGTCTTTTATCAAGGGACAATTTGAAGCCTCCCGGGAAGACTCGCAAGTGGCAAGCAAGTTAAACGAACGCCTTTCTCGCGCCCAGCAAAGCCTGAGTGAAGAAATGAAGCGACTGCTGGGTGAGAACTACCGGCGCAAGGAATCGGATTCCACCATCGGCGGCGTACCGGTAGATTCCGAATACATCATCTTCGTCATTGATACATCGGGAAGCATGTTCAACTACAGCTGGGACATGCTGCTGACCAAAGTCGAGGAAACCCTGCAAGTACATCCATCGGTCAAGGGCATCCAGGTGATGAACGACATGGGCGACTTCATGTTCTCCCGTTACACCAACCGCTGGATTCCCGACACACCGGCGCGGCGTGAGGCGATTATCCAGCGCCTGAAAACCTGGACGCCATTTAGCAACTCCAGTCCAGTGGAAGGCATTACCGCGGCTATTCGGACTTTCTATGCACCGGACAAGAAAATCAGCATTTACGTCATGGGCGATGAATTCACCGGCTCATCGATTTCCGATGTAGTACGAACCGTTGATCGCATTAACCGCGAAGACGAGAACGGCAACCGGCTGGTGCGCATTCACGCGATAGGTTTCCCGGTGCAGTTTGCCAACGCACCACGATTTCAGACCACCGGCACGCGTTTCGCAACCTTGATGCGAATCCTGTGCTACAAAAATGGTGGAACATTCGTCGGTTTACAGAACTATAAAGACGATAAACGATACGGACTCTAGATGCACCCAGGCGGCAACACTCCATCTACCCAGATTAGTCGGCCGGTTCGCCTCGGCGGGCTGGCGATATGCCTGGCCATACTGGCTGGATGCACGACAACAGTCCCGATAGAAACCAATATCCCGACACCCCTTATCGCGCCCATGCCGGTACGAGTCGCGGTGTTTTACGATCCCAGTCTTACCGACTTCGAACACACCGAGGACATCGTGGGAGCCTCTGACTGGGTCGTGCAACTGGGCAACGCCAACATGAACATGTTCAACAAGTTATTCGCCTCCATGTTCGCAACGGTGGTGAAGGTTGACAGTCTCGAGCAAGCCTTTGCCGACAGCGAGGGGTATGATGCGATCATCACGCCTTCGATTGTTGAGCTGCAGATTGCACCGCCATCGAGACTGGAGTCGGACTTTTTCGAGGCATGGGTCAAATACCGTATCGATGCCTTCGATAACGACCAAAAGCCCATTGTGAAATGGGTAGTGACGGGATACGGCAAGGCCGAACCGGAAATGCTTGGCGCATCGAATGCCCTGAGTGCAGCCACGGTAACGGCCATGCGCGATGCCGCCGCCAATATTGTTATCAAGTTCAAAAAGCAGCCGCGGGTTCGAGAATGGATTGATGAACAGGAGCGTTTGAATGGCTTACCTGCACACTAGTCGATGCGCTCAGGCTGTCCTTGCGACCGCGGGATTCACTCTTGTCCTGTCGCTGGCCCTGTCTATGAGTGGTTGCGTGAACTCCACCATCGAACAGGTCAAGCAACCGGGCATTGCCTTCGACAATGCTGACTCCATCGTGATCCTTGCGCGGCGCCATGAAAACGCTTCGGAAACCGAGGCCAGCTTTACCGAATGCGTTGAAGAACGGCTGTCAGAAGAAAGCACCCACCTTAAAGTCCACCCTCAAAAGGCGTTTGTCGACGCCATGTTTCCCTGGTTTGAACCCGGCACCGCTCCGGTAACCACCGACGCGATTCCCAAGCTACTGGCCAATCCCGGGGTACGCAGCCAGATTGAACAAACCGGGGTGCGGTACGTGGTGTGGCTGGATGGAAGCACCCAGCGCATCGACAGCGGGGGCACCATGTCCTGCGCGATCAGCCCCGCAGGCGGTGGTTGCCTCGGTTTTGGATGGTGGGAAGATGCAGCGGACTACGAAGCAACCATCTGGGACTTGCGAACAGCATCAACCACGGGAATGGTCAGCGCCGATGTCAGCGGCACCAGCTACATGCCTGCGCTGGTGGTGCCGATCCCCCTGATTGCCCGCACCCAGGCAGCCGCCTGCAAGGGCCTGGCCAAGCAGTTATCACAGTTCCTGGGCGGAGCCCCGGTAGACATCGGCTCCGAATAAACCCGCCCCTACTGCACCGTCTTGATGAAGTCCCCTGCCACGGGTTCCTGACCTGGCTCAAGGTCATTGATCAAGCGTAATATTTCCCGGGGATAACCGGAAATCGGGGAATCCTCGGCCAGCCGCTCCACGGTCGTGCCCGGCTCCGCCCTGATCACCTTGATAACCGGCTGGCTGGCCAGCTGACGTTCCGAATATTGCAGGCGATCAAAACTGAAGATCGTGGAAATAAACTCCTGGTCCCTGGCGATCTTGCTCAGGTCCTTGCGCCCGGAGCCAGAGAACACGTAAGCGCTTCGGGTAGGTGCATCGAACACCACCGCCAGCCGCAAGGGACGCATTCCAAACGGGGACCTGGCTCTTTCGGCAATGGCAATGAACCCGGGCTTACCGGCAATTGTAATATCCGTATCGTCCCTCAAGTCCTTCAGACCCAGTGCGCTGTCCACAAATTGTCTCGGGGTCTGGCCCTTGGCATAGGCCATGCGGGTCACGCTAATCGCCGCATCACTGTCCGGGGAAAAGGCGATGACTGCATTCTTCTCGCTCTCCACTCTCCAACCCTGTGGAAAGGTGAATTTAACCCTCAGGCGCTCATGGTAAAAACGATTATCCCGGACCACGCCGCCGGCGTGGCTCTTGCCCCACGCCAGGCCGTCAATGTTCTCGAGAAACAACTGGCGGCGAATCATGGCCGGATCCCCCGGACCCTCCGCGGCGGCAGCCTGTACCGCTTCTGCAAGGCGCGTGTCGTTATCCGGATGACTGGCAAGCCAGCCATGATAAATCTGTGGCTCGCGTTTTTCCTGCCTGGCCCGGCCAATTTCGAAGGACTCACGCCGCTTGAGGATGTCGATGACCTCAAGCATCTGGGGTGGCGGATACTGGGTCCTGGCCATGTACCTGGCGCCCAACTCGTCAGCCTCCAGTTCCATCTCCCTGCCATAACCGCTTACCAGCGCTCCCCCCAGCATGCCGCCAAGATCCATGGCGGCCACGGAACCGGTGGCAACGCCTGTCACCACTGAGCCGGCGCTGAGTAGCTTGGACGTGCTGTCCTGGCGCACCGCATGCCGCCCGGTGACATGTCCGATCTCGTGGCCCAGCACCGCCGCCAGCTCGGCCTCCGAATTCAGGTGAGCAAGCATCCCCCGGGTGATATAGATATAGCCGCCGGGCAACGCAAAGGCATTGACCATGTCGTCATCCAGCACCAGGAAATGGAAGGCCAGTTCGCTACGCTCGCTAACCGCGGCCAGGCTTTGGCCCACGTTGTTAACATAAGTCTGTAACGCCTCGTTAGAATAGGGACGGTATTGCTTCATGATCTGCTGGTGGTTCTCCTCCCCCAGCTTTATCTCCGTCTCCTCGGACATCATGACCAGGTCCATACCACCGGTCGCCGGATTCGAGGCGCAGCCCGTCAATCCGGCACTGGTCACCAGCAGGCATGAAAAAAACATCCCCCAGGGCCACAAAAATGATTGTCGACGCATGCCCAAACTCCCGCTGGTAGTGTCTATGTCGTCACCGAACGCTCTCAAATTAACAGCTTTTCTGCAAATCCCACGTGCTTTGGAACTATCAACCCGAATTTTCAAAATATCCCCATCGGATACTGGCCCGGCGGTGATACAATCGCCAGTTTGTACGTATTGACCAAGGAGATTCCCATGGCTCAGCCAGCCAGCGCCCTGACACCAGAAATTTGCATTAGCCAGCTAAAGGAAATGCGGGACCACGGTGGAACAGCGCTCACCACAGGATTGGCAGACGAGGCCATTCTGCGCTTTCTCGGGAAGGACTCCGGATTACACAAGGCCATCGAGCGTGCCTATGGCGCATTCCTGGATCTGAAGAAAACAGAACCCGAATTACTGACCATGGATGAGGTCGACCAGATTGCAGCGACCCAGGATGGTTTCACAAACTTCTATCAACAAGACGCCATCAATCCCTACGTGGCCCTGGCGGCCCAGGGCCCCTGGATTGTCACCGTGAAAGGCGCAGTAATTTACGATTGTGGCGGATACGGCATGCTGGGCTTCGGCCATGGGCCGCAAAAAGTGCTGGACACCATGAGCCAGCCCCACGCCATGGCCAATATCATGACCCCCAGCATCAGCCACATGCGCTTCATCAAGGCCTTGAAAAAAGAACTGGGCCACACCCGCAATGACGGCATCCAGTTCCAGCGCTTCCTGTGCCTGAACAGTGGCTCCGAGGCGGTGGGTATCGGCTCGCGTATCGCTGACATCGGCGCCAAGGAAATGACCGATCCGGGTGGCCGTCACGAAGGCAAGGAAATTCGCGGCCTGACCCTCAAGGGCAGCTTCCACGGTCGTACCGATCGTCCCGCCCGCTCCTCGGATTCCTGTCAGAAGGCCTACAAGAAACACCTGGCCTCCTACCGGGACCTGGACTACCTGCTTACTGTTGAGCCCAACAATATTGCCGACCTGGAAGCCGTGTATGCCCGTGCCGACGAGGAAGGATTCTTCATCGAATCGTTCTTCATGGAGCCGGTCATGGGCGAGGGCAATCCCGGCCAGCCCATTGATCCCGACTTTTACATCCGTGCCAGGGAACTGACCGCCGAGCACGGTACCCTGTTCCTGGTTGATTCCATCCAGGCTGGCCTGCGCGCCCAGGGCGTGCTGTCCATCACCGACTACCCCGGCTTCCGGGAACTGCCACCGCCGGATATGGAAACCTATTCAAAAGCCCTGAACGCCGGCCAGTATCCCCTGTCCGTGCTGGCCATGTCTGGTCGCGCCGCCACCTTGTATCGCCAGGGCGTATACGGCAACACCATGACCAGCAACCCGCGGGCCCTGGACGTGGCCGTGAACGTGCTGGGACAGCTGACTCCCGAGATCCGCGAGAATATCCGCACCCGGGGCAAGCAGTTGGTAGCTGGCCTGGGCAAGTTGATCGACGAACTCGGCGACGCGGTAACGAATGTACAAGGCACCGGCCTGCTGCTTAGCGCGGAACTCAATCCCCGTTTCAAGTGCTACGGCGCCGACAGTACTGAAGAATACCTGCGTAAACATGGCCTGGGCGTCATTCACGGCGGCACCAATTCTCTGCGCTATACGCCCTACTTCCTGATGAGCGAAGACGATGTGGACCTGATCGTCGAACTCACCCGGGATGCCCTGATCAACGGCCCCAAGGGCTAGCCAAATCGAGTTCCCCGGCGCGGATTAACTGTCCGCGCCGGGACTAACTCAATCGGATGCTTGCCAAGGCTCCGAAGGCACCGTATGTTTTCCCTCGCTGTCGTATTTTTCGGCAGTTAAGGATAAGCAATGACATTCAAGACACGACAAAAGCTGGGTAAATACACGATAGGCGGCTGCATCAACAAGGGCCCCCTGGCCTCTGTCTATCGAGCCAGTGATCCTGTGATGGGCATCCAGGTCGCCCTGAAAATACCCCACCGGGATATTGACCCCTCAACGATGGAAGACTTCCACAAGGAAGTCCGCCTGGCTGTGCGTCTGCAGCACGAAAATGTGCTTCCCGTGCTGGATGCCAGGGAAATCGATGGGGAGTTCGTCATTGTCAGTCCATTGGGAAAGGAAACCCTGGGCGATCGCCTGGAGAGACGACTGGCCGGGACCAAGGCGATGGATTTGTGCGGACAGGCTATCGCCGCCGTGGCTCACGCCCATTCGATGAAAATCATTCATTGCGACATAAAGCCCGAAAATTTCATCCTGTTTCCTGACAACCATTTGCGCCTGGGTGACTTCGCTTTTGCAAAGAAAAGCCTGCGCACCATAAAGGCCTCCGGCTCCGGAACACTGGGTTATATCGCTCCGGAGCAAGCCATGGGCCGGCCCATGTTCCAGTCGGATGTGTTTTCCCTGGGCCTTGTGATGTACCGGGTCTTCTCTGGCAAGGTGCCAGAGTGGCCATTCGAGTGGCCGCCTGCCGGTTATGAACGGCTCAAGCAGCGTGTCCGCCCTGAACTCATCGCATTTATCCGCAAGGCACTTGAAGTTAAACCGGCGGACCGTTTCCGGGACGGCATGGAAATGCAAAGCGCGTTCGCTGTGATCAAGTCACCGGCCAGGAGGCAGAAAGGCGAGAAACGCGTCATGCCCACCGGACTGCCCGTTTGGCAGACCCCGGTAAACAAGGATTTTCTTCGCCAGTTTGGCAAGGTCCTGGAGACCCACCATGCCTGCCGCCACTGCGAAGCCCCGATATCCGAGTCCATGCAGTTCTGCCCCTGGTGCGGCGAGGACAATCCCAGCCTGGGCTGCGAGACTCACTACCCGGCTCACTGCCCCCGTTGCCAGCGTGGCGTAAAACTGGACTGGGAATATTGCGCCTGGTGCTACGGAGGTGGCTTCGAAAAAGAGGGCAACCGGCAATACAGCGATATTCGCTACGTGAGCAACTGTGATTGCAGCAGCCGCGCTCCGCTGATGCCATTCATGAAGTATTGCCCATGGTGTAGAAAGAAAATCAGGCGCGGCTGGCAGATCAGCGGAAACAAGCAGCGCTGCAAGGGTTGCGGCAACGGCGTACTCACAAAATTCTGGGGCTACTGCCCCTGGTGCAGGCACAAGGTTGCAGCAAAATGAGCACTGAAATCCAAGACGACTACTGTGTACTAATGTGGCTGGACTCCCAGGAGCCTGGCCCCGTGGGCGTGGACATTCTCCAGGGCTCGGTGGCCGGAGCTTGTATTCCTGCCCCCGGACGGGAGGGTCCCAATGAAGACTGCACATTTGCCGCCAGCTATGGCCCGGATGCCATCGTGCTGGCCGTGGCCGATGGCGCCGGTGGCATGCCTGCCGGTCACAGGGCCTCGTCCACCGCCATGCAAGCCCTGTCGGATTCGTTGCACGACTCTCGCAAAGAGTCCCTGCTATTGCGCACCGCGGTGCTAAATGGCATTGAAGCAGCTCACCAGTCGGTGCTGGACCTGGCAAATGGGTCTGCCACCACACTGACTATCGTCGCCGTTGATCAAGACAGCTTTCGTTCTTACCACGTCGGAGATTCAGCGGCCCTGATTGTCGGCCAGCGCGGCAAGGTCAAGCTGGAAACCATCCCCCACTCCCCTGTCGGCTTCGCCGTAGAGGCAGGTTTCCTGGATGCCTCGGAAGCCTTGTTCCACGAGCACCGCCACCTGGTTTCCAACTTTATCGGCGACAGCGAAATGCGAATCGAGGTTGGCAAAACCCAGGTATTGGCCAAGAAAGATACTGTGCTGGTTGCCAGTGACGGCCTGTTCGACAATCTTCATCAACAGGAGATTGTCGACATCATTCGCAGCGGCCCCTTGTCCGAGTCCGCGGCCCAGTTGTCCGCCCTGGCCAGGCAACGAATGATCGAACCCCAGCCGGAAGACCCCAGCAAGCCCGATGACCTGAGCCTGCTGTTGTTCCGACTGGCCTAGAAAGCCTTCTACTGGCTGTCCAGTTCGACCTTCACCTCGCCAACTTTCACGCTGACTTCAATCTCGTCCTGGCCGTCGCCCTTGAACTTGATCCGGTTCCCGATCCCGAAGTGACTGGAGCCTTCGATGCGCTCGCCATTCACTCGCAGGCGGGCATCACCCACCGTCGTATCAACACGAACGGTGCCGATATTGGCCTTGGTTTGGATAATTTCGACATCACCAACACCTACTGACACTTCCACTGGACCGGAAGGGATGTCCACGTTTAACTCACCGACGCCCACCGATATCAGCAAACCACCGGTAAGTCCGCGCACATCTACCTGGCCAACACCCAGTTCCAGTTCCGTCTCCACGCCTGAGGGAATCCGAACTTCCCAGTGTTCCTGAACATCGTCGACATCAACCCCACTGGGTAAATCCAGCTCCAGCTTTACCCTGCGGCTAGTCCGGTCAACCTCCAGTTCCATGGCCGCCATATCTTCCTCGTCCAGGGAATTGGAATCATCATCCGGCTCGACCTTGAGAAACACATGAATCTTCTGGTCATCGCTGGCGCGCACGTCAATGGCGCCCACGCCACCATCAATCAACACCCGCTTCTCTCCATCAAGTTCCAGGACTTGTTCAAAGACCCGGTCCTTGGGCGATGCGAGAACTGAGGCCGACACCATGGCCAATACCAGGCCGAAAATCATTCTGAATTTCATACTCTTTCCCTTCCATAAGAGGTTCGCTCTTCTCAAAATGGTTAGAGGGACTGCAGTTCAATTGGTTCAAATGTTTTGCCTACCGATTATTCGGAGCCAATACCTTTGACCAACGGAGCCTGATTACCGGGCAAAAAAAGCCCCGCTCATGGCGGGGCTTTT